>JANQQB010000374.1 GCA_028285165.1 Rhodobiaceae bacterium
CGAAGTGAAACCCTGCCGTTCCGTCTCCCATCAGGACGGCCACGGTCGCGTCCGGGCGGGCAATCTTCGCCGCGATGGCATAGGGCAGGCCGCCGCCGATCGCGCCGAGCGGTCCGTTAATCACACGGGTCGGTGCCGTACAGAATGCCTGGGCCCATTGGCCGAATTCGCCGCCGTCGCAGATCAGAATGGGATCGTCGGCTTTGCCAAGCAGCGCATCGACGCGTTCACAGACACGGCGCGGGTCCGGTCGGCCATTGGTATTGCCGACGGCGCCTCGAAAGCCGATCGCCGAATGCACATCCGATGTCCATGACCCGGCCTCGGTCGGGGCGGCGGCAGCGGTCAGGGCATCGATCGCCGCCCGCGTGTCCGCCTGAATGGCCATGGCGAGGCGAGATCCGCCCAGCCGTCGGGACCGGTCGAGCGCGTCAATATCCGGGTCGATCGCAATGATGCGGGCATCGGCTGAAACAGCCGGGGGCTTTGCAAATCCGAGCATGAAGTCGAGCGGTTTGCCGAGACAGACCAGAAGGTCGGCCTTGGCAAGGCATTCGGAAAACACGCCGAGCGACGGGTCGCGCAGGCCGCGCGGACTTTCCAGCGCGACGGCCGGTGCGCCGAACGCCCCTTCCAGGGCCGGGATCGCTTGCGGGTCCCGGCTTCTCGAATGCTGCGGTCCCAGCACCACAATCGGCCTTTCCGCCGCGCCGATGGCATCGGCGATAGCTTTGGCGTCCGCGTCGGAAAGAGGATGGGTATCCGGTTCGAGATCCGCCGTATCGGGCAGGGCATTGCCGGCATGTGGTCCCGTCAGGAGATCGAAGGGCAAGGCCAGATGGACCGGGCCCTTGCGGCCCGAACAGGCTGACTTCAGACAGGTCGCAAGGGCGCCGATCATCTCTTCGGAGCGTGTCGGCCGCAGCGCGGTCTTCACCGTCGGCGCCGTCATCGCCGTCTGGTCGAGTTCCTGGAAGGCGCCCGATCCGTCGCCCGAAACCGGTGCATCACCGCTGATCAATAGGACCGGGCTTTCCGACTGGCGGGCCGAGGCAAGCGGCGACAGGCCGTTGGCAAAGCCGGGGCCGGCGGTCAGCAGCGCCACGCCGGTTTCGCTGGTCACCTGCGCCCAGGCCTCGGCCATGTAAACCGCGGCCGCTTCATGGCGGACATGCACGATACGGATTCCAGCATCGATGCAGGCATCGTAGATCGGCATGATCTGATTGCCGGAAAGGCTGAAGATAGTCCTCAGGCCGGAATGGGCGAGGGCTTGGGCGAGCGCGGCAGCGCCGGTGGTCATGGCGGGATCCCTTTTGTCGGGTCCAGCAAACCAAATATCTTGAAAGAATCAAGTTAATTTTTTTTAGTTTAGAAAACTCAAATTAAAACGGCGCGTGGCCGATCTCGCCACGCGCCGCAAAAGGGGTCGCCAGCACGATCCCCGATTGTCTTCTCAGATCAGGCGAACTCGATGCCGTTTGCAGTCATGGGCAGCTTCGTCACCCACTGGCCGGTCGCGGCATGGATCGCATTGGCAAGGGCCGGACCTGAAGGCGGTGTGCCCGGTTCGCCGACACCGGTCGGCGCTTCGCTCGAGGGCACGATGTGCACCTCGATTGCCGCGATGTCGTTGATGCGCAAGGGCTCGTAATCCGGGAAGTTCGACTGATCGACTTCGCCGTCCGTCAGCGTGATCGCATCGCGCATGACGGCGCCGATTCCGTAACCGATACCGCCTTCCATCTGCGCCTTGATGACGTCCGGATTGACAGCCGTGCCGCAATCGACCGCGCAGGTCACTTTCTCGATCTTCACTGCGCCGTCCTGTGTCGAGACCTCGACGACTTCGGCCACATAGGAGTTGAAGGACTTGTGCACGGCGACGCCGCGCCCGCGACCTTCCGGAAGCGCTTCGCCCCAGCCGGATTTTTCAGCGGCCAGTTTGAGGACGCCGGAAAGCCGTTGCTGGTCCTTGTCGCCGCCCGACAGGAGGCCGAGACGGAATTCCACCGGATCGGCGCCCGCGGCCTCGGCCGCCATATCGACCATGACTTCCATGGCGTAGGCCGTGTGTGTATGACCGACAGCTCGCCACCACAGGACCGGCATCGGCGATTGGAAGTCGCTGAGCCCGACCGAAAACGCCGGGATCGCGTAATGCGAATCCGACACACCCTCGACGGACGTGTGGTCGATTCCCTCTTCCACAAGCACGCCTTCGAAGGGTGTGCCCTTGATGATCGACTTGGCGGCGATGCGGTGATCCCATCCGGTCAGCGCGTTTTGGTCGTCCAGGCCGACGCGAACCCGGTGAACGGCCATCGGCCTGTAATAGCCGCCGGCCAGATCATCTTCGCGGGTCCAGACGAGTTTGACGGGTGTCTGTCCACCGAGCAGCTGGAAGGCAAGCGCGGCTTCGACCTGATAGTCGGAAGTCGCTGTCGCCCGGCGTCCGAAGGATCCGCCGGCATAGACCGTATTGATCTCCACCTGATCGGGTTGGAGTTGCAACACACCGGCGATCGTCGGATGCGTGATGCCCGGGAATTGCGAGCCGTCGTGGACGCGCACGCCGGTTTCGGTCGGTTCGATCACGCAGTTCAGCGTTTCCATTGGCGCGTGGGCGAGGTTGGGGAAGTGGAATTCGGCCTCGACCGTCTTGGCTGACGCATCGATGGCGCTGCCGGTGGCCGCAAGATCGGCCTCCTTGCGGGCCTGGAATTCCGGCTTGTCCAGAAGCGCGACATGGTCGGCGATCATCTGATCGGTCGACCGGCTCTCGGCTTTGCTCAGATCCCATTCGGCCGTGATGGCCTCGCGCGCCTGGATGGCGGCCCACGTGTTTTTTCCGAAGACCGCCACGCCTGCGCCGTTCGGCAGCGCCTTCGCTTCGACGAACCCGGCGACGTCCGCCGCTCCGCTCGCGTCGAACGAAGACAGCGTGCCGCCGAAGCGCGGCGACCGCAGGATCACGGCGTAGACCATGCCCGGAACCTTGACATCGATCGCGAACTGCGCGGTGCCGTTGGTCTTGGAATAGGAATCCTTGCGCCGCAGGTCTTCCCGGCCGATCAGCTTGAATGCGTCGGCCGACTTCAGAACCGGTTCAGCCGGCGGGGTGAGCTTGGCGGCCGCGGCTGCCATGGCGCCGATCGGGGCCGATTTGTCGCCGGAGCGCAGCACGCCGTTTTCCACTGTGATCGACCCGGCGTCGACCCCCCATTCCTTGGCGGCGGCCTCGACCAGAACGGCGCGCGCGGCGGCCCCGGCCTTGCGGTATTGCATGTAGGAATTGGCGATTGCCGTCGAACCGCCGGTGCCCTGGGCACCGAATGCCAGATTGGCATAGCGTTCATTGTCCGACGGCGCGAACTCGATGGCGAGTGTGTCCCAGTCGGCGTCCAATTCCTCCGCGACCAGCGTCGCCAGGCCGGTCGTCGTGCCCTGGCCCATCTCGAAATGTTTGATAATGACGGAGACCGTGCCGTCGGCACTGACCTTCACGAAGGGATTGAACTCAGCGCCCATGCGTCCGCCGGCGAGCACGCCGGCCGGCGTGAAGCCGACGACAAGGGCCGCGCCCGACGCCGCGGCGCCGGCCAGGAAAGACCGTCTCGTTGCTTGAAAGGTCATGATCAGGCCTCCAGTTTGCCGGCCGCATCGTGAATGGCCGCGCGAATGCGTTGGTAGGTGGCACAGCGACAGGCATTGCCGCTCATATACGCGTCGATATCGGCGTCGGTCGGATTGGGCGTTTCGCTCAACAGGCCGATGGCCGACATAATCTGCCCGGATTGGCAATAGCCGCATTGCACGACATCGAGGTCGCGCCAGGATTGCTGGACCGCTTCGGCAACCTTGCCGTTGATGCCCTCGATCGTGGTGATCTCGGTTTCGGCAGCATCCTCGACGAAGGTCATGCAGGAACGGGTCGGCTGACCGTCGATATGGACCGTGCACGCGCCGCAGGCGGCGACGCCGCAGCCGAACTTGGTGCCCGTCATATCCAGTTCGTCACGCAGCACCCACAACAGGGGCGTGCCGGGTTCAGCGTCGACGTCGCGTCGCTCGCCGTTGATCGTCAGTGTGATGGACATTGCCTGGAATCTCCCATGCGTTTGAGCGTTGGACGCAACGCTGATGGAAAGGTAAACTACACGGTGCAGTGTACTTTCAAGTTAGAAAATGTAAACGGCATAGTTTACATTGAGCGTGAAATAGGGTTTGCGATGGCAGGAACAAGGGCTGGCTTGCAGAACATGGCACTGACAGAGGAAAAAAACCGGCAGATTCTCGACGCGGCCGTGGCCGAGTTCCAGGAGCTCGGCTTTTCGGGCGCCAGCATGGACCGCATTGCCGCCCGCGCGCAGGTATCGAAGCGCACGGTCTACAATCACTTTGCCAACAAGGAAGCCCTGTTTCGGGCCATTCTCGACCTGATGGCCGGGCAGGCCGGTCCCGCTCTCGACATCACCTACGATCCGGCGCGTCCGATCGAGGGTCAGTTGCGGGATCTGGGATGGGGCGAAGGACAGCTCATGACGTCGCCGGTCTTCATGCGCCTGGCGCGCATGGTGGTTGGCGAAATCATCCGCGATCCGGTTCTCGCGGCCGAAATGAATGCCCGCATGGACGCGATGGATATCTTTCGCCGATTCATGCAGGCGGCGGCCGAGGACGGTGTGCTGGCGGTCGCGGACCCGGAGGCGGCGGCCGAACAGTTTCTCGGGCTGATCAAGGCGCGGGCGTTCTGGCCGGTGATCTTTTCCGGAGAGATCGTTTCCGAGGACGAAATGAATCGGATCGTCGATGAATCCGTGGCGATGATCCTGAACACCTACGGCCGGTAGAGGCCGTCACCGGACTCAATCGCGACTTGCGCCGGACCCGGTTTGCAGGGATCATGGGAGTTGGTCCCAGCGGCGGTCACAAGCGGCGGGGCCTACCGATGATCGTTCCCTTTTATCGGGAGGAAACCCATGTGCAGGGTCTTTGCCGGACAGGATCCGGAGGGCTACAAATCCGTCAATCGCTCGGTCCGGATTGCCGGCCATTCGACGAGCATCCAGCTTGAGGCTGCGTTCTGGGACCTGATTGACGAGATTGCGGTAAGCCAGGATCTGACGACACCGAAATTCCTGAACCAGCTGTACGACGAGGCCATCGAGATCAACGGCGAAGTGCCGAACTTCGCCTCCATGCTGCGCACCACCTGCGTGTTGTATATCAGCGGCCATCGTCCCTCGCCGGAGGAACTGGAAGCGCCCGGAACCGCGGCTGCCTGATCCGCTGTTTTCACGATCGTCATGCTGCGCTGCGCCGCCTGTGGAAATCGTCACCGGGCTGTGACGTTTGCTTCATAAATCGGGCGCGCCCGCTGGCGCGAGAGGGTGCCGGCGGCTTGGCGAACGTCCGCTATCGTGCGGGTCCGCCACGGCACCGGATTTGATCCGGCCGACCATGTCCTTTACTCCTATTGAAGGACCGGTGACAGGCTGGGCGGCGATTCCGGGACGGGACGGCATGCGGTCAATCGGCATATTCAGCAGAAAAGGCGGCGTCGGCAAGTCGACGTTGGCGATCCATCTCAGCACCCTTGCGCAAAACGGGGGGCGCACGCTTCTGGTCGATACCGATCCGCAAGCGAGTATCGATGTGTGGATGAAGCGGCGCGAGAGCGACACGATGGGCTTTGCCGCGGTTCCGCTCGGCGACCTGCCGTCGGTTCTTCGGGCGGCCACCGATTCCGATGTGCGATGGGCGCTCGTCGACACGCCGCCGATCGCAGACGATACGGTTGCCGACGCCATGACCGGTGTCGATTTCGTGCTGATTCCCGTGCGTCCGAGTCTGCTTGATGTGGCATCCGTTGTCGAAACGGTTCGCATGGCGCAAGGCCGGGACATTGCCTATGGCTGCGTCCTGACGATGTGCCCGCCGCGCCGCGGATTTGCCGTGGCCGACGCGGTCCGTGAGGTACGCAGCATACTTGTTGATATCGGCGCACCGGTGTTTCGCACCGAAATCACGCACCGGGTCGGCTATCAGAATGCAGTGAACAGCGGCGAGAGCGTAACGGAATTCGGCCCGCGCAGTATTGCCGCTCGCGAGATCGCCGCGTTGTGGGCGGAAATCCTGGAGGACTTTGAAAAGCGCGACGCCGCCGCCGGCCCACCGCCGATGGCCGTGACCGGTTGAGTTTCAGATAAGGTCGGCTCAAAAGATTTCAGGACACAATGTGCCCCTGTCAGGACAGGGTGTCAGCAGGGCCGGCTGGGGAAAACCCTTGCGCCGCCGATCGTATAGATCCAGTCGGGCTCGCCCAGAATACTGTCGTTGAAATCCGACCGTTGCAGGTGGCCCGATGCCAGGAGCGTCAGGACGGCAGCGTTGACCGGATCGCTGCGGACCTGTTCGGCCGAGGGCTCCGCGCCGGATCCGGCACCGGTGACCGGCAGAAAGATGCGGCGCAAACCGATATTCGCCTTGCGATGGCTGCGCACCAGTTCGACAAAGCCCGCGCGGAACGGTGTGTCGCAGAGGTTTTCCGTGTGGGAGCGGGCAAGGCATTGGATCGCCTGTGCATTCGTCGTGCCTTGCAGGATGGTTTCCAGCCTTTGGTCGAGGCTCGCCATGCCGGCTTGCCGTGTCGACGCGTCGGGGCCCTGGCGCGCCATCCGGCGGCTGCGGGCGCAGGCTTTGAGCGCGAGCGTCATTTCCGGGCTGATATCCTGCACGATCTTCACCGCATTGGTGTCGTCGAGGACCTGACGGACATCGGCCTGCATCTTGCCGCCCGGATAAAGCACCGCATTCGTTCCCCAGATCGCGATAAGGGCAACGGCGAAACTGGCAACCATGGCGATGGGCGCGGCGATGAAGAGCCAGGTGAACAATTGATCGTCGGAGTATGTGCGGCTGGAACTGTCCAGGGCGAATTCCCGCAACCCCCGCATTTCATTGGTGCCAGCCATTCAAACGTGTCCGTTGTTCCGGTTCAGGAAACCGCCTGACGGGGCTGCTGGAGATCCTGCCTCGATTGACGGAGAGACGGGAAATCGGCGCCGGGTCGGGGCTCCGGATTGCTGCAATCGGTCCGCGTGGCCGGGCCGCCCCGTTCGGGACGCGACCGGTTGCCTACAGTGTGACAGCGGTGAACTAAAAAAGCTTAAAACCCGCCATTTATTTTTTTACGCCACTGTTGCAGGCGGCGACCGGATAAGCCGACCGGGCACGTCTTTGGCCGAATTCAGTTAGAAATCGGGGAACTTAACGTGGGTCATTTCTTGCAGATGCCACGAGTCTTGCAAGTGTATCGATCTGCTATCGACCGTAGCGGTCGTCTTCCAACACCATCTGTCCGTAGCAATATCTTGAGTTGATTGGGGAGATGCTGTGATAGTCCTCACTCGGTTCCTGATTAAGAAAAAAAGCAGGGACGGCGCCTTCACCCGGCTCGTACTGAAACATAATATTGGAGCGGGAAAATCCCTCCTCGTCCCGCACATCCTGAGCAAAAACACACAGTTCAAGGGCGCTGGGGATATCGTACTCGTCCGCCCGATTGCAGGCCAGGACGGCGTTCCTCGTCGTGGCGGTAAGCCACAAACCGTCGAGTTTCAGTTCGTCAATGAACCAGTCGAGAAACAGCCGGGAGTCGAGGATGGCGGGCGCCAGACCGGGAAAGCCGGGCAGTGTGAACTGATAGATTTCGCTGTCGTCAGCTTTGGAGATCTCGATCTCGGGTTGGATGGCATCCACATTTTTCGCAGCGTTATCCCATGCCTCTTCCGGCGGTATCCCGTAATGGGCCAGCAGTCCGCGCTGGGCGCTGACGAAACGGTCCGGTGTTCGATATTGCAGAAACCAGACAAGGTCGCCGGCAAACGGGATGATGCGCTGACGAACAGCCAGGTGCGGGTCTTCCTCTCCCGCTCGAAGCGCATCTAAAAACGCAGCGGTCTCGCGGCCGAGCGATCTATAATGGCGGAGCACGGGATAGAACTGGTCGGGTTCGAACAACAGGTCGTCGAGCCCTGGCTTGAATTCCAGCACTTCGTTGAGGCGCCGTGCGATCTCGTCCGAATCGTCGGCCGCGCACAGGTAGTCGTAGGCGGGATGCAGGTCAACGCCGGCAAACGAGGTGTCGGTGCGCACAACGGTAAAGCCAAGCGATCCCACCGCATCCGGGACGACTGACTTCACGCGGGGATCGGACCGGTAATGGTCCATGACCCGTTTTCGAAACGTCCGACGGGAAGGCGCTTTACGGTTTTGGGTCGGGAAGCGAAGCAGCATTGTCGACGGAGTGAGCGGTTCGTGTGGATTGTCACCGGTTTGTGCGAAGTCTCCGAGCGCCGAACATTTGTCTCAGAGAGACGGATAGCGTCCGGGGGAGCGCGGCAGTCAGGCAGCAACGATGGCGCTCGGGCAAAAGGGCGGTTGGGAGGCGCGGATACAGGGGACGATCAACTGCATAGGTCCGGTCGATGCTCGGCCCGGTAGGCCTCTATTGTCTCTTCCGGCAGGCAGTATTGCGCAACAAGCGGGCCGCCCTTCGAGTATTCGAAGATGATCCGGGATTGCGGTCGCGCCGCTTCGGCAAGCTGGGATTTCGCTAAATCCAGCAAGCCTTCGGGACCGCCGGCATCTGCCGCCTGATCCGCCAACAGCACATAATCCCGCGTTGGCGCGGCTATCCAGATGCGCGCGAACCGATTTCGATCAAGGATGTGATCAAGCAGCCCGTCGCATCCCAACAGTGAAGCACCCAGGCCCTCCTGATCCGGAAAATGCAGCACATAGACATTGCTGTCATGCTGAAACAGTTCGACCTGGTGGGCGAGGGCCGCGAAATTGTCGAATGCCCGCTTCCAGGCTGTTTCAACGTCCATTCCGATGGAGTCCAGCGTCCATTTATAGACAAGGTGGTAATGATCCGGGGCGTCCAGTTGCAGCGACCAGATTAGGTCGCCGGCAAAATAACGCATGACGTGCTCAAGGTGCTTCTCAGGATGCGGATCCCTCTCCTCAATCAGCTTTGTATAGAGGGGCATCTCCCGCTCGAGGTAATGGTAATGACGCACCATCGGCAGGAAGCGTGCGGGATCGTAGTCGATCGTCTCATGGCCGGTGTAAGAGAATCGCTCCAGGCATTCGTCCAGCGTTATCTCGAACGCATGATCAGGCATCTCTCGTTCCGTCAGGATCAGGTAGGCGTTGAGGAGGTCGATCGTTCCGTGTCCTGCCGTCTTCAGGAAATAGTCGAATTTTAAGGGAGAATTCGGATCGGCCCGCACGTCCCGAACCTCCGGCTTTTGCCGGAACCGGTCCATGAATAGCGCGCGGAGTCTTTCCTTCGAGATGCGTGGAACAAAGGAGGGCGTTGGGTCGTCTGACAAGGAAACCTCGCAGGCGGGCTCGATGGGAGAAAAGGTTGTGTGATTCCGATATGCAATTCCAGATTTATATATGGCTGCGCAGGTTGCATCAAGAGTGAAATGAAGGGTCGGGGCTAAATCAGCCTCACAAGGCGTTGGCACACGCCGTTACAGCGGCCCGTCGGACCTTGTCGTTCCGGGACAGCAGACAACGCGCGCAGAATCTGAAACTGCAAAAGGTGTGAACGTTGGCGCTCGGCTTCCGAACTGGCCTGTGATCAGGCAGCCGCTTCGACCCGACGTCCGTCTGCGTCGAACAGATGGCGGCGTGTCTCGTCCCAGGTCAGCGCCACAGGCTCGCCGGGTGACGGGATCGTGTCGTGTCCCGACAGACGCACCACGGCCGCGTCCCCGTCCTCTGTCTTCAAATGCACCAGCGTTTCCGCGCCGAGCGCTTCGGAGAACACGACCTCTCCCTTGATCCGTCCGGCCTCTGTGGCGCAAAGCTCGGCGTGCTCCGGTCGAACGCCGACAGTGTGAACGGCGTCGACCACGCCGTTTTGAAGGCTTTGCGCCTTGAAGAAGTTCATCGGCGGCGATCCGATAAAACCGGCGACAAAGGTCGTAGCGGGCCGGTCATACACTTCCAGCGGCGCTCCGATCTGTTCGGCCACACCATCTTTCATGACGATCATCCGGTCGGCCAGCGTCATCGCCTCGACCTGGTCATGTGTGACGTAAAGCGCCGTTACGCCGAGATCGCGCTGCAGCGCCTTGATCTCCAGCCGCATTTGCACGCGCAGTTTGGCGTCGAGATTGGACAGCGGTTCATCGAACAGGAAAGCGGCCGGCTTGCGCACGATCGCCCGTCCCATGGCAACCCGCTGGCGCTGGCCGCCGGACAATTGCCGCGGCTTGCGTTTCAGATAGGGTTCCAGTTGCAGCATGCGGGCCGCCTGGTCGACGCGTTCGGCGATTTCGGCTTTCGGCAGGCCCTGGATCTTCAGGCCGTAGGCCATGTTGTCGAAGACGCTCATATGCGGATAGAGCGCATAGTTCTGAAACACCATGGCGATATCGCGCTCGCGCGGTTCCAGGTCGTTCACTGTACGCCCGCCGATCGCGATCTGACCGCCGGTGATCGTTTCCAGCCCGGCCACCATGCGCAACAAGGTGGATTTGCCGCATCCCGACGGTCCGACAATGACGATCAGTTCGCCGTCCGTGATGTCCATGTCGATGCCATGGATAACGGCGGTCTTGCCGTAGGACTTACGGACATCGGAAAGCGCGATCTCGGCCATGGCGGTTCTATTTCTCGCTCTCGACGAGCCCTTTGACAAACAGGCTCTGCATGAAAACAACGACGAAGACCGGCGGCAGCATGGCGAGGATGGCGGTCGCCAGGATCACAGGCCATTCGGCGACATCGTCACCGGACGGGAACATCTGCTTGATGCCCATCACGATGGTGTTCATCTCCGGATTTGTGGTGATGAGCAACGGCCACAGATACTGGTTCCAGCCGTAGATGAAGAGAATGACAAACAATGCCGCGATGTTCGTGCGCGACATCGGCAGAAGGATATCCCAGAAGAACCGCATCGGCCCGGCGCCGTCGATCCGCGCTGCCTCCGCCAGCTCGTCAGGAATGGTCATGAACAATTGCCGGAACAGGAACGTCGCGGTCGCAGACGCGATCAGCGGCAGGATCAGCCCGGAATAGGAGTTCAGCATGTTGAAATTGGCGACGACCTCGTAGGTCGGCACGATCCGCACTTCGACCGGCAGCATCAGCGTGACGAATATCAGCCAGAAGAACATCGAGCGGAACGGGAACCGGAAATAGACGATCGCAAAGGCCGAGATGATGGAGATCACGATTTTGCCGATCGTAATGCCGAGCGCCATGACCATGGAATTGACCAGCATGCGCCAGACCGGTGCATTGACCCCTGCCGTCAGTGCTTCGGCGTAATTCTCCACGAAGTATGGGCCGGGAAGCAGCGGCATCGGCGGGCGCACGATCTCCGGCTGCGTGACTGTCGAGGCGACGAAAGCGAGATAGATCGGAAAGCAGATCACCACGATGCCGAGGATCAGGCCGGCATGCGTCAGCCACATTCCGATCCCGCGCTTTTCGACCATGCCGCTCATCAGTAATGCACCCGGCGTTCGATATAGCGGAACTGCACCACCGTCAGCGCCCCGACGATCAGGAGCAGGATCACCGACTGCGCGGCAGACGAGCCGAGATCCTGGCCGACAAAGCCGTCCGAATAGACCTTGTAGACGAGAATGGTGGTCGATTGCTGTGGCCCGCCGGCCGTGATCGTGTGGATCACGCCGAACGTGTCGAAAAAGGCGTAGACGATGTTGACCACCAAGAGGAAGAAGGTGGTCGGCGACAACAGCGGGAACACGATGGTCCAGAAACGTTTAGCGAAACTGGCGCCGTCGATCGCGGCGGCCTCGATAACGCTGCGCGGGATCGCCTGCAATCCTGCGAGGAAGAACAGGAAATTGTAGCTGATCTGTTTCCACGCCGAGGCGACAACGACGAGGCCCATGGCCTCGGTGCCGTTCAGCACGTGGTTCCAGTTGTAGCCGATCGCGTTCAGATACCAGGCAAGGATGCCGACATTCGGGTTGAACATGAACAGCCACAGCACGCCGGCCACTGCGGGCGCCACCGCATAGGGCCAGATCAGCAGCGTGCGGTAGGCGCCCGATCCCTTGATCACCCGGTCCGCCATGACTGCGAGCCACAAGGCCAGTCCCATGGACAGCCCGGTCACCAGGCTGGAAAACACCGCCGTGGTCTGGAAGGAGGACAGGTAGAACGGATCGGACAAAAGGAATTCGAAATTGCCCATTCCGACGAATTGAGACTTCAGGCCGAACGGATCGGGAATGTAGAGCGACTGGTAGATCGCCTGGCCGGCGGGCCAGAAAAAGAACAGCGCGGTGACGAGCAATTGCGGCGCCAGCAGGGCATAGGGCAGCCAGCGATTGTCGAACGTGACGCGCTTTTCCATGGAAAGATCTCGGAAGGGAAGACGAAAGGGCCGGCGACGTGTCGCCGGCCCTTCATTGGCGGATCAGCGGTTGGCCTGCTCGAAGCGGCGCAGCAATTGGTTGCCGCGCGTCACGGCGCTGTCGAGCGCGACCTGGGCCGTCTTGTCGCCGGCCCACACGGCTTCCAGTTCCTCGTCGATGATGCCGCGGATCTGGTCGAAGCTGCCGAGGCGCAGGCCCTTGGAATTGCCTGTCGGCGCCTTGCCGGTCATCTGGATGATGGCGATGTCGGTTCCCGGATTGTCGCCGTAAAAGCCGGCGGCCTTGGTTTCTTCAAAGGCTGCCATGGTGATCGGCAGGTAGCCGGTGTTCTGGTGCCAGGCGGCCTGGATGCCCGAGGTCGACAGGAAGTTCAGGAACTCCGCGACGCCGGAATATTCGGCCGATTCGTGTCCAGCCATCACCCAAAGCGAAGCACCACCGATAATGGTATTCTGCGGTGCGCCGTCGGCCGCCGGCCAATAGGGCAGCGGGCGGATCTCGAAGTCGAATTCCGCTTCGGCCTTCACACCGGCATAGCCGGCGGAGGATTCTGTGAAGAAGGCGCATTCGCCGGAGCGGAAGCGGGCGCCGCCTTCGTTGCGGCGGCCGGCATAGATGAACTTGCCGTCCTTGGCCCAGTCGCCCATCTTCTGGATGTGCGTCACCTGCAGCGGGCTGTTGAAGCTGAGTTCGGTGTCGAGGCCGCCAAAACCGTTATCCTTCGAGGCGAAGGCGACGTTGTGATAGGCGGAGAAGTTCTCCAGATGCACCCAGCTCTGCCAGGCGGTCGTCAGCGGGCAGGCATGGCCGGCCGCCTTCAGCGAGTCCAGCGCGCCCTCCACCTTGTCCCAGGTCGTCAGGTCCATGTCCGGATCGAGGCCGGCACCGGACAGCGCGTCGCGGTTCACGTAGAGCACCGGCGTGGAGGAATTGTAAGGAAGCGACAGCATCTTGCCGTCCGGCGTCGTGTAATAGCCGGTGACCGCCGCCAGATAGGCCGACGGATCGAACGATTTTTCGGTTTCCGCCATCAGCTGGTAGACCGGTTTGACCGCGCCTTCGGCCGCCATCATGGTCGCGGTGCCGACCTCGAAAACCTGAAGGATATGGGGCTGTTCACCGGCACGGAACGCCGCAATCCCGGCATTCAGCGTTTCGGAATAATTGCCCTTGTGCGAAGCCACGACCTTGTAGTCGGACTGGGAGGCGTTGAACGCCTCGACCTGTTCGTTCAGCAACTCGCCGAGCCGTCCGGTAAAGGCGTGCCACCACTGGATTTCGGTCGCCGCCAGAGCCGGCGCGGCCCCAAACGTTGTGAGCGCCAGAAATCCGACGCAAAACCGCTTCAACATGAATATCTCCCTGATAGATGGTCGTGTTTTCCAGGCTTGTGACCACCCAGAAACCTTAGGATACTTCGCCCTGGAAAACAATTAGAACGCGCGTAAATCCCGGGCGCGCCGTCGCGGCCACCCGGGATCGGTGACGCTGATAGATCGTATTCCTGTTACAGGTTTGTGACGCCGGCAAACGGTCCGGATTCCGGCCGGTGACAGGGAGCGATCAGAGCTCGGGGTGCTGCCCGGCGAACGCCCTGAGGGCCGCCTGTCGGTCTAAACCGGAACCGCTCCAGGATTCCGATGCGCCCCGATCCGCACAACCGGAAACGGGCCGGCGCCGGCCGACCTAAGCCGCGACCGCGATGCTCTGCTCGTCGGCGCCGAACAGATGGATAAGGTCCTTCGGAAAATCGAGCCCGACTGTGCTGCCTTGAACGACGTCCTGGCTGCCCGGGACCCGCACGGTCAAGGTGCCGAGGCCATCGACGTCGACATAGACGAAGGAATCCGCGCCGAGATATTCCACCACTTCGATCCGCCCGGTGCAGGCGCCGTCGGCCGCGTCGACCAGACCGATATGTTCCGGCCTGATGCCGAGTTTGACCGGGGCGGCGTCGTCGGCCGGTGTCGCTTCGACCCCGGCATGACCGGTGAATACGATCCGGTTTTGGGCGTGCGAACAGGGCAGCACGTTCATCTTGGGGCTGCCGATGAACTGGGCGACGAACAGGTTGTCGGGATGTTCGTAAAGCGTGCGCGGCGAGCCGACCTGCATGATGCGCCCGGCCTGCAGGACGACGATCTTGTCGGCCAGCGTCATTGCCTCGACCTGATCGTGGGTGACGTAGATCATGGTCGTGTCGAGCGTCTGGTGCAGGCGTGCGATCTCGAACCGCATTTCGACCCTGAGCGCCGCATCCAGGTTGGACAGCGGTTCGTCGAACAGGAACCCTTTCGGCTCACGCACGATCGCCCGGCCGATGGCGACCCGCTGCCGCTGGCCGCCGGACAGCGCCTTCGGGCGCCGGTCGAGCAGGGCGTCGAGTTTGCGCACCCGCGCCGCCTCGTCGACCTTGGTCTTGATTTCGGCCCGCGGCGTGCCGGCGGTCTTCAGGCCGAAGCCCATATTCTCGCCGACCGACATATGCGGATAGAGCGCGTAGGATTGAAAGACCATCGACAATTGCCGGCCGGACGGTGGTTCGGCCGTCACGTCCCGGTCGTCGAGATAGATCCGGCCGCGGCTCGTCTCCTCCAGACCGGCGATCATGCGCAAAAGCGTTGACTTTCCGCAGCCGGACGGGCCGACGAAGATGACGAATTCGCCGTCATCGATCGTCAGGTCGATTCCCTTGATCACCTGCAATTCGTTGAACCATTTCTCGACGCCTTCGAGGCGGATCGCGCCCATGATCGTTCCCCCTATGCGGCTGCGGCAACCCGGGTGGGTGAGGCCCAGGCCAGCCATATCGCGGCGGTCCAGGAGAAATCCGCCCCGCCGCATCCATTTCCGGTTGTCGGATCGAAGTTTTCGTAGAACCCGGCTCGTTCAATGAGTGCGGCGGTGTCCCGGCGAATCCTGTCCGCCAGGGCATCCTCGCCCGCCTCGCGAAACCCGTCCGCGATCATGTAGTTCATCACGCACCAGATCGGGCCGCGCCAATAGCGCCGCGGTTCGAATTCGCTGCGCGCCGGATCCCAGCTCGGCATCAGGAACGGCACGCTATCCGCGATGCGCCGCGCTTCGGCTGCCAGCCGTGTGCGCTGGGCCGGCGATCCCGCGCCGGCATAAAATGCCAGCATCGACGCGTTGGTCAGCGCCGGAGAAATCACGTCGTCATGCATGTTGCGGGCGCAAAAGCCGTGTGCGGCTTCGTTCCACATGTAGTCGGCGCCGGCTTCGGCCAACGAGATCCAGCCTTCGATTTCGCCTGTGGCATCATGCCGGCCAAGCGTGTTGGCAAGGGCCAGCAGATCGCGGTCGGCGCGCAGGAGAATGAAGGTCAGTCCCGGATCGGCGACGAGGAAGGGCCCGCGGCGCGCGATCGTATCGGCATCCCAGGCCGCGTTGCGTCCGAACGAGACAATGGTCAGATAGCGGTCGTATTCATCCTTGTGCGGGCGTTCGGAGGCATCGACATGGTCGAGGTCCCGCCGCTCATAGGGCTCCAGATCGGGTGCAACAGCGACCGCGCGCAGGCTTTCGTCCCAATCCGGAGAATTGTCCCGGCCGGATTCCCAAGGATGTGCCAATCCGATCACGCCGCGGCGAAACGGATCCCGATAGGTGTGGAACCAGCGGTGCCAGGCGAGCGTCTTGTCGAACAGGGCGGCCGCGCGGCGCGTGTCGTCCGGATTACCCTCGCGCAGAAGCCGGCGAATGATGGTCGCGACGACCGGCGGTTGCGAATAGCCCGATGTCGGCGGCTCCGCAGGCGTGCGCCAGACCGAGGGGCCGGGAAAATAGTCCGGGTCGTCCCGCCGGAAAATGATGTGCGGGACCATGCCGTCGGCCCACTGACCTTCGAACAGCGTTTCGATTTCCTGCCACGCCCGGTCCGGGTCGAACGTGGCAAAGCCGAGCGCACAAAACGCCGAATCCCAGTTCCACTGGAAGGGATAGAGGCGCCGGGTCGGGATGGTGAACCCGCCCCGGTCGTTTTCCTGCAGAATGGCGATGGCACGCCCGTCCAGATCCATGAACGTCACCCTTTCACGCTCCCCGCCGTCAGTCCGGCGACGAGGAACCGTTCGAACCATAGGAAGATGATGAGTACCGGAATGGTCGCCACGACCGCGCCGGCCATCAAATGCTGGCGCGGCACTTCGGAGGAATTCAAGGAGACGACCCCCCGGGAGAGCGTAAAGATATCGACATTGTCGAGGAACATGAACGCGAACAGGAATTCGTTCCAGGCGATCATGAAGACGTAGAGCGAGACGGAGGCAAGCGCTGGCAGGGACAGGGGCAGTGTGATCTTCAGGATCACTCCGAGACGGCTGAGCCCATCCATCAGCCCGGCCTCTTCGAGTTCGGCCGGAATGCCGCGGAAATAACCTTGCAGCATGTAGAGCGCCACCGGGATGGTCGTCGCCGGATAGACGATCATCAGGCCGGTGAGCGTGTTGCGCAGCCCCATTTGCGAAAACGCGGAATAGAGCGGGATCACCAAGACGATCGCCGGCACCATGTAGATGAGCAGGATCGACCGTGACAGGAAGGCCTGGCCCGGAAACTTCAGGCGGGCAACCGCATAGGCGCCCGGCACGGAAAACAACAGCGTCAGGATCACCGTCGCCACGGAGACGATCGCCGAATTCACCAGGAACGTGCCGAAACCGTAGGTCGTGAACAATTCGATGTAGGATCGGAACAGGTCCGCCGGGGCCTGGCTGAGATCGATCGAAAGGTCGAGCGGATTGGCAAGCAGCGCCTGCTGGCTTTTCAGGCTGGTCATCACCATGACGTAGAAGGGCAGGGCGACCAGCACCGAAAAGAACAGGAGGCCGAGCCCCTTCATGACGCGGATGAACAGGCTTTCCAGCTGGTAGCGGGGCAGCGGGCCGGCTGAAAACCCCTTCAGGCAGAGATGGCTCGAAATCCAGATCAGGCCGATCAGGAGAGCGGCGAACAGCGCCTGGTAGACCGGCGCCGCCGAGACAGCGAGGCCGAAGGGCTCACCAAACGAAGCTGCGCCGAGCACGATCAGGATCGTCGTCAGGCCGGCAATGGCGACGCCGAGCGCGGGGCGATCCTCGCCGAGCACCATCATCAGGCCGGCCCCGACGGCGCCGGCGAGCGCTGCCGCGCCGACCCGCGGCACGCCGATGGCGCCGGAGACGAACATGAACAGGACGCCGATGACGATCATCCAGGCCGCGCCCCACACGGCGCCGGTCAGCACACCCGCAATCGCGCCCGATCCGATCCGCATGTCATTCATCCTTCGGCGAGAACGTGAAGAACAGGGTGGCAAAGATGAGAAGCACGATGAACACAACGACAGCAACGGCCGCGCCGGCCCCCAGGTTCGAGACGGCAAAACCCTGTTCGTAGACGTCGACGGTGAGAGTGCGTGTTCCCGCGGCGCCGCCGGTCAGGAGGAAGATGTCGTCGAACTTGTTGAACGTCCAGATGAAGCGCAGCAGGAACAGCACCGCCAGGATGCCGACCAGCTGCGGGATCGATATGTACCAGAACTGCTGCAGCGGGGTCGCACCGTCGATTTCCGCTGCCTCGTACATATCGGTTGAGATCGACTGCATCCGGGCCAGGATGAACAGGAACGACAGCGGGAAATACCGCCAGGCCTCGAACGCGATCACCGTTGTCAGCGCCACCGGGAATTCGAAGGTCAGCCCGAACACGGTCACGGGCACGGCGCGCTGACCGAGGAAGTTGATCGAGCCGTCGATCACGCCCATCTGCCGCAGCACCGAATTGAGCGTGCCGGAAAACGGATCGAGCAGGATGATCCAGGTAAACGCGACGGCGATCACGGGCGCCACATAGGGAAACAGGAACAGGCCGCGCAGGATGCTGCGGCCGGCAAAGGCGGTGTTCAGCAATTGCGCGGCGAACAGACCGAGCACCAGGGCGCCGGCGGTCGCAAAGACGGTGTAGTAGAGCGTCACGCGCAGCACGAACCAGAACTCGCCGGAATCGAAGATCCGCGCGTAATTGTCGAGCGTGAAGGTGAAATTGGTGAGGAGATTGTCCGCATCGCCGGTCATCACCGGGCGCGAATCCCGCGGATTGACGGGATCGGCCAGATAGGCTTCGCCCACGATCGCCTCAAGACGCAGGCGCTCGCGTTTGCCGCCCTCGAAATCGCCGAGCGTACAGGTCAGCGTACGGCCTTCGACGGCGCAGCGGTCGTCAAGGTCGGGAAGCGTCAGACCGGCCGGCAGCGTATCGGTCAGCGTCACGTCCGCGATCGCTTGGGTGCGCGATGAATTGCGCAGCCGGTAATCGAGTGTCACCCGGTCGCCGACGGCTTCCGCGTCGCCGCGCAGTCGTTCGTTTGCGACGGGTGTCGGCGGGCGCAGATCGCCCAGTTGAACCGGCTTGAAGGAAATCCAGAAATTGGCGAGCAGCGGGCCGAGCACGATCGTCAGGACGATGAGAAATGTCGGCGCAAGCAGGCCGTAGGCAAGCCGCATTTCGCGGCGCTGGATCGGCCCGATGCCGGTCGGCGGCCGGGATGAGGAAAGGGGCTGGCTGCTCATGATCGTATCCGTTCGGTGCGCCGGTCCGACCCGGTCCTATGGGTCGCCCGGCGGAAACCATAATCGGAGAGGGGCAGAGAGCCGGCCGGCCTTTGGTGAGAGGCCGGCCGGCGGTTCGCCGATCCGCCTAGCGTATGGCCGCAAGCTCTTCGTTCAGGCGGGCCACTGTAGCCGCAGCGTCCCGTTCCCCCTCGATGAACTCGCGCACCAGCCGGTTGATCACCTGGCTGTTGACGAGTTTGGAAGCGAGCGCCAGTTGGCCTTCCTTGACGCCCCATCGATCAGCGGTTTCCAGGCCGGTGGTGATGCGGCCGAGGGTCTCCGCCGGATAGAGCGCCGAGAGCGGTGCCTTGCGGTCCACGCCGACCGGCAGGTCGGCCCAGGCATCGACGAATTGGGTCGGGTTGTCCGCCGTGCCGCGCCGCACCGGGAACTTGCCTTCCGGGGCGATCGACAACGTCGCCATGTAGCCTTCGCTCATGGAAAACTTCACGAAGTCGGCGGCGACGTCTGTGTTGGCATCAGCCGTCACGCCGAAATAGCGGATGTCGGCCCAGGCCGCACCATCCGGATTCGACGGGCCGGCAAAGGTCGTCACCACATCGGTTTTCTGGGCGAGTTCTGCGCTGGTCGGATCGTCGGTAATGGTTGGCGGGGCGGAATCCCTGAGGCCGGCCAATTCGTCCAGAATGAACGGCGACCAGATGATCATCGCGGCTTTGCCGGCAAAATATAGCTCGCGCGATTGTTTCCAGAAGAGTTCGCCCTCGGGCGAAGCCTCTGCGATCGCCTTGTAGAATTCGAGCGCCTCGATGGTTTTCTTTTCGTCCAGCGGCGCGAACCCGTCGGCATTGACCGGCGACACGCCATTGGCCAGGAAGACGTGTTCGAGCACCTGGCTCATGAAGTTCTCGTCAACTTTCGTCGCCGCGACGAACCCAAACATTTCCGGCGGATTGTGCAGTTTTCCAATCGCCGCGAGGATGGCGTCGTAGGTCGTCGGTGCGGCAAGGCCGGCCGCATCGAACAGATCCTTGCGATAGACGATCATCTGGGTCCAGCCGTCGGCCGGCACAGCGGCCACCTGGTCGTCCGACGAGGCCATGGCCACGGCGCCCGGTGCGAACGTGTCCAAACCGAGGTCTTCGACAATATCGGCGTTGGTGTCGATATCGAGGATGCCGGCATCCGCCCAGGGCAGGACGTATTGCAGCGTATGGTAGATCACGTCCGGCAAGTCATTTGCGGCAAAGGCCGCGGTGGCGCGCTTGCCGAGATCCTTTTCCGTGATCGGAATCACCTCGACATCGTGCCCGGACTGTTCCTTGAACTTGGCTGCCATTTCCTGCTGCTTGGCGAGCCGTTCCGGTTGTTCCTCCGTGGTCCAGAACCGGATCGTGTCGGCGTGCGCCGCCGAGGCAAAACTCGCCGCGGTGAGAAGCACGGCGGCCAGGTGCGTCAAACGTTTCATCATTCCCTCCCGTCTTGCCCGTTCTACGGGCTCGTCGATCCGTCCTTTCAGGCGGGCGGACCGTCTGATTGCCGGCGGACCAGGTCAGCCTGCCGGAGTTCCTGCAAGGTCGTGCGATCGGCGCCGTCGACCAGCGCCAGAAGCATTTCGCCAAGCCGCCGTCCCGATTGGGTGAGCGGCTGGGCCATGGTCGTCAGTGGCGGATTGGCATGTTCCCCGAGCGGCAGTCCGTCATAGCCGATCACCGAAACATCGTGTCCGATCACCAGGCCGGCTTCGCGGGCGGCTTTCATGGCACCGAGCGCAACCCGGTCCGAGACGCAAACGAGCGCCGTTGGCGGCGTATCGAGCGAAAGCAGCCGTGTCGTTGCCGCCTCGCCGCCGGCATCGGTCATGTCCGCGACTTGCACGTAATCCGTAGGCACATCGAGGCCGTGGGCCTGCATGGCGGACCAATACCCGAGGGCGCGCAGACGCGCGAAATTGTAGGCGTGCGGTCCGGCGATATGCGCAATGCGCCGATGCCCGAGATGGAAAAGATGATCGACGGCAATCCGAAACGCTTCCTCGTTGTCGACATCGAACCAGGCATGATCGTCGGATTGCGCCGTGCGTCCATGCGTGACAAACGGCAGATCAAGATCCCGCATCAGATCGACGCGGGGGTCTTCGGTCAACGTCCGCGACAGCACAAAGCCACTGACCCGGCCGCTCTGGGCGAGACGGCGGATGACGGCCAGTTCGTCCTCGCCGGACAATGCGACGGCGACGGTCAGATCCCAATTGCGCTCCGAGAGGGCTTCGGCCAGCCCGTCCAACACCTCGCCCAGGAACGGTTCCGACAGGTTGCCGCCGTGCCGGGACAGCACATAGCCGACGCATTCGGCCTGTCCGGTGGCCAGGCGGCGGGCGTTGGAATTCGGCCGGTAGCCGAGTTCGCGGGCAGCCGTGTGCACCCGCTCGCGGGTCTTGGAACTGATATCGGGATAATTGTTCAATGCACGGGAAACGGTGCCCTCTGTCAGGCCGAGATGATCCGACAATACTTTCAGGGTGACCGTGTTCATGGCCAAAGGGTATTCCGAAAGCGCTTTCGGAATCAATACGGCGCGCAAGACATTCGTTGCTGCGATGCGCAAAAAGCGTCGGTTTCTATCGCTCAACGTGCTGATTCTTCGGGCGTTAGCATTCGGCCGCAATGCAGCAAAAAAAATCCGCCATACGCCGAGCGAACATCGGAAGACGCTCCATCATGCATCATCAATCTGTTGTTTCGTTTCGGATAGGGATCGGTTAACATATTCAAAAATTCAAATATGTAGAGGAAAGCGCCATGTCCCTGACCCGTCGTTCGCTGTTGACCTCCGCAATGGTCGGCGCCGCCGGCCTTGCCGGACCCGAAATCCTCTCGGCGCCCGCCTGGGCCGCAACCGGTCTGGAGGGCGGGGGGCGCCGCATTGATGTCGTCAGGGACGGGTCGCTGATGCTGCCGATGTCCTTCCTTTACCCGGATTTTGACCGGGACAGGCATGGCAAGGTTTTGACCGAATACGGGCTTGCCGGTGACATGCTGGAACCCGATTGCAATCTGACGCTGGTCCGTGACGGCGAGCGCATTGTTCTGTTCGATGTCGGCTCCGGTCCGAACTTCATGCCGAGTTCGGGCAAGGTTCTGGAGGGCCTGGACCAGCTCGGCATCGATCCCGCCGAGATCACCCACGTGGTGTTTACCCATGCCCATCCCGATCACCTGTGGGGAGTGATGGACGAATTCGACGAACCGCTGTTTTCCGAAGCCGAATACCGGATCTCGCGGCTGGAATGGGACTACTGGACGGATCCGCGGACGGTGGAGACCATCGCAGAGGCGCGCAAGGGCCATGCCGCCGGCGCCCGACGTCTGCTGACGGCGTTGGAGGACAGGCTCGAGCGGTTCGACTTCGGACAGGAAATCCTGCCGGGCATCGCCGCGGTGGACACGTCCGGCCATACGCCGGGCCACACCGCGTTCGAGGTAAGGCTCGGCAGCGAGAATGTCATGCTCATCGGCGATTGCGTGCCCAACCATCATATCGCCTTCGCGCATCCGGACTGGGCGTTCGGCGGAGACCAGGACCGCGAGGCCGGCAGTGCAACCCGCAAGGCCCTGCTCGACCGGTTGGTAGCCGAGCAGATGCGCTTTGTCGGTTTCCATCTGCCGCATCCCGGTCTTGGGCGTGCGGAGCGGGTCGGTCAGGGGTATCGGTTTGTCATGGATTGAGCGCGATGCAAGCGCCGGGCGGGGATGTCAGTCTCCGACACCAAGGTAGCGGTGCTGCAGGTCGTGATCGTCCTTGAGCAGATCGGACGTGCCGGTCCAGACGACCTTGCCTTTTTCCACGATGATATGCCGGTCGGCGAAGGCGACCAGGTCGGCGACGTTCTTGTCCACGACCAGGATCGACAGGCCTTCGGCCTTCAGGGCCTTGAGGCAGGACCAGATTTCGGTCCGCACCATCGGCGCCAGGCCCTCGGTTGCCTCGTCCAGGATCAGGAGTTTCGGGTTGGTCATCAAGGCCCGGCCGATCGCCAGCATTTGCTGTTCGCCGCCCGACAGGAGGTTGGCCATGGAATCCTGCCGGCTGTGCAGTTCCGGAAACATTGCGTAGATGCGGTCCAGCGTCCAGGGATTGTCCGCGCCGCGTCTGTTGGCGGCGGTGGCGATGAGGTTTTCGTAGACCGTCAGGTTCGGAAACACCTGCCGGCCTTCCGGCACGAGGCCGATGCCGAGCCGGGCGATGCGGTAGGAGCCGAGTGTACGGATCGCATTGCCGTCGAACGTGATCTCGCCGGCCGTCGACGGCACGATCCCGAGGATCGAATTGATCGTCGTGGTCTTGCCCATGCCGTTGCGGCCAAGCAGCGTGACCACTTCCCCGTCGTCGACGGAAAAGTCCATGCCGAACAAAACCTGGTTCAGACCGTAGGCGGTCTCCAGCCCGGATACGCTCAGCATCAGGCGGCCTCGTCGCCGAGATAGGCGCGTTTGACCGAGGCGTCGTTGCGGATCGCTTCCGGCGTTCCGGACGCGATCACCTTGCCGTAGACCAGGACGCTGATCCGGTCGGCGAGCCGGAAGACGGCATCCATGTCATGTTCGACCAGGAGCATCGTTTTGTTGCCTTTCAACGCTGACAAGGTTGCGATCATGCGCTGGGATTCTTCCGGTCCCATGCCGGCCATCGGTTCGTCGAGCAGGAGCAGTTTCGGATCGGTGGCCAGCGCCATGGCGATTTCCAGTTGCCGCCGTTCGCCGTGCGACAGCGCGCGCGCCGGTTCGGATGCGCGCGCGGCAAGGCCGACCTGGTCGAGAAAACCCCGTGCCGGATCGACCAGCGACCGGTCGCGCGCGGCCGCCGTCCAGAAGCGGAAGGAATGGCCCTGCCGCGCCTGGATCGCGAGCGCCACATTGGTGACCACCGGCATGTCCATCAGGACGCTGGTGATCTGGAAGGATCGGGCAAGGCCCAGCCGGCTACGCCGGTGTACCGGCAGGTGTTCGATGGCTTTGCCGTCGAACAGGATCGATCCCGTATCCGCTGTCAGCGCCCCGTTCAGGAGACTGATCAACGTCGTCTTGCCGGCACCGTTCGGGCCGATCACGGCGTGGCATTCGCCGGGTTTGACGTCGAGGCTGACATTGTCCGTGGCGGTGACGCCGCCGAACCGTTTGCGCAATTCCTTGACGACGAGGAGGGCGTCAGTCATCGCCGCCCTCCCGGCCGCTGATCAGGCCGCTGATTCCGCCTTTCATGAAAAGCACCGCGAGGATAAGGAGCACGCCGAAGATCAGGTGCCAGTGCACGGTGATACCCGACAGAACCTCCTCCAGCAGCAGGAAGGCGGCGGTTCCGAACAGCGGACCGAAAAACGTGCCGGCCCCGCCGAGGATGACCATGAACATCAATTCGCCGGACCGGTTCCAGGCCATGGCGTCCGGCGAGATGAAGCTGGAGAAATTGGCATAGAGCGCTCCCGCATATCCGCAGATCGCGCCGGCGATGACGTAGGCCGTCAGCCGGTAGACATAGGTGTTGTAGCCGATTGCGCGCATGCGCGCCTCGTTGCTGCGCGCCCCGCGGATCACCATGCCGAAGCGCGAATTGATCAGCCGGTGCACCAGGAACAGGACGGCGAGCAGCGATACGTAGCAGACGAGGAACAGGGTGAGATTGTCCTCCATGTCCAGGAACGGGATCTCGCTGCGCAGAAAGATCGTCAGGCCGTCGTCGCCGCCATATTCGTCGAGCGAGACCATCGTAAAGAAGGCCATCTGCGCGAACGCCATGGTGATCATGATGAAGTAGACACCCTTGGTCCTGAGCGAAATCGCTCCGGTGACAAGCGCGAACAGGGCACAGATGCCGACCGCGATCGGGATCTGGATGAGCCCGTTATAGACATCGTAATAGGCGGGGATGCCGACGGCATAGGCGCCGATGCCGATATAGGCCGCGTGACCGAAACTGATCATGCCGCCATAGCCGAGGATAAGGTTCAGGCTGACAGCCGCGATCGCAAGAATGGTCAACCGCGTCGCGATGTCGAGATAAAACGCGTTGCCGGTGAAATGGGCCGTCAGCGAGCCGAAGAACAGCAGCGCCAGGGCGGCAAGTCCCATGGTTGTCCGCAACGGCATCCGCGACCCGGTCTTGGCCGGTTGGGCGAGCGCATCGAGTGTGTTGTCGGTCATGCGCGAGCCTTCGGCGGAAACAGGCCTTGCGGCCGCACGGCAAGAATGATCGCCATCAGCACATAGATCAGCATGGCGGACACGGCCGGTGCCGACGTTTCCGCGGCGTCGCTGGACATGAAGACGGCGAACAAGGTGTCGAGAAAGGACCGGCCCATCGTATCGATCAGGCCGACGACGATGGCAGCGATGAAGGCGCCCTTGATGGAGCCGATGCCGCCGACGATGATGACGACGAAGGCAAGGATGATGATGTCGTTGCCCATGCCGATGCCGGCTTCGGTGATCGGCGAGATCAGCATGCCGGCAAGCCCGGCGAGCACCGCGCCGAGCGCAAAGATCATCGCGAACAGCAATTGGATGTTGATGCCGAGCGCGGACACCATCGTCCGGTTCGAGGCGCCGGCCCGGATCAGCATGCCGATCCGCGTGTGGTTGACCAAGAGGTAAAGCCCGAGCGCGACCGCCAGGCCGGTTCCGATGATCAGCAGCCGGAAAGTCGGAAACACGATGCCGCCGGCGAGCACGATCTGACCGTCAAGCCAGTCCGGCAGCGGCACGGTGATGCCCTCGGTGCCGAAGACGATCTGCACGATCGTGTCGAAGCACAGGATCAGGCCGAACGTCGCCAGCACCTGGTCGAGGTGATCGCGCTGGTAGAGAAACCGCACGATGCCGAATTCAATGATCAGACCGACGACGACCATGGCCGGCAGCGCCAAGAGCAGCGCCAGGATGTAATCCCCGGTCTGCAGGGTCAGCCAGCCGCAGAAGAAGGCGCCGATCATGTAGAGCGAGCCGTGCGCCAGATTGACGAAATCCATGATTCCGAAAACCAGGGTCAGGCCCGACGCCAGCAGAAACAGCAAAATGCCGAGTTGCAGGCCGTTGAGGAGCTGGGTGACGACGAGGGCGGTATCCATTGCGAGGTCCGATCTGTGTCCTGCGCCGGGGGAGTCGGGCTGGAGAGCGGGGCGCGTTCAGAGCGCGGCGGGCACCGGGATCCGAACCGTGATCTGCCGCGCTTGCAAAAACCGCCGGCCCGATGAGTCGGACCGGCGGTCGGGAAGGATCGGAATCCTCAGTTCATCCGGCACTCGCCGACATAGGGGTCCTTGTGATCCTCGAAAACGGTCTTGACCACTTTCGAGGTCCAATTGCCATCGGCGTCTTCAACAACTTCCCGCAGGTAGAAGTCCTGCACCGGCATATGGTTGGTGCCGAAGGCGAAGTCGCCCCGCACGGAACTGAAGTCGGCTGCTTTCAGCGCTGCGCGGACGGCGTTCTGGTCGGACAGGTCGCCGTTGACGGCGTCGACCGCAGACTTGATCAGCATGATCGCGTCATAGGCCTGCGCCGCGTAGAACGACGGGTAGCGGTTGTGCTTGGCGCGGAAGTCGGCAACGAACTTCTTGTTCGCCGCATTGTCGAGGGTCGGGTCCCATTGCTGGGTCATTTGCGATCCGAGCACGCCTTCCATATTCGCTTCCTGCAGCTTCGGCAGCGCGATCGCATCCACCGTGAAAGTGGTGTAGAGCGGCATGACGCCCCGCAGCCCGGCCTGCTGGTATTGCTGGATGAACGCACCGCCCGCGCGTCCCGGATAGAACACAAAAAGCCCTTCCGCACCGGAGGCCTTGGCTTTCGCCAGTTCCGCGGAGAAGTCGAGCTGGCCCGGCCACTTGGTCAGGTCCTTGCCGAGCACTTCGCCTTTGAACGTGCGTTCGACGCCGGCCACCATGTTCTTACCGGCCGCATAATTGGGTGCCAGGATGTAAAGCGATTTCACGCCCTGCTGGTTCAGCACCTCGCCCATGGCCATCGGTGTCTGGTCGTTCTGCCAGGAGGTCGAGAAGAAGTTCTCGTTGCACAATTTTCCGGCGATCTGCGAAGGGCCGGCATTGGCCGAGATCAGGAACTTGCCGGCACCGAGCACCGATTTCTGGGACGCCATGAGGACGTTGCTCCAGATGAAGCCGGTGACGAAGTCGACATCGTCCTGCTTGACCAGCTTGTCGGTCTTCTGTTTGCCGATTTCCGGTTTGAACCCATCGTCTTCGAAGATGATTTCGGTGGTTTTGCCGCCCATCTGCCCGCCGATATGCTCCATGGCGAGTTCGGCGGCATCCTTCATGTCGTTGCCGATGACGGCGGCGCCGGTCGTCAACGTGGTGACAAAACCGATCTTGATGTCCTCGGCAAGTGCTGTGCCGGTCATCAGCGCAGTGATGAACGCGGCTGTCAGTGCTTTTTTCATGTCTCCCTCATGCCTTTGTTGGGGCGGGATTTCCAGCGCCCGGATTGGTGCGTCAACTTAGCTGCATTCCAGACAGGGTGACCACTCAAATGTCGGTCAGGGTTAAGGCCGGTTGCGGTGACGCGGGTTTGGTTTCGCATTACCCGCGAGGAAGATATTTTAAGCTTAAAGTAATTGTCAAGGAAATGCGACGGGCAATCCCAAGGCTTCGGACGAACTGCGGCCCGGTGTGCGGCCTCGGGGCGACTTTCACTGTCAGGAGCGCAGACCGTGCCCTCTGTCTCGCAGCGATCCGTTGTCCAAGCGTCTCAGTGTCATTGTGGAGATCGAAGGGCTCGAAGGATGCAGACGTCAAAAACGAACTAATCCGGCAGATCTCGTTAGAAAAAGGAGAAAAACTTGGGAATTTTATGAATGTTCGAATGGTTTGCCGCAAAATAGCAATCTGTTAACCGTTTGCCCGGCAACTATTCCTGGTTGGTAGTAAATTGCATCCGGGCCGGTGGACAACGATATCGGTTTCGATAGGGAGCCCGGGGCAATTCTCCACACGGCGAGCACGCGCAAGGGCCGTCTTGCCGCTGCGAACGATAACCTGGCGGCTTGAGTGAGCGGCCGGATTTGCCATGAGGGAAGCCATGTCCACCGCCCCGATGCGTTCGGCGATTCGAGTCCTGTCCAATTCCCCCGTTGTGGAAAGGATCGCACGCCGTCCCGAAACCAACAAAATCCAGGTCGTCTGCAACGAGGTGTCCGGCAATACGCAATCGGTCGAAGACGTCGTCAAAATGCTGAATTACTATTTCGGCAAGGCCTACAACGTACCCGACGCATTGGAATTTGTTCAATCCGCAGGCGGGTCGACCGCTGGCGGAAAAAACTGTTATTATATAAGTAGTTATAACTGTCTCGGAACGCGATTGCTGCGCGCGGAGATTGCCAGCGACTTCGCAAGAAAGACCCATCCCGGCTCGGTATCCGAGCTTCTTGCGGAAATCGAACTGCTGTGCCTGGAAAGCGCCAAGGATTTCCTGTCTTTGCAAAGGTCGAGCGGACGCAAGTCGAACAGGGCGGTGGTCGAATTCGACTATACGAACATCCGCGATCTCCTGCTGTTCCATGAGTATGAAAGCCGATTGCGCTCCCTGCCTGCGCCGGTCGCAAGGCAGCTCGACGTGTCGCTGGCGCGGATCAGACCGGCCACCAGGACCGAGGACATCAATGCAATCCTGAACCACCTGGCCGCCATACAGCCCGCACCGGGCATCTCGGTGGACTATGACGAAAACCTGCATTTCATCGAGGACATGCTCAATACCGAGGCCAAGAAGATGTACGTCACCATGGATGTCCAAAAAGTCGGCAACATCGGCGACGTATTGCAGACGCAGAACTACATCCAGGAATCAGCCCCAACTAAGAGGGTCTACTTTGTATTGAAGAACCTCGATGCCAATTCCCGGATGCGATATCAGAAGGATCCCGATGCGTTCCTGTTTCTGGGACGTCATAGGGTCGACAAAGTAAGTCCGATGTAACGCATCTCCGCGAGGTCGATACCGCATGTTCCGATCGTGGCGCATCGTCCATGGTTTGCCCGGGCTCTTGGGCGCGTATCAATCCGTGTCCGCGATCCGTTCGGTGATCGTGAAAAGACCGAAACAAGATGACCGGCCCTCGGGGAATCCGAGCGACGATCTATCGTTGAATTGTGATCAAGATACTCGCTCAGGTTACATCTATTGTAAATTTTTAAGAAAGACCGTTATAGGATCACGCCACTTCGAGGGGAGCGCATGCCCTGGATGCGCTGGAATGGGGATTTCTGCTGGAATTCGAACGACACTCCGGGAAATGCTACCGGGAATTGGCGTCTGGTCTGCCGAGTGAGAGCACTTAAGGGCAGCCAAGGAGGGACAATGTCTGCTGCGCCCATGCGCTCTGTCATCCGTGTGTTGTCTGACTCTCCGGTCGTAGAGCGCATATCGCACGTGCCGGAGACCAATCGCATACAGGTTGTCTACAAGAGGCAAGCGAAGAACACCGACTCCGTCAAAGACGTGGTCGATATGCTGAACTTCTACTTCGAGAAGCTTTTCAATACGCCGGAGGCGCTGGAATTCGTCTGCGAGACCGATTGCGCCAACAAGCCGGAAAAGAAGCGCTATTATATCAACACGTTCGCCGGGCGTGGCAGCCGTCTCTTCCGGATCGACATTCAGCAGGATTTTGTGCTCAAGGGCGACTATTACGAATCGTCGAAGGAACTCGTCGATGTCGAATTGCTGTGCCTGGAAAACGCCAAGACATTCATCATCAAGGAACTCGGGTCCGGTGGATCGAAAAAGCGCGCGATCATCGAGTTCAACTATGCGAATGTTCAGGACCCATTGCTGTCGAGAAAATATGAGATGAGTTTTCGCGACATGCCCAATTCAATTGTCGAGAATGCCGAGATTTCGCTGGCGCGGATCAAGCCGACTTTGAGTGTCGAAGAGATCAACAGGGCCATAGTGCATGCATCCGCCACGCGGGCCGACCCTAATCTTTCCGTGTTTTACGACAAGAATCTCGACTTCGTCGAAAAGCTGCTGCGGACCGACGCCAAGAAGCTGTTTGTCACGATGGACTTCAAGAAGATCGGCAATCTGGGCGATCTTAGACAGACCCAGAAACACATCAGGGACAATGCCGGCGAGACGGAAGTGTACTTCGTTATGAGGAATGTCGAGCCCAGCGACCGGCCGACCTTCGAGATCGATACGGACAACTTTCTGTTCTACGGGCGCCAGATGATCGAGTACTGAACAAGCGCGTATGACAGCTGTTGAAATTATCCCTGCTTGACCGCATCCGGCGGCTTCAAACGGACACTCCGGATGGCGTGGTCTACGCCGCCGGTTCCATGGCGTGCAGCCGATCGATGAACGCCTTGGTGACGGCGAGCGTCTCTTCGGGCTTTTCCATATGCGGAGCATGGCCGCAGCCGGGGATCAATTCGGCATCGACCGGCGAATAGGCTTCATCGACGGCCATCTCGATCTGAGCCACCGTGCCGTAGGCATCGTCCTCACCCTGGACGATCTGGGTCGGGACCCGGATATGGGCGATCGCATCTTCGATGCTCCAGTCGCGAAACGCCGGATCGAGCCAGGCATCGGCCCAGCCGTTGAATGCGATATCGACATTGGCGCCATGATAGGGCGCAAGCTTGTCGCGGAGCGCGCCGGAATCGAAATCGGCCTTGGCTTTGCGGATGCTGTCGATCGAAACGTCCTCCACGAAGAAATGCGGGGCATAGAGCACCAGGCCGCGGATGCGGTGATCCTGGATGCTGCCGGTATAGATCGTCGCGATCGAGCCGCCGTCGCTGTGCCCGAGCAGCACGCCACGCTGAAAACCAATGGCATCGAGCAGGTCCGGCAAGACGCGCGTGGCTTCGTCGTGCATGTAGGAAACCGGACGGGGCAGCGATACCGGATCTGACGCGCCGTAGCCGGCACGGGAATAGACGAAGACACCCATGCCGGTGGCTTCTGACAGCGCCTCCGGGAACGCCTTCCACATCTTCACGCATCCGAGGCCCTCGTGCAGCGCGACGATCGTCTGGGCTTCATCGGCGCGTGGACCGACCCACCGGCATTCCAGTTTCGTACCTGCAATCTCGATGATCTCGTCGCCCGGTGCGTAGGCCATGGCCGTTGCTCCTTTTGTTACTCGGCAGCTTCGCGCAGTTTGAACCGTTGGATCTTGCCGGTTGCCGTTTTCGGCAGGGCATCCCGAATCTCGATCCAGCGTGGATATTTCCAGGGACCGGACGCGGCTTTCACATGGTCCTTGAGAGCGGTGAACAACGCTTCGTCGGCGGCAAAGCCGTCATTCAGGACGACAAAGGCCTTGGGTTTCAGCAGGCCGTCTCCGTCGGGATGGCCGACCACGGCCGCTTCCAGTACGGCAGAATGGGTCATCAGCGCGGATTCGACATCGAACGGCGAGACCCAATTGCCGCTGACCTTGAACATGTCGTCGGTCCGCCCGCAATAATAGTAGAGCCCATCCGCGCCTTGCCGGTACTTGTCGCCCGTATGGGTCCATTCGCCGGCAAAGGTCGCAGCGCTCTTCGCCCGCTGGTTCCAATAGCCGTCGCCGGCGCTCGGGCCGCGCACCAGCAATTCGCCGATTTCGTCGACCCCGAGGTCGCGCCCGTCATCGTCGACGATGCGTGCCGCATAGCCCGGCACCGGGCTGCCCGACGCCCCGTAGGTGATCGCATCCGGCCGGTTGGACACGAAGATGTGCAGCATCTCGGTGGAGCCGATCCCGTCGACGATGTCGCAACCGACCCGGGCTTTCCAGCGCTCGCCCACATCCTGCGGCAGCGCTTCACCCGCCGAAACGCAGAGCCGCAGCGCGTCGGAGCCGGCACCCGACCCGAGTGCCGGATGCGCCAGAAGCGCGGTGTAGAGCGTCGGCACGCCGAAGAACAGGCTCGGCTGGCGGGTCTTCATAAGGTCTATGACGGCATCCGGCGTCGGCCGTCCCGGCAGCAAGAGCGTGGTCGCGCCGACCGCCATCGGAAACGACATCGCATTGCCGAGGCCGTAGGCAAAGAAGATCTTGGCAGCAGAGTAGATGACGTCGTCCTCGTGCATGCCAAGGACACGTTTGCCGAACAGGTCTGCGGTCTGGATCAGACTGGCATGGCGGTGGCGCACGCCCTTCGGCATGCCGGTCGAGCCGGACGAATAGAGCCAGAAGGCGGTTTCGTCGGCAATCGTCGCGACGGTTTCGAAACCGGGATCGCTTTGCGCCAGAAGGTCCTCGAATTTCGGATCGTCGCGCCACCCGTCGCCGTCTGCGACAATGACGTGCCGCAGGTCCGGCAGGTCGTCCAGGATCGGGCTCAGAACGTCCAGGAGCCCGGCGGAAACCACAAGGCATACGGCCCGGCAATCCTGAAGAATGTAGCGATACTGGTCGGCTGCAAGCAGAGTGTTGACCGGCACGGGCACGATACCCGCCTTCAGCGCGCCCCAGAAGGCGACGGGCATGGCGACCGTGTCGAACATGACCAGCGCAATGCGCTGTTCCCGGTGCACGCCAAGGCCGACGAGCGCCGACCCGAAGCGCGCAGCCCGTTCATTGAGGCCGCCATAGGTGAGCGTCTGATGCGGATCGATGAACGCGGGCTTGTCGGCGCGGCCTTCCGCAAGGTTGCGGTCGATGAAATCCGTGACCGCGTTGTAGTGTCTGGGCACGGCCACCCATTCCTTCGAGACGTCCTCCATGGACCGACCTTCTCCCGTTTTGTTGTTGTGGGCCGGAAGGGGCAGGGCGCTGCGGTTTGCGCAGCGCGCGGTCGTCCGGCTGAATCGTCGAACGACCGTGTCGTGGTGCGCCTAGAGACGCACGTATTCGAAATCCCCCGGCCGGTTGTCGATGCCCATTTTCGGCGGTGCGATCCAGCCGGCGAATTGGCCGGGTTCATAGACCGGTGTCATGAGCGAATCGATGAAATCACCGTCCGCCTTGGTCGGCAACCAGTCTGATTGCTTTTCTTCCCATTGCGCTTCGCTCAGCACGTCGCCGCGCGGCGACGCCTTGATCGTCGAGAACTCGCCGATATGCCGGTGGAACGCGACATGAGGCAGGATGATTTCGAAGTCGATGCCGTTCTTCTTGATCGTCTTGTTCCACATGTCGATGCCTTTCATGCAATCCCGCACGTAGTCGTCGCGCAGCCGCATGTTGAGCGCCGAAAGGGCGGGGGTATCGACCAGCTTGATCTCGCCGTCGACGCAGCGCAGGACCGGGTAGGTATCCGACGTCAGGCGGTGATCGTCGTTGATCCGGTCTTCGCGGTACCGGCCTTTGACGCTGGCATTGAAGGCATTTGCCGCATTCGTTGAAATCTCCGAACCGAACAGGTCGAGCGACAGGGTGAAGTGCAGGTTGGCCTTCTTCTGGATCGTCGGCAGGTCGATGACGCCGAGTGCGCGCACCCGTTCGATGTCGTAGGGGTCTTCAATGCCGGCATCGCGCATCGCCTGTGTGGTGCGGTTGACCACCCGCTGCACCCCGGTCACGCCGACAAACATGTGATGGGCTTCCTCCATCAGCATGAAGCGGGTCGTGCGCGCCAGCGGATCGAAGGCCGATTGTGCCAGAGCTTCGAGTTGCATCTTGCCGTCGCGGTCCGTGAACGTCGTGAACATGAAGAAGGACAGCCAGTCCGGTGTCGCCTCGTTGAAGGCGCCCAGCATGCGCGGGGCATCCTCGTTGCCCGATTGCCTGCGCAGCAGCTCGTCCGCTTCTTCGCGGCCATCCGTCCCGAAATACTTTTGCAGAAGATAGACCATGGCCCACAGATGGCGGCCTTCCTCGACGTTGACCTGGAACAGGTTGCGCAGGTCATAGAGCGACGGGGCGGTCGCGCCGAGATGGCGCTGCTGTTCGACCGAGGCCGGTTCGGTGTCGCCCTGGATCACGATCAGCCGGCGCAACATGGCCCGGTATTCGCCGGGCACTTCCTGCCAGGCCGGTTCGCCGAAATGTTCGCCGCAGGGAATCGTCCGGTTTTCCTCTTGCGGTGCCAAGAGGATTCCCCACCGGTAATCCGGCATTTTGACGTAGTCGAACTTGGCCCAACCGCCGACATCCGCGCTCATGGCCGTGCGCAGATAGACCGGATTGTTCTGGAACCCTTCCGGACCCATCGACATCCACCAATCGATATATCCGGGATGCCACTTTTCCAGCGCCTTCAGGACGCGCCGGTCGTCTGCGAGATTGACGTTGTTGGGGATCGACGTCCCGTAATCGACTTTCGTCAGGGATTCCATAGGTGTCCTCCTTGGCGTGGGATCAGACCCGTTCGCGATTGTAATGGGGTTGCAGACCGGAACCGTAACGGCTGAGCGCGCCGTCCTCGCCGACGGCGTTCGGGCGCTGGAAGATCCAATTCTGCCAGGCCGTCAGCCGGCCGAAGATTTTCGTTTCCATGGTTTCCGGGCCGGCAAAGCGCAGATTGGCTTCCATCCCGGTGAGCGCGTCCGGCGAGAATTTGGCGCGCTCCTCCAGCATCAGCCGGACCTCGTCTTCCATGTCGATCTCGTCGAAAACAAACGTGACGAGCCCCGCCGCGCCGGCGTCTTCGGCTTCGAGCGGTTCGCCGATTCTTTCCTCGGCAGCCGTCAGGAGGTCGGCATCGCCCCAGAACCGTGTCGCCAGCCGCGACAGCCCGTTTGCCATCGGATAGGCGCCGAAATTGAGCGGGCTCAGCGTCAGCGTCGCCGGCGGCAGGTTGGATCCTTCATAGGTGTCTTCCAGCATGATCGAGCGATCGGCGACAAAGACCAGTTCGGCCAGCGTGCCGGCAAAACAGCTGCCCGGTTCGACCCGGGCGACCATCGTACGCGACGTGACGTCGATGCGCTTGAACACGCGTTTCAGGTAATGCCGGACCTCGTTGACGAACCAATGATCTTTCTGTGCGTCCAGGAAGGCGTCGAAGGCCAGCACGGCGGCGCTGTCGCCGTCGGTCTCGAACACCCAGATGCCGATCTGGTTTTCGTTGGTGCGCAGGTGCAGGATCGCGTCGTCGAGTTCGCGCGCGATCGTCATCGGCCAGAATGCACAGCCTTCCTTGGCCGCCGCTTCGCCATCGGACGGTGGCGCGGAATTCGGTGCGGTAATCTGGATCCGGGCGAGTGCCTTGTCGCGGTCTATGTCGACCCGGACACGGGAATAGGTGACGCCGTTGTCTTCGAACTGGCGTTTCAACGGCGTCAGCGGCACGCCGTCGGCACCCTCCGGCCGAATGGAGCCGGCGCCGAGATTGTGCGCGGCCTCTGTGACCCGGTCTTCCCATTTCGATTTCGGCACCACTTCATCGACGAGCCGCCAGTCCACCGCGCGTTTGCCCTTGACGCCTTCCTCGGTCGAACAGAAGACATCGGCGAGATCCCGCCGGACCTTTCGCTTGTCGGTGACCCGGGTCAGCCCGCCGGTGCCCGGCAGGACCGCCAACAGCGGCGTCTCCGGCAGCGCCACTGTCGACGAGCGGTCGTCGATCAGCATGATGTAATCGGCGGCAAGCGCCAGTTCGTATCCGCCGCCGGCGGCCGATCCGGTCACCGCGCACAGATATTTCTGGCCGCTTGCTTCGCTGGCGTCTTCAATGGCGTTGCGCGTCTCGTTGGTGAACTTGCAGAAATTCACCTTGTGGGCATGGCTAGACTGGCCGAGCATGCGGATATTGGCGCCGGCGCAGAACACCCGGTCCTTGCCGGATTTCATGATCACGGTCTTGACGCCCGGATGCTCGAACCGCAGCCGCTGGACGGCATCATAGAGCTCGATGTCGACCCCCAGATCGTAGGAATTCAACTTCAATTCATAGCCGTCGAACAGGCCGCCGCTCTCGTCGACATCCATGATGAGCGTCGCGATCGGACCGTCGACTTCGTACCGCCAGTGACGGTAGCGGTCAGGGGAGGTTTCGAAATCGATCATGATAAGCCGTTGAATTATATTTGTTAACGGGGATGTGTCGCGCAGAGACCTAAATACGCATGGCAATACCGGTTTCCAGAAATGGGGTTATAGGGCGCTGACCGGGCGCTGTCCAGCAATTAACACGCATTCGCAGCTATGCGCGCCGGCTCCGGACTTTGCCTTGCGATCCGGCGCAGTGGCATTACGGTGCCGAGCCACATTGACATGCAGCGAGATAACACGATGACCGTGCCGGATCCTGGTGCCTCTTGCCTGGCC
>JANQQB010000381.1 GCA_028285165.1 Rhodobiaceae bacterium
CTTCACCAAAGCATTCGCGATCGCGCACGAAGCCGGCCTCGGTCTCACGGTACACGCCGGCGAACTGGCTGGTGCGGACAGCGTACGGGCCGCGCTTGATGCGCTGCCGGTCACGCGCATCGGGCATGGCGTTCGGGCGATCGAAGACCCGGCGCTGGTGCGCCGCCTCGCCGACGAGGCGATCACACTGGAAGTCTGTCCGGGGTCGAACATCGCTCTCGGTCTGTATTCCGACCGGAAGGCTCATCCGCTCGCCGATCTGATGCGCGCCGGCATCCCGGTGACGCTCAACTCCGATGATCCGCCGTTCTTCGGCACGTCGATCGAACACGAATACGCAAAGACGGCCGACTCCCTTGGCGCCGATGCAGAAACGCTGTCGGGTTTTACTGAAAATGCGCTGTCGGCGGCCTTCGTAGAACCGGAGCTTGCCAAGTCGTTGCTGGCGGAGATCGGCGCAAAGCCCGGCAGTCTTAACTTTTAATTTGGCAGATTCCCGGTATACATGGGCGTTTTCGTGGAAGGCGACTGCGCCATGACCGAAATGACCAACAAGAGCACCCATATCCGCCTGACCTCACATCCGGGCGCGGGTGCACCGATCCGGTTCCCCCTCAAATGGGGGTCGGCCGACCCTCGGACACGCGGTCCGATCGTCGGGACGGTCAGCGAAACCGGGGACAGGAACGCGGTCGGTACCCATGGCGGGTCTTACTCGCTCTATCGCGCGCTCGCGGTGTCCTCCGGCAGTCTCAATCCGATCCAGCGTCCGGACCTGAACGACACGATGCCGGTGGTCGATATCGGACCGTATCCGCAATGGTCGGATCCGAAGCGGATCGTCTCCCTCGATCCGTGGGGACACAAGGTTGCCGACGTCTACAAGGATCTGATCGCCGAAGGCGTCGACATCCGTCCGACCATCGCGATCACCAAGGCGCGTCTGACCATGGTGGAGCTGCACCAGGCGGTCGCCGCCGGACGCCTGCCGGTGGACGGGACCATTGTATCGCAGACCGGCGACGTGGCCGTTACCAAGGCGGCCATCGACCCCGTGTGGTTTCTTCCCGGGATGGCCGAACGCTTTCATGTCGACGAAGACCGGTTGCGGCGAACCTTGTTCGAACAGACCGGCGGCATGTATCCCGAACTGGTCACCCGCCCCGACATCGACGTCTTCCTGCCGCCGATCGGCGGGATCACGATCTATATCATGGGCGACCCGGCGGCGCTTGCCGACCGCACTGTCCCGCTGACCTGCCGCGTGCATGACGAATGCAACGGGTCCGACGTCTTCGGTTCGGATATCTGCACATGCCGGCCCTATCTCATGCACGGCATCGAGGAATGCGTGCAAGCGGCGCAACAGGGCGGCGTCGGCCTTATCGTCTATAACCGCAAGGAGGGACGCGCCCTCGGCGAAGTGACGAAATTCCTCGTCTACAATGCGCGCAAGCGTCAGGAAGGCGGCGATTCCGCGGCCACCTATTTCGAGCGCACGGAATGCGTGGCCGGTGTCCAGGATGCGCGGTTCCAGGAATTGATGCCGGACATCCTGCATTGGCTCGGCATCACCCGCATCGACCGGTTTGTCTCCATGTCCGACATGAAACACGATGCGATTACCGGGTCCGGCATCGAAATCCTCGAACGCGTGTCGATCCCCGACGAGCTGATCCCCGACGACGCGAAGGTGGAAATCGAGGCGAAAAAGGCGGCCGGCTACTTTACGCAGGACACGGCCCCGACGCAGGATGCGCTGACCGAAACCGTGGGCCGGCCGCTAGAGGATTACTGACCGGCCCGTCCTCGAATCCTGAGTTTTCTCCATGACCGATGCCGACGCCGCAGCCGTTCGGGCCCTGTTGACTGCCCGGGCCGTGCGCGACAGGGCGCAGGCCGTACTTGCCGCGGGTCTGGCCGACACGCTCGATCATTTCCGGATTGATATGGACCGTCTGGGCGCCGCCGCGGACATTGTGGCCGAGGTCACCCGTTCGGCCTATCCGGACCTTTCGATCCCGTTCCACGCCCGCTGGCGCCATATCGAAACCGGCGGGATCGATCGCTGGGGTGCGATCGCTGATGGGCTGGCGACGGACGACCCGCGGCGCTACGGCCGCGCCGCCTTCGATCTGGCGATCGTCAGCGTCCTGCTCGATGCCGGTGCCGGTGCGGACTGGAGGTTCCGGGAAAGCGCCAGCGGTCAAACCTTCTCGCGCTCCGAGGGCCTCGCGGTCGCCAGTGTCGATATGTTTCGATCGGGATTGTTTTCCGGCGTGCCGGCGGATCCGTTTCGCGTCGACGCCAGCGCCCTCGTCACGCTGGATGAGACCGACCTTGCATCCGGTTTTCAGATCGATGCGGACAATCCGATGGTCGGCCTCGACGGCCGCTGCCGGCTTCTGCACACGCTCGGCGCAACGATCGCGGCGCGCCCCGACCTGTTCGCGCTGGAGGACGACCCGCGGCCCGGCGGGCTGTTCGATGCGCTGGTCGCACGCACGTCGGAAGCCGGCCGCCTGCCGGCGCCTGACATCCTCGACGCGGTGCTTGACGGCCTCGGCAGCATCTGGCCCGGAAGGATCGAGCGGGCCGGCATGCCGCTCGGCGACACCTGGCCCTGCGCCACCATCGTCACCGAGGATTGCACGTCCGGCCTGATGCCGTTCCACAAACTGTCGCAATGGCTGTCCTATTCGCTGATCGAACCGCTGCAATGGACCGGCATCGAGGTGACGGATATCGACGCTCTGACCGGGCTCGCCGAATATCGGAACGGGGGACTGTTTCTCGATACCGGCGTGCTGCTCCTGCGTGATGAGCGGGCTACCGACGCCTCCTACGCGCCAGGCGACCCCCTGATTGTCGAATGGCGGGCGCTGACCGTGGCATTGCTCGACGCGATCGCCGACCCGGTGCGGGAGCGGCTCGGGGTTTCAGCCGCGGATTGTCCGCTCGCCAGGATCCTGGAAGGCGGCACCTGGGCCGCCGGCCGTAAACTGGCGCGGCAGCGCCGTCCCGGCGGCGAGCCGCCGCTCAGGCTCGACAGCGACGGCACCGTCTTTTGAGCGATCCGGCCGCGGCCGGACTTTGGAAACTGACGAAAACCGGTTTCCACTTTTCTGCATCCCGCATTAGTGTCGAGGAGCATGGGCGTCACGGGCCCATCAATGACTTGAAATCGACCACGCCCTTTGTTTTCACCTCGCGAGAACGAAAACAGGCTGACCTATCGCAGGATTTCCCATGAAGAACGTCGTCGTCATCGACCACCCGCTCGTGCAGCACAAACTGACGATCATGCGCAAGCAGGAGACCTCGACGGCCAGTTTCCGGCGCCTGTTGCGGGAGATTTCCACCCTGCTTTGTTATGAAGTGACGCGGGACCTCGACCTGGAAACCGTGCGGATCCAGACGCCGCTCTGCGAGATGGACGCGCCGGAAATCGCCGGCAAGAAACTGGTCTTCGCTTCGGTGCTGCGGGCCGGCAACGGGCTCCTGGAGGGCATGCTGGATCTGGTGCCGTCCGCCCGCGTCGCACATGTGGGTCTCTATCGCGATCCGAAGACGCTTGTGGCCGTCGAATATTATTTCAAGGCGCCGGACGATCTCGGCGACCGGCTCACCGTCGTCGTCGATCCGATGCTCGCCACGGCGAACTCGGCCATCGCCGCCGTGGAGCGCCTCAAGGAACGGGGCGCGCAGAATGTCCGGTTTCTCTGCCTGCTGGCCGCACCGGAGGGGGTCGAACGGTTTACCGGCGCGCATCCCGATGTGCCGGTCTATACCGCGGCGATCGACGACCATCTCAACGACAAGGGCTACATCGTGCCCGGCGTCGGGGATGCCGGCGACCGGATGTACGGCACCAAGTAAGCCCAATTGTCACAGGGACAGGATCGGTCCGCCGGCCGCCTCGGCGTCCGATTCGTCGTGCGTCACCAAGAGGACCGGCAACCCCTCGCGCCGCGCTTTTTCGAACACCAGCTCACGGATCCGTCCGCGCCGCTCCGGGTCGAGTTTGGAAAACGGCTCGTCAAGAAGCAGTGCGCGGGGCTTCGACAACAGAGTGCGCATGAGCGCCACGCGCGACCGCTGCCCACCGGACAGGGTCGCCGGATCGCGCGATCCGAAACCGGCAAGACCGACATCCTCAAGGGCGGCTTCGGCGATCGCCACCCGATCGCGCCGCCGCGCCACATCGGACGGGATCGCAAACAGAAGATTGCCGCGGACCGAAAGGTGCGGAAACAGAAGATCGTCCTGGAACATCAGGCCAAGCCGACGCTCGCGCGCCGGTAGCGCCGTAATCTCCGTTCCATTGAGGAGGATTCGGCCAGAGGCGGAGAAAATCGGATCCAGAAAGCCGCCGATATAGGCGAGCAGCGTCGACTTTCCCGAACCGCTCTCGCCGACGATGGTCACCACGTCGCCTGGCGTGATCGTGCATGTGAGGTCCACCAGACAGGTGCCGCCAAGGCTGATCGATACAGCATCGAGCACCAGGCCCGTTGCTGCGGCGTGGGTGCCGGCAATCGTCGGCGCACAGGGTCTCATCATGAATGGACCCATAACCCGCGCCGCCGGCGAAAGACAATTGCCGGCAAAGCCGCGGCAAGCAGAAAGCCGATGAACGGCAGCACCATCTGCATCAGCGCATAGGCGCCGATCAGCCGCCGGTTGCCGCCGGTCGACAGGGCGACCGCCTCCGTCGTCGTGGTTGCCCAGCGGCCGCCACCGATCAGTAGGGTCGGCAGGTATTGGCTGGCGCTGACAGCAAATCCGACGGCGGCAGCGGTGAGCACCGAGCGGAACAGCATCGGCAGACGAACACGCCAGAACACCGAATTGGCGCCATGGCCGAGCGCCTGGGCGACGACCGCGTAGCGCGGATCCCACGCCTTCCATGGCTCGACGAGCGAAAACACCATGTAAGGAAGCACGAAGACAAGGTGCACCAGGACCAATGCGGCAAGCGTCGAGTCCAGCCCGAGCCGAAGGAACACAACCTGCAGACCGAACAGGAACGCCACCTGGGGCACCAGGAGCGGCGCATAAAGGGCGACCACAAGCGCCCGGTTCAGCGGGTTGCGAGCACCGGCGCGGTTGCGCGCCTCCAGCGCGGCAAGCACCATAGCGGTCCCGATCAGGATGGCGGGCACGCCGATCAGGGCGGTCGCGGCGACCGCCGATTCGATGCTGGCAAGGCGGCCGGTCCAGACCCGAAAACTCACCATGGCCGGCCATGCATCGGGAAACCGCCACGGGCCGGCCACCGACCAGACCGCCATCAGCGCTAGGCCCGCGGCGACGGCAACGAGTGCCGCGAACATTGCGGCGAAAGCAAACAGGCGCAGCACGCGATCCCGGGCGAAACGCCAGCCTTTTTGTGAGGCCAGACTGCCAAGCGCCGCGACGCCGCGCTCAAGGAGCAACCAGACACCGAGGGCTGCGACCGCGACCAGCAGCTGCAAGACCGCGCCCGCCGATGCCTGCAGGCGAAGGCTGAGATCGGGGTCGTTCATCCAGGTCACCAGGCGCACAGCCAGGGGCGGCGGTGTCGTCGGACCCAGAATGATCGCAACGTCGACGACCGATACCGAATAGGCCAAAACGGCAAAAACCGGCAGGCGGATCTGCCGGTAGACCTGGGGAAAGACCACAAACAACCAGCCCGCGATGCGGCCGTAGCCGAAAGACGATGCGATCCACAGGTCGCGCCGGAAATCGATCTGCGGCAGGGCCGCCAGCGCCATCAGGAACAGAAACGGAATTTCCTTGGCCACCAGACCCGCCGTCATCGTGAGCCCGTAGGCGTCGTGCACCACGAGGTAATCCGGCGGCCGCTCAAAGCCGGTCAGCTCCGGCGAAATGAGCCGCATGACCCAACCGGACGGCGCCACCAGAAAGGCCAGTCCGAGCGCGGCGGCGGCATGGGGGATCGACAGAAGCGGCGACAAGAACCGGCGCGCGATGCGAAACGGGCGGCTGCCGTGAAATGCGGCCAGGAAAAGCGCTACGACGCCCAACGACAGGGCGGCCGCCAAAAGACCGGATTTGAGGCTTAACCAGACCGACCACGCCAGTCCCGGCGTTTGCAGCAACGACCGCCACGGATCGAGCGACACCTGGTCGAAGCCGAGCCAGGGCAGATAGCCGAAGGACGGCAACAGCACACCGAGCAGGCCGGCCAAAACCGGCACGATCAGCACGATCGTCAGCAAAGGTGGAAAAAGCGCCATGTCGTTCAGATGCCCGCCCCGGACAGTCCGGCGGCCGATTTCGGTCGTGCGGATTGTCCATCGGCAAGGTAATGCGAGACGGTGGACGCGGTCACCCCCAAGGCACCCGGACGGTGGTCGTTATTGCTGTGTGTGGGCGGTTTTCCAGGCTTCTTCGACGCGTATCATCCAACTGGGATGCGGTTCCGGCAGCACAGCGCCGAGATCGGCCGGTGACAGGGTTGCAACGCCGAGATCGAGGCGATCAAACAGGGCCCGGTCCGCGGCCGGAAGTCCGGTAACGTCAAGAACGGTGGGATCTCCCCAGATGGCGGGATCCTGCTTGTGAGCCTGGGCTTCGGGCGACAGCAGGAAATCGGCCAGCACGAGCGCACCGGCCTTGGACGATGCGTTGTAGGGAATGGCGACGAAGTGAGAATTGCCGATCGTGCCGCCGTCGAAAACGAAGGTGCGGACCGTGTCCGGCAATTCGCCATTGGCGATCGCATTGCTGGCGGCCGCCGGGTTGAAGGCAAATGCTATATCGATCTCGTCGTCGGCCAGGAGCCCGATCAGGGCGGAATAATTGCGCGGAAACGCTTTGCCCGACCGCCAGAGATCGCCGCGCAGACCGGTAAGCCAGGTCATAAGGGCGTCGATGGCCCGGTCGGCCTCCGGGCCCTCGGCCGGGCGGCCCAGGATGTCGGGCTTGTCGACCACTTCGTAAAGCGCCTGTTTCAGAAAGGTCGAACCGACGAAATCGGGCGGCTGCGGATAGGTGAACCGGCCCGGATTCTGGCGAACCCACGTTGCGAGCGCGTCCATCGACCGGGGAAAGGCCTCGAACCGCGTCTTATCGGCCATGAACACCAGTTGCGCCATGCCCCACGGAGCCTCAAGGCCGTCTGTCGGGATCGTGAAATCGGTCACCACCGTCGGCTTGCCGGCCACATCGACGCCCGCCCAGTTGGGCAGGCGGTCGGCCCAGGACGGGGAAAACAGCAGCCCTGCCCGTTTCATGGCAGCAAAGTTCTCGCCGTTGATCCAGACCAGATCGACATTGCCGTCCGTATCGCGTCCCGCCGCCTTTTCGGCGAGAACCCGGCTGACGACCGATCCGGTGTCGTCGACTTTTACGTGTTCCAGCGTCACCCCGTAGCGGCTCTTGGACTGCTTGCCGACCCAGGCGATGTAATCGTTGATCCGCGGATCCCCGCCCCAGGCATACCAATAGACCGTCTGTCCGCGAGCCTCGGCCTCGACCGCGTTCCAGTCGTTGACGTCGACCGCGCCGGCGCGCAGCGTCGCGGTTGCCAGTATCAGCAAAGACAGGAAGGCAAGACGGAAGGGTCGGTACATCGGGTATCACCAGCACAGTCAGCGGAAACGCCGGTGTTGTACCCGGCCGTGCTGGAATTGGCAGTAAAAAGATGGTCAACAGACCGGGCGCAGGCGGGTCGGAAGGCGGACCGGCCGGTCACTCTATCCGCGTCTCCATGGCGGTTTCGCTGACGATCTCGCCGGAGCGCAGGATCCGGTAGAGGCCGACATAGCGGCCCGGTTGCCACCCGGCTTCCGGACGCGGCACGCCCGCAAACATGAACTGTTGCGCTCTCGGACGTTCGAGCGGTGTGCCCATATGGCTCTTCAGGACCCGGCCGTCCGGTCCGCGGATTTCGATGATTTCGACATCGCCGGCAAACAATCCGATGGCCCGGCCGAAAAATACGATGGCCGGACTCGTCCGGGTCAGTTGAAAGTCATCGAAACGCCCCGCCTCGACATCCGCCATCGTCAACCGTTCCGCCGCAAACCCGGCGTTCAGGATCGCGGCCGACCGGTATCCAAGCGACAGGGCGGTCGTGTCGTTCCAGAGCGGCGCGCCGTCGACGCCGCAGCCGGCCTCCAGGGTCAGGCGCGTGAACGGATCAAGCACAATGCCGTCCTTGCGTACGGTAAAATGCAGGTGCGCAAACTCCGTACGTCCCGAAAGTCCGACCTGGCCGAGAACCGCGCCGGCCGCGACGCGCTGGTCGGGCCGGACACGCACGGAGCCCGAACGCAAATGGCAATACTGGGTGGTCCAGCCGCCGCCATGATCGATGACCATGCCGTTGCCGCAGGCCCGGTTATCAGGCACGGCATCCAAATCGGCGTCCCGATTGTCCGCGACGCCGTCCCGCACCCTCAGGACGCGCCCGGGAGCGGCCGCCAGCACGGCGACGCCGCGGTCGAAATCGCGGGCATGGCGAATCCGAAAATCAGTCCCCGTGTGGCCATTATAGGTCATGTTTCCGCAGGCATGGTCGAGCGCCTCGGGACCCGGATCGACATCGGCATAGTTCTGTATGAAACAGTCGAAGCCCGGAGTACAGGCGACCGGCAGGTCGAGGCGGAACGTGTCGCCGCGCGCGGGCATTGCCAGGAAAATTGCGACCACGGCCGCGGAAAACAGGGTTCGCATGTCCATGTCACTTTTACCAAGTGTCGCTGTGACGGCGTCGGGTCGACACAATGCCCGGATCGGCCGGAAGGTCATTCCCCGATAACGGACCATTAACCATCGTCGCGACGGCAGGGCAACGCTTCGACCTAAACCGTTCAAATTTTACTCAAATTAAGCCTCTTGTACCTAAAGGTGCAGGTGTAGGCGGCGAAGAGTCGGGGTTTAGGGTTTCGCAGAAGATGACAATTCAGGGTTCTGCCCGGAGCATTTTGGCGGCAGGTGGGTCCGCCGGCGCCCGGCAACGGCTGGCTTTGCCGCTCGCCCTGGAAGACGGGCGACCGCCTAAGACGTTCGATGCAGCGCTGTATATCATCTGCGGCCTGCTCGTCGCGCTGCTGGTCTGGGCGTGCCTCAGCCAGATCCGCGAAGTGGCGGTCGCGCCGGGCGCAATCAGCCCGGCCGGATCGGTGCATCCGATCCAGCACCTGGAGGGCGGGATCGTCGAAGAGATCCTGGTCCGCGCCGGACAGGTCGTCGCCGAAGGCGCACCGATCCTGCGTATGAAGCAGGAAAGCTCGTCGAGCGATCTGGACCAATTGACCACCCGCGCCGCCGCCTTGAAAATCAGGGCGCTGCGCCTCAGGGCCGAACTCGACGGAACCGAACCCAACTTTGCCGCCTTTGAGACCCGCTATCCCACAATCGTTGCGGATCAGATCACACGTTTCGAAGCCGGCAAGCTGAACCGGGCCTCACGGCGGGTTCTTCTGGACGCCAAGATCGCACAGCGCGACGCCGAGCTGGCCGCCAACGAGGCCGAGATCGAGGCGTTGAAAGTGCAGGTCGAGATCTCGTCGGAACAATTGGAGATCCAGGAACAATTGCTGGAGAAGGGCTATACCGCAAAGAAGGTTTTTCTGACGACGAAAGCCGACCACCAGCGGGCCGAAGCGGCCTATGTCGGCGCAACAGCGCAACGGCTCGTTGCGCGTCAGGCGCTTGCCCAGGCGATCGCGGAACGCGACAACGCAACGGCCGTCGCCCGCAACGAATCCGCCGAGGAGTTCGCACAGGTCACCGCGGAAATCGCCGAACTCGATGAAAGCCTGAAACGCCATTTCGACCGGCATGACCGATTGGTCGTGCGTGCGCCGGTCGCCGGTATCGTCAAGGATATCCTGCCGAGCGGAACGGGATCCGTGGTCCGGTCGGGCGACACGGTGGCCGAGATCGTGCCCAACAGCGAAAACCTGGTGGCCGAGGTCGAAATCAATCCTTCCGACATCGGTCACGTGCGGCTCGGCCATCCGGCGGAAGTGTCGGTGACGACGTTCGATGCCAATCTGTTCGGCAAGCTGGCGGGCCGCGTGTCGCATATCTCCGCCTCGACGTTCAAACGCGAGCGCGACGATACGCCCTACTTCAAGGCGGTGGTGACCCTTGAGGACAATTCGATCGGCGACGGCGCCCTGGAACGCCCCCTGCAGGCCGGCATGGTGGTCCAGGCGGAAATCATTACCGGCGAAAAATCGCTCGCCCGATACATGTTGAAGCCGATCTACCGGTCTTTGGATACCGCGTTTTCAGAACGCTGATCCGCGCGTCCCCAAGCGCTCATTCGCCCATAACGACTGCCGCAATTTGATGTAAGCAGGCCCGCCAGGCGCACGCTGAGCATCTAGATCTGTCTGTTTTTTAGAGCAAAATCGGTTTTCTCCCCTTCCGGTCGCAACATTTTCTGCAAATCAATTCACTTTTTCACGCTTTCATCACGGCGTGATCACGCGCCCTCGATATGGTGACCACACTGTAGCGAGATTGATTTCGCTGACTAAGGGTTCTCAACGCAAGCGTTGGGCACAAAACACGGAGGTACCGACAGACTGAACGGAAACATGTCCACACGGAAACGGGCGAACAGGCAGTGACGCTGTGGCGGCGTCTTACCCCAACCCCACACCGCTTCGTTTGCTGACCGTGTCTGCCAACGTGTTTCTTCAGTGTCGATCTCCGCTTTCGTTTGCGGTCAATCGGAGTGGCGCCGAGCGACCAAAGAGGCAACCGAAAGTGTGCGGATCCTTAGGAATCTTTGGTCTCCTGAGGCGGTGACCAAATCTGCTACAGGCGCGCGGGACAGGTGTCTCCCACATGGCCGGTCGCGCGCGCTTGTCGGAAGTCGGATGGGCTCTCCCAGTGATTTCCGATCCCTTGTTTGACCTGCGGCGGGCTGCGAGGAGTTCTACGGAGCAAGCTTTGCAAAGGCCATTTGCAAGTGCATAACTAAACCCGGGACCTTACGGTTCCGGGTTTTTTTTGCCTTGAATTCCGCCGACACGCCCTGCCTCCCTTCCCCGCACCAACAGGACATCGAAATCCGGCCATGACGACGATAAAGATCCTTTGCCTTTCCGGATCCATTCGCGGCGGATCCCTTAATACGCGCCTGGCGGCGCTCGCCAAGAAACGGCTTGCGCTCGGCTCGAGCACCGTTACCCAGATCTCGCTGGCGGATTATCCGCTGCCGATCTTCAACCACGATGATGAAAACACGTCCGGCGTTCCCGAAAGCGCAAACCAGCTCTATGACCTGTTCTGCGCCCATCACGGCATTTTCATAGCCAATCCGGAATACAACGCCTCGCTCACACCGCTCCTCAAGAACACGATCGACTGGATCAGTCGCATCAAACGACCCGACCGACCTTCCGCAGCCGCCTACCGGAACCGGGTCTTTGCGCTTGGCGCCGCTTCGCCGGGCGGTTTCGGCGGCTATCGCGGGCTGCTCGCGCTGCGCCACACGCTGGTGACCGGGCTCGGTGCCCACGTTCTAGCCGAACAGATT
>JANQQB010000404.1 GCA_028285165.1 Rhodobiaceae bacterium
TTTCGGCAAATCCGATCGCAAAGATGCCGATGTCCAGGTCCCGAGCCAAACCGGCGGCGTCGGTCGCCGACAACTGGCCCGCGTTCACCTCGCCGTCCGAGACCAGGATGAGCAGTCTTTCGCCCGGCTTTTCTTCCTGCAGCACTTTGACAGCCAATCCAATGGCCTGGCCCAGGTCGGTCTTTCGGCCCGGCAGTCCGATCGTCACTTCGTCGAGCATTTCGGAGACCGCAATCACGTCGAATGTCAGCGGTGCGATCAGGAATGCTTCGGTCGCAAAACCGACCAGTGCGATCCGGTCTCCCTTGCGGCCGCGAATGAAAGCGCCCAGACTTTCGCGGATGACGTCTATCCTCGCCAGTTTGCGCCCGTCGACCACCATGTCCTCTTCGGCCATGCTCGCGGAAAGATCGAAGGCGACGATGATGTCCCTGCCTGTCGGCGTCAAAACGGCAGGCAGTTTCAGGAAAGGCCCGGCAAGGGCGACGATCAGCGCAAGCCAACCGACGATTTTTGCCGTGAGTTCACCGGGTCGCATGGCGCGCGGCTTCACGGCGTGACCGCTCTGATGGGCGAGGAACGTGCGAACGCTTTCCGGTACTCGAACGGCGCCGCTTTCCTTTCTTTCAGGCAGCAGGAACCAGGCAAAAACCGGAAGCGCGGCCAGCGCCAGCATCCAGGGATGGGCAAGACCCATCAGCCCAACCTCCGCCTTGCCCATTGCCGCAGGTCGGCGACATCGCGGGCGGTCAACCTGGACGGCGGGGCAAAGAACGCCGCCGGCGGCGCCGGTGCACCGTTCCGCCGGGGCGCGCGGCGTAAGACCCGGGCGATCTGATCTCGTTGCACGGCGGGGGGCAGTGACGTATCGATCTGTTCAAGCTGCGATTTCTTTTCTCGCCACCGCATCCAGAACCGAAAGGCAAACATCACTGATACAAGGATGCCAAAGACAACAAGCGGCCGCGGATCCAGGCCGGAACCGGTAGCGCTCTGAACCTCCGGAACATGCACGTCGCGCAGTCGCGCAAACACCTCTTCCGGTGTCATGGCGTCCTCCGTCGAGGCAAGAGGTCGCCTGCCCGCTGGATCGTCCAGCCGGCGTCCATCAGGCGTCCTTCGATGGTGGCATCCGGTGGTCCTGCTTCTGCGATGCGGATGACCTCGCGCCGACGACCCGTGCTTTGAACCGGGTAACGACCCGCCGCCGCCGGACGGGTCGTAAACGGATCTTCGACGAGGATCAGGCGGAGTATCCGGGATCGGGAAAAAGAACGACCGAGTGCTTCCAGGGGGCCGGGATCGGACGGCAGATCGGATACCAGGCAGACTTCGTCCCGACATCCGACCAGTGCCGTCGCGGCCTCGCAGTCCGGGGGTCCCCTGCCCTGCTTGCCGCCATCGTCAAAGCTTTTCACCAGCATATCCAAGAGGCGCAGTACATGCCGCCGTCCCCGGCGTGGTGCTATCGTCTGCGAGCCGATCATCAAGCCGACCGGCTCGTGCAGCGCCTGGGCTTTCCAGGCAAGCCAGGCAGCGGCGAGGCACGCGGTCTTCGCCATGATCCGGTCTGCCGTTCCGAAAAACAGATCCGGGTGCAGATCGACCACCAGCATGTGCGCGCGATGGGACCCGGCCGCAAAGCGCCGCATGGTGGTCTGACCGGACCGCATCGTGGCGCGCCAGTCGATGGCTCGGACATCGTCCCCGGGCACATAGGGACTGAGGCCGTCGAAATCCAAAGTCGTCGATCGGCCAAGGCCGGGG
>JANQQB010000431.1 GCA_028285165.1 Rhodobiaceae bacterium
ATGCAACACCGTTGCATCCTCAGGGTCCAGAACGCGAAGACGGGATTCCAGCTTGATCCGCGACAAGGGCGGTTTCTTCGCCAGGAACAATGCCTCCGAACTCGGCAGGCTGGCGATCAGCATCACATAGGTGTCCTGTCCGCTCATGGCCGGCCTATTTCACGATGCCCTCGAGGATGGCCCGGAAGCGCGGTTGCAGGTGCCGCAACAACACGCCGGCCACTGCTTCGTCGCTCAGATCGAGGGTGATGTCCTTGTCGACGACCTTGACGCGGATGCCGGCCGACAGATCGTCGCCGGTTTCGAAAGACACGCCGTCGCGCAGCATCTTGTCCGTCAGCTCGCGAACGAAACGGGTCAGCGCGCCCTCCTTCAGATCCTCCGGGTTCTGCCGCAATTCTTCCAGGCCGACGACGGTTTCGGGCAGCACGACGGTGAGCGCGTCGTCGCCGGTGACGCCCGCTTCCTGTCCCGTACGCCCGGCGACTTCGAGGATCATGCTTTTCAGCACTTCCGGATCGCCGGTCTGTTCCGACACAAGGCGTTCCACATCGGTGCTGAACTGCGCCATGAGCCGGGCCTTCATATCGAGGACCGCATCGCGCATGGCGGTCTTCAGCGCCTGCTCGCCGGCGGCGGTATAGGCGTCGGCGTCCTTGCGCGCCTCGTCGAGCCGGGTCCGGGCCTCGGTCCGGGCGTTTTCGACGATCCGATGCGCTTCATTACGGGCCTGTTCCAGAAGGCGGTCGGCTTCCTCGCGCCCCGCCGTCACCCCTTCGTCCCGCAAGCGGGCAATGAGTTCGTCGACGCCGCGCGCCATCGTCCTTTCGGCCGGAAGGTTGTCGCTCATCCGCCACCTCCCGGCACGCCGGCGCTGATCACCAGGGCAAACACGAAGGCAAAGACGCCGAAGCCTTCGATGATGGCGGCCGGCGCAAGCGACAGGCCGAAGATCTCCGGTTTTTCCTTGGACGCGTTGATCGCGGAGGCGCAGGCGCGGCCCTGCCAGATCCCGCAATACAGAAGCGCCAGTCCGGCAAACAGGCCGACCCCGAACAGGCCGCCTGCATTTTCCGGCGTGACCGTGCGGTTCAACGTGAACATGACGACGATGCCGTAGATCACGAAGGTCGAGGGAAAGGCGGAAATGCCGATATACCGGCCGTAGCCGCCTTCGGTTTCCAGCATCGCGCCGATGCTGGCCTGTCCGGCGATGGCGCAGCCGATTGAACTGGCGATCGCGCCCAGCGCCATCGGCGAATAGATGCCGATCCAGCCGAGGGTCAGGACGAGTTCGTTCACAGTTCCACCTCCTTTCGGGCAAAGGCGCGGAAGGCGGTTCCTTCCTCCGGCAAGCCCCATTTGTAGAATTCGATGAAGTTCAAACGCAGGCCGTGCACGACGCCGCTCATGAGCGACAGACCGAGATTGAGCGCGTGCCCGATCAGGAGGATCAGGCCGCCGGCCAAAAGACCGAGGCCGGGCAGGGCGGCGACCGCGTCCCGCGCCAGATCGTTGAAGGTGATGGCAAGCGATGCGCTGGCGAGCCCGAGCGCGAAAAGCCGCATATAGCTCAAGACGTCGCCGAACGCGCCCATCATGCCGGCCAGGCTCTGAAGTCCGTCGAGCAGCCGCCAGGCATGATCGGACGGTTTTGTGATCGGGCGATCGCTGGAAAAACCCGCAATCAGGATGACGGCGAGGGCAAGCAGTGCAGATCCCGGCGCCGTCGGCAGGCCGTTCTCCGGAGCGAGCCACAGCCACAGACCGCCGGCCAGCCCGGCAATCCAGCCCAGATTCGACAGGGCGCTGCGTCGATGACGTTTGGCATAGGCCGCCATGGCGTTGGCGAAGCCGATATGCAGGACACCGATCACGATGGAAAGGCGCATCATCGTGTCGAAATCGTCGACACTGAACAGGTGCAGGCGTGCAAGAAATCCGTCCGGCGGCGGCGAGAATCCGAAATAGGATCCCACCATCACGCCATAGGCGATGGTCGTGCCGAACAGCGCAAGGCCGAGCAGCCGATAGCCCTTGGCGCGCGGCGTCGTGCCAAGCCGACGCCAGAACAGCATAAGGCCGACGAGCAGCACCAGGCCGTAGCCGGCATCGGCCAGGATCATGGCAAAGAACACGGCAAACGACGCGCTCAGGATCCATGTCGGATCCCAGGCCCGGTAGTTCGGAACCTGGTAGAACATGGTCAGGTCGGTGCCGGCCTCCATGCCTTGCGGCTGGTCGACCAGGGTCGGCGGGGTTTCATCCGGTTCGGGGTCTTCGACCAGGCAGGCCAGGCTGTTTTCCTCGGCATAGGCTTCGATCTGTGGGATAGTGTCGGCTGGCACCCAACCCTGGACGGCGATCAGGGCATCGTCGGCCAGAACCTGTTGTTCCGCATGGGCGAGTGCGGCGCGGTTCTCCGCTTCCGCTAGATTGCGGCTGAGCAGATAGATGTAGCGGGTGAGCGCCTGGCGCTGGCCGAGCAGATCCTCGATTTCGATCTCGGTTTCTTCGAGCCGGGCCCGCAATTCCCGCAAGGGCAGTGCGCCGGTATGGGTCCGGCGCACCGGCAGCAGCGTGTCGGCCGGTTCGTGCTTGCTGATCAGGATCGCATAGGCGACCCGGTGATCGCGGCGGACAATCTGCCAGGGGATATCCAGGGCTTGCAGGCTGTCGAGGTGTTTGACCGGCACTTCGTAGAACCACAGCCGATAACCGGCGAGCGAGGCATGCGGCGGAAAATCGATATCGCCCCAGGGCTCGACGCCGGCGATGCGGTTTTGAAGAAAGTCCCGCCGGTCGCGCGCGTCGCGCAAGGAGTCGCGCAGGGCCGTGACGTTCTCCACGAAATCCGCGACATCGAAATCCGGATCCCGCCGCACCTGTTTGCGGCGCGGCGGCACGGCGGTCAGGAATTGCAGCGCTTTGGTGGCGTCGGCGGCATGGGGCGAGGCCACCTTTTCGATTTCGGCAGGCGCGGCCTTGAGTGGCAGGAGGTGCATGCAGCCGAGTGCCTGCAAGTGCTCGAGCACCACGCCCTTTTCCCGGGCGAGGCCGCAAATCGTGACCTTTTTCAGGGGAACGATGCTCATGCCGGCTCCATTTCTGCGCGTTTTCGCTTGGCGATCTTGGAGCGCACGACGGCCGCCATTTCCTCATCGGAAAGATAGATCCGGATTTTCTTGATGTTGGCGGCCGTTCGCGGGATCAGCACTTTGTCGAACAGGTTGACGCGCTGTGTGATGACGTCCACGGCACGATCCAGCAGCGACAGGCGCCGGCGGGCGATCTGTGCGCGCACCTGCAGGTCCAGCATGTCCTTCAATCGATTGACCAGCCGGTCGACCCAATGCGGCTTGGCCAGAAATGAATAGGGACGCACCGCGATGTCGATTTGCTTGAGCGTCGGTAATGTCGTGCCGACGATGTTTTCCTCGCCGAGTTCGACCTCGGTCACCCGCACAAGATCGGCAAGGTCAATCTCCAGATTGGCCAGCATCGGCAGTTCCTTGCCGATCGTGTCGTGAAACGCGGCAATATCGGCGTCGACGCGTTTCACAGCCGCCGCCGCCTTGGCGCGTTCGGCCATCAATTGCTGCCGCTTCAGGTCGAGCGACGGCAGGAAGCGCTTGTAGGTCTGAAGGTTGGCCGTCTCCCGGGCGAGCGACGACTTGTTAAGCTGCAGCCTCGCCATCGGCCTTGTCCTCGTCGACGACCATGTCCGATGCGGCTCCGTCTTCCGCCGGAACCGTGTCGTGCGGGAAATATTTGTCGATCAATGCCTGTTTCATCAAAAGCTGTTCGGGCCGGAAGCACTCCGCCAGGGTTTTCCAGCACAGGTCGAGCGCGTCCTCGAGCGGCATCGACACATTGATGTCCATGAACCGCTCGCGGAACAGGTCGCCGAATTGCAGCAATTGACGATCGAAATCGGACAGGTCGAAGGCCATGGCCTGTTTCTGCTGGGCGTCGCGTGCGCCGGAATAGAAGCGGATCATGGTGTTCATGATCTGGCCGTGATCCTCGCGGGTGACCTTGCCGATGACGTTCTGCTTCAGGCGCGACAACGAGCCGAACGGGTCGATGACGCCGTTATGCAGGTAGAACTGGCCCTCGGTGATGTAGCCGGTGTTGTCCGGAACGGGGTGGGTGACGTCGTCACCCGGCATGGTTGTGACCGTCAGGATCGTCACCGACCCGCCCTTGGCAAAATCGCAGGCCTTTTCGTAGCGGCGGGCCAGTTGCGAATAGAGGTCCCCCATGTAACCGCGGTTGGACGGCACGCGTTCCATGGAGATGCCGACTTCCTTCATGGCGTCGGCGTAGGCCGTCATGTCGGTCAACAGGACAAGAACGCGTTTTCCTTCCTCGACCGCAAACCGCTCGGCGACGGCGAGCGCCATGTCCGGGACCAGCAGGCGTTCCACGATCGGATCGGAGGCCTGGTTGACGATCATCACCGTGCGGGCCAACACGCCGGCATCCTCGAAGGTCTTTCGGAACGCAAAATAGTCGTCGAAGATCAGCCCGAGACCGCCGAAGACCACGATGTCGGCGTCGGCCTGGATGCCGATGCGGGCCAGAAACGTGTTGAACGGCTCGCCGGAGACCGAAAAGATCGGGATTTTCTGGCTTTCCACCAGACAGTTGAAGATGTCGATCATCGGCACGTCGGTGCGGATCATGCGTTTCGGCACGATGCGCTCGCACGGATTGACCGATGGCCCGCCGATCGTGACCTTCGGGTCCATCGACAAGTCCGGACCGCCGTCGATCGGATCGCCGGTCCCGCCGAAGACCCGGCCGAGAATGTTGGGCGAATGCACCATCTGCATCGGGTGGCCGAGAAAGGTCACGGTCGATCCGGTGGACACGCCCTTGGTGCCGGAAAAGATCTGCAGCGAGACCTCGTCCCGGTTGATGTTGATGACCTGGGCAAGCGATTGCCGTCCTTCGGCGCCCTCCAGTACGGCAAGATCGTTGAAGCGGACGACGGGACCGTTTTCGGCAGCGGTTTCGGGAACCTGCACCTTCAGAATGTCGCCGACAATTTCAAGAACGCGCGAATATCGGACCAGGTCGTGAGCCATGTCAGTCCTCATTGTCCCGTTGGGGTGGGTAATCGCCGGTTTCGTTCGGCGGGCCGGCGCGCCGGTCGATCCAACTGAAGATCACGAAGGCGGTCGCCGTCAGCAAAAAGACCATCTGGGCGAGCAGCATGAATTGCGCCTTGCCTTCGTCGACCCGCTGCGGATCGAGGTAGATGTGCAGAAGGTGGATCGTGGAGATCAGAAGGATGGTGGTGGCGATGCGCTGTTTGAGCTGGCTGGCGGATGACCGGCGCAGCCAGGCCGGCACGCTCGGTTCGTCGGTCAGATGCAGACGGGAAATGAAGGTCTCGTAGCCGCTGATCACCACCATGATCACCAGATTGGCGATCAGCACCATGTCGATCAGGTCGAGCGTGACCAGGAGCATTTGCTCGCGGGTGATCGTCGGAAACGCCAGGAGGGTGCGAAAAAGATGTTCGGCGAATTTCGCCGCGAAAACGATCAAGGCGATCAGAAGGCCGACCAGCAGCGGCAATTGCAGCCAACGGCTGAACAGCAACAGACCTTCGAACGCGGCCAGACCGGCATAGCCACGGGTTTTCCTGGGTTCTTCTTGTGTTGGGTCGGGAGCCGCCACGTGCATCCTCATTCATCTGCTTTGTCACAATGCGCTCCCGGGTCGTACTTCAAGTCCGGACAGAGACAAGACTATTCGGCACGGCACGGCGGTATCCGAGACACCGTGTCGCTGCGACGGCATTGGGTTCACTCCCAATCGAGGCCGATGGTCCGGCCGGTTATTGTTGTGCCCGCGCGCCCTTCGACGATGGCGGGAAGATCGGCCAGTGCACCGATTGCTGCGGCTTTGCCGGTGCGTTCGGCGAACTGGCAGGCGGCGTCCACTTTAGGGCCCATGGAGCCGGCGGGAAAATCGAAATCGCGCATCGCTTCGGGTGCCGCAGACCGGATTGCGCGTTGTTCCGGCGTTCCCCAGTCAGAATAGACCGCATCCGCGTCCGTCGCCATTATGAAAAGGTCTGCCCCGAGGTCGCGCGCCAGCAATTCGCTGGCAAAGTCCTTGTCGATCACCGCTTCGATGCCGTGCAGATTGCGATCCGCGTCGTAGACGGTCGGAATGCCGCCGCCGCCGGCACAGATCACGATCGTCTTCTTTTCAAGAAGCCATTGTATCGGTCGGATCTCGAAAATGCGCCGGGGCTGCGGCGAAGCGACCACCCGGCGCCATTTGTCGCCGTCCTGGCGGATCGCCCAGCCCTTTTCGTCAGCAAACTTTCTGGCCGTCGCCTCATCGTAGACCGGCCCGATGAATTTGGTCGGGTCCTTGAAGGCCGGATCGGCGGCATCGACCTCGATCATCGTCAGGATCGTGGCAAACGGCACCTCGAAAGGCAGCAGATTGCCGAGTTCCTGTTCGATCATGTAACCGATCATGCCCTCGGTCTGCGCGCCCAGCACATCCAGAGGATAGGCTTCGTCGGGTTTGTAGGCCGCGCCCTGCAGGGCAAGGAGGCCGACCTGCGGGCCGTTGCCGTGGGAAATCACGAGTTCATGTTCGGCCGCGATCGGAGCCATGGCCTTGGCCGCGATCTGCACGTTTTCCCTCTGGTTTTCCGCGGTCAGGGCCTGGCCGCGGCGCAGAAGGGCGTTGCCCCCGAGGGCGATGACCACACGCATGGCTCAGACCCCGATCGTCGCCAGAAGGATGGCCTTGATGGTGTGCATGCGGTTTTCCGCCTGTTCGAACTGGATGCCGGCAGGCGATTCAAACACCTCGTCGGTCACTTCCATTTCGGCGACGCCGAACTTCTCGAACATTTCCTGCCCGACTTTTGTCTCGCGATTGTGAAAGGCCGGCAGGCAATGCATGAAGCGAGTCGAGGCCTTGCCGGTCGCCGCCATCAATTCCCGGTTCACCTGGTAGGGTTTCAGGAGACGGATGCGTTCTTCCCAGACCTCTGCCGGCTCGCCCATCGACACCCAGACGTCGGTGTGGATGAAATCGCAATCCTTGACCGCCGCCGCCGGATCCTCGGTGATGGTCAGTCTGGCGCCATAGGTTTCGGCCAGTTTGCGGGCCGGTGTCTCATATTCCTCACTCGGCCAATTGGCCTTCGGCGCCGCGATGCGCACGTCCATGCCCATCAGACAGCCGGCGATCATCAGCGAATGGCCCATATTGGAGCGGGCATCGCCGACAAAGGCATAAGACGTATCGTGCAGCGGCTTGTCGCTGTATTCCAGCATGGTCAGGAGGTCGGCCAGCATCTGGGTGGGGTGGAATTCGTCGGTCAGTCCGTTGAAGACCGGCACGCCGGCATATTCGGCCAACTCTTCCACGACGTCCTGGCCGAAGCCGCGATACTCGATGGCGTCGTACATGCGGCCGAGAACCCGCGCCGTGTCCTTCATGGATTCCTTGTGGCCGATCTGTGAGCCCGACGGCCCGAGATAGGTGACGCCGGCACCCTGGTCCATGGCGGCCACCTCGAAGGCGCACATCGTGCGGGTCGAGGACTTTTCGAAGATCAGACAGATGTTCTTGCCCTTCAGCCGCGGCTGTTCGGTGCCGGCATATTTCGCGCGTTTGAGATCGCGGGACAGGTCGAGCAGGAAACGCACGGTGCGCTGATCGAAATCGAGCAGTTTGAGGAAACTGCGTCCTTTGAGATTGAACGGCACAGGTCAGTCCTCCGTCTGTTCTTGATGGGGATCTCAATAGTCGACCGGGTCGCGCCAGATCGGGCAGGTCATGCAATGACCGCCGCCACGCCCGCGGCCGAGTTCGGCCCCGCGAATGGTGATCACCTCAACGCCGGCCTTGCGCAAAAGCGTGTTTGTGTAGGTGTTGCGGTCATAGGCGACGACGACGCCGGGCTCGATCGCGACGACGTTGTTGCCGTCGTCCCATTGCTCGCGCTCCTGCTGATAGACGTCGCCGCCGGTCTGGACGACATTGAGCTTCTTGATGCCGAGGCATTCCGCGGCGACATCGAACAGGTGCTTGTCTTCTTTTCGAAAATCGATGCCGCCGGCCTTGTTGCCGGGACGCAGGCTGTAACAGGTGATCTGGTCGCAGACCTCGACGAAGGCGGTCGCGACCTCCCGATCGCAATGGCTGAAAACGGTGTCGAGATGCATGGCCGCACGGGAGCGCGGCATCTGGCAGGCGACCACACGTTCGGCCGCGCCCTGGGAGAACAGGGCCCGGGCGATCTGGCCGACGGCCTGGGGCGTCGTACGTTCCCCCATGCCGATCAGCACCGAACCCTTGCCCCATGGCATGACATCGCCGCCTTCGACGGTCGCCTGTCCGTAATCGGTGTCCGGATCGCCCCACCAGATCTTGAAATCGCCGCCGGCGAACGCTGGATGGAACCGGTAGATCGACGTGACAAGCAGGGTTTCGGGACGGCGTGCCGGCCAGAACATCGGATTCACCGTGACGCCGTTATAGATCCAGCAGGAATTGTCACGCGTGAATTGCGTGTTCGGCAGCGGCGGAATGATGAAACCGTCCGGCCCGAGATAGGGACCGAACATGCCGGCCGGTTTGAAGGGCAGATCCTGAACCGCGATGCCGCCGATCAGGTAGATCGCCAATTGCTTGGCCGGCATTTCCTCGAGCCAGGCGCGCAGGTCGACCAGCATGCCGACACCGACATCGTTTTCGGTGATGCGGCGATCGAGCACCCATTTTCGCGCGTCTTCGAGTTCCAGGGTTTCCGTCAGAAGCGTGTGGAATTCGAGCACTTCCACGCCGCGATGTTCCATCTTCAGTCGGAAGTCGTAATGGTCCGATCGGGCCTCCTGAACCCACATGACATCGTCATACAGCAGGGCGTCCGCGTTGGCCGGCGTCAGCCGCGAATGGGCAAGCCCCGGCTGGCAGACCATGACCTTGTGCAGTTTCCCGATTTCGGAATGCGCGCCAAATCCCGTCATGCTCGTCTCCTCTCCGCATCAGAAGTCGCGGTTGCACCGCTCCGCCACGTGATGGCCACGTGGACCGGAACACCCAGCAAAAGCAGCAGAAATCCGAAATAGACGACGTCCTTGCCGGCGCCGTAGATGGCCCAGATCGAATAGACGAACGCTATTCCGCCAAGCACAAAGGCTGGCCATCGGGGCGGCCGGGTCGCGCGGCCGTTGCGCAGCCAGATCATGATCTCGGCGAGCGCACAGAAAATGTAGGGAACCAGCGTCGTGAGCGTGGCCAGGAGGATGATGAAGTTGAACTGGTCCACGAGCCCCTTGGAAAAGTTCATGGCAACGAGGCCGCTCGACAAGAGGCTCGACACCACCAGTGCACGGGCCGGCGTTCCTGCCTCGGTCGTTCTTTCGAACCAGCGCGGGAAGACGCCGTCGCGGGCGGCGCCGAGCGGGATCTGGCCGGTCAGAAGCGTGAAGCCGTTGAGCGTTCCGAACGTGGAAATGCAGGCTCCCAGCGCAATCAGCGCCCCGCCGGTCGCGCCCGCCACATTGCGCATGGCGTCGGCCAAAGGTGCCGTCGACTGGGCCAGATCCTCCCGCGGCATCAGGCCGAAGACGGCCACCGTCACCAGAATGTAGATCGAGGCGGTGAGCAGCACGCCGAAGATCGTTGCGATCGGGATCGTGCGGGCCGGGTCGCGCACGTCTCCGGCCGGAACGGTCGCGGATTCCAGCCCGAGAAACGCCCATAGCGTCAGGGCCGCGGTTGCTGCGATCCCGGCACCGATGCTGCCGCCGGAGGGATTGAAGGGCTGCAGATTGTCCGGTTGAAGATAGGCAAGCCCGAGCACGATGACGGCAAGCAAGGGCAGGATCTTCAACACCGTGGTGACCATCTGGACCAGGCTGGCGCCCTGAATGCCGCGAACATTGATGAGCGCCACCGTCCAGATCGCGACCAGAGAAACGGCCAGGCCGGCGCCGGCGTTCTGGCCGATCACAGGAAAGAAAAACCCGAGGTAACCGGTAAAGGCGACGGCGACCGCCGCATTGCCGGCCCAAAGCGCAATCCAATAGCCCCAGGCGACAAGGAATCCGGCAAAGTCGTCGAACCCGTCGCGGGTCCAGGCATAGGGCCCGCCGGTGCGCGTTGAAATGCGGGCCAGACGACCGAATACAAGCGCCAATGCGATAGCGCCGAGCGATGTCACACACCATCCGACGATTGAGACGGATCCGTAGGGCGCGAGCGAAGCCGGCAACAGGAAAACACCAGAGCCGATCATGTTCCCGACCACCAGGGCGGAACACCCCCACAATCCGATTTTTGCCGCATCGGACGACACGATGCTAACCGATCAGGACGGCAATGCTCAAAAGGGCCATGAGCAAGACCGCCAGGATGAGGACCAGGGGAAATACAAAGCGGACCCAGCGTTCATACGGCACACGGCCGATTGCGAGTGCGCCCATGACGACAGCGAATGTGGGATTGAAGAGATTGACCAGCCCGTTGGCCGATTGGTACGCGGTCACCACGAGGTGGCGCGAGACGTCGGCAAAGTCGGCCAACGGTGCCATGATCGGCATGGTGAGCACGGCAAGGCCGGACGAGGACGGCACGAAGAACGACATCATGACCTGGATGCCGAACAGGGTGTTGATGAAGAGCACTTCCGACAGGCCGCCGAGGCTTGCTTCGCCGGAATGCAGAATGGTGTCGGTGATCTTTCCCGCATCCATGACGACGACGATGCCGCGGGCAATGCCGATCACAAGGGCGACGCCGAGAAGATCGCGAGCGCCATCCACAAAGGCATCGGTGAACCCCTTTTCGCCCATCATGGCGACAAAGCCGACCAAGATGGCGGCGGCCAGGAACAGGGCCGACATTTGCGCCATCCACCATCCCTGGCTGGAGACGCCCCAGATCATGACGACAAAGGTAAGGGCAAAGATGACGAGAACCAGGATCTGCGATCCGGTCAGTGTTGCATCGGCGTCGTTGGCGCTTTTTGCAAAGACCGCGTCGATCTCGTCCTTGCGGTCGGCCACGATGGAGAGCGCGGGATCTGCCTTGACGCGTGCCGCGTAGCGCATCACGTAGGCGACGCAGATCAGCCAGCCGACCAAAAGGATGGCGGACCGCAACACGATGCCGTCCGTGAAGGGAATGCCGGCGGCGTTGGCGGCGATGACGGTCGCGAACGGATTGATCGTGGAACCGAGCACGCCGATGCCGGCGCCGAGCAGGATCGTGGCGACCGCAACGACGGAATCGTATCGGGCGGCCAGCATCACCGGGATCAGCAGGCCGTAGAAGGCGAGCGATTCTTCGGCCATGCCATAGGTCGTCCCGCCGGCGGCAAAAAACGCCATGAGGATCGGGATCATCCAGTTCTCACGGCCGCGCAGTTTGACCATGGCCCGCGCGATCGCCGCATCGATGGCGCCCGTGCGGGTGACCACGCCCAGGAACCCGCCGATGATCAGGACGAAGAGCGCCACATCGATGGCGCGTGCCGTTTCCGCGTCGGGATCGTAGAACCCGGCGATCGGGGCAATGAAGACGTCGACGATGCCTTGCGGAGCCGGATCAACCGGCTTGTAGGTCCCCGGCACCGGGACTTCCCGGCCGAGTTCGGGGTTCAGGACACGATCGTACTCGCCGGCCGGGATGACCCAGGTCGCGGCGGCGACAAGCGCAATCAGGACGAAGAGGATGGTGTAGGCAGTCGGAAAACTGAATGACGGTTTTGCCGATGACGTGCCATCGGCGGCGGTATTGCTGTCGGACATGCGATCCTCCCCGGAGCGCATTGTCAGCAAAGCCGTCACGGCCCGCCGCTGGTCTCCGTGTTACGTCATGCGTGCAAATTACCGTTGTTGTTTTTTATTATCGTGATCTGTATCAAGTCCCTCGCGCCGAAAGACGATCAGGACGCCGTTGCCGGCGGCGCGGCTTCGATGGCCGCAATTGTTCCGTCGGAAGAAATATCGCAATTCAGCGGACCGTTCGGCGTCGTCAGGCCGACCCGGAAGGCGCCGTCACCGGTCGGCGCCGAGTTGACTGGCAAGACGCGGGTCGAATCCAAATTGAACCGTGTTGCGGCTTCCGAGGCGCACAGTAATTGCAGGTCTGCAGGTGCGGTTTCAAGCGAACTTCGGATGGTGGGCTTCGGACCTTCGGACTGGGCCGCGCAGCCTGCCACCGCCAGGCCCGCCGTTACGAACAGGGCAACCCGGGCCCTTCGGTTTGTTTGCATCACGCGCATCTTACCCCCTCCTGCTTTTCTTTTGCGGCTCTGCCCAAGCTACCGGCGCGGTCTCGCCCGTCAGACGCCGCGGAATAATGCGGCGCCCTGATTGAGCACGATGACTTTCGCGCCCACGGCGACGCGGGCGTAAAGATCCGTGACGTCGTCATTGGTCATGCGGATGCAGCCGGACGACACGTTCAGCCCGATCGACCAGGGTTCGTTGGTCCCGTGGATGCGGTAGATCGTGTCGCGGCCGCCTTCATAGAGATAAATGGCCCTTGCACCCAGCGGGTTTTCCGGTCCGCCGGGCATGCCGCCGGCCCATTTTGCAGCGCGTGCGTCCCTTGCGACCATCTCGGCCGGTGGCGTCCAGGTCGGCCATTCGGCGAGCCGGCCGACCTTGACAATGCCGGCCCAGCCGAACCCGTCGCGTCCGACGCCGATGCCGTATCGTACGGCCTGGAAATCGGGCAGGACGCTGTAGAGAAAGTGCTTGTTGCTGTCGATGATGATCGTGCCGGGCTTTTCCGCGGTCCGGAACGAGACCAGTTGGCGCTGGAACTCCTTCGGCGAGCGGCCGTGCGAACGGTAATACATGATCGCCTGACGGGAATCGTACGGCACCCATTTGCGCGTCGCGGGGTCGAGAATGAGCGACTCGCTGACGGCTGAGCTGCCTTGTGTCGGAACAAACAGGAGCGGCAGGGCGAGCATGGCCCGGCGCGACACCGGCCCGGCACAAAACCTGGAAGATTCTCGCGATGTCATGGCAACCATTCCTTTACCCGGTTGTCATTGCGTTCGATCCACTCAGCGGCGAAGTCCCCGGGATCCTGCCGGAGGACTTCCAGGGCATAGCTCATGGCCGTGATATCGTCGGCGGAGAGCGTCACCGCATTTAAAAATTTCGCCACCTCCGGACGTGTTTCGGCAAGGCCTGTCCCGTAACCGATGCGAAAGCCGGACTCGTCCCAGGCGCTCGCGGCTTTCGATCGTTCGAGCCAGCCGGTGTCGTCCTCGGTCGGCAGCACGATCGACCACGTGGCGGGATCATGGTCCGGTTCGTCGAGCACGACGATGTCATGAAGCTCGAACAGGTGATGCGGCGCATAACAATAAAAGACGATCGGTGTGCCCGTTGCGGCGGCAACGTCGACCCCGGCCATGGCGACGTCTTCCTCCATTTCGAGCAGCGTCATCGTCTCGGCATAGCCATAGCTTTTCGCGCGTATGCGTTCGATCAGGGTCGATGACCATGTCGATGCCCCGATCCACATCTCGCCGGTGCCGTCGCCATTTGTATCGAATTGCGCGGCGACCTCCGGTTTCGACAGGTCTGTCACCGACGATATCCGGACGGCCTCCGCCGTGGCGCGGGTGACACAAAGGTTCTGGCTGGCGGTGACCCCTTGCGGACTGAGCGTCAGGCTGCCGCGATCGGTCGCGTATTTTTCCACGAGCGCCGTCAGGTTCGGCAGCCAGATTTCAGGATGAATATCGATCGAACCGTCGTCGATCCCGGCAAAGATGCGCAGGGTTCCGGTCCGCCGGAGTTCGACGTCGAGGTCGAACTCTTTCTTCAGCACCTGGCTGATGATGTGGGACGTTGCCCGGGCCGACGGCCATGCCGGCACGCCGATGACGACCTTGTCGCCGCTTTCGGCCCGGACCGGGGCCTGGCCGGCGCCAAATACAAACAGACCCGCCGCAAGAACGACGAACACTATTCGTTTAACGTGAACTCGATCCATCATGAACCGTACCTGGGTTTTGCGCGTTCGGCGTCAATGGGTCCAAATGGCCGCACCAATCCCCCCCATTGCCGCCTTGCTAGCATGGCACGCCAAAGTTGTCAGTGCGCTCGGTTGTCTTGGCCAATTTTCCAACCAAAGGTGTCTTCCCTATGGCACAGGATCGAAATACGGCCAGATTCAAGTGGTCATGCGGTCATTTCCGAGCCGATTTTGCTTCATTCTGCCACAACCGGAGGCGGAATTCTTTTGGGCCTGTGTGGTTGCCCGTTCCCAAGCCCTATCAGGGGCCTTAAATTGATGGTGGCCAATCAGTGAGGTACGCCATGTTCGAGTCGCTTCGCCTGGACCACACCTTGAGCAAGGCGGACTTCAAGGCGGAAGAACCGGACTTGCGCAATCGCCTGGTCGAGGCGCAACTCGACCTCCTGGAGAAGCCGGACTTTCCCGTTATCGTTCTTTTGTCCGGTATGGATCCGATCGGACGCAGCGAGTCTACGAAACAGCTTCTCAATTGGCTGGATTCCCGCCACATCCGTCTGTTTGCCTCCATGCGCAAGAGCGACGAAGAGAGCGCAAGGCCGCGTATGTGGCGCTTCTGGCGTGCGTTGCCGCCAAAGGGCGAAATCGGGATCTTCCTGAATTCCTGGTACGAGACACCCATTCGCGATCATTTCCTCGGCGAAACCGGCGCCGATCGATTTCGCGAACAGATCGATGAAATTCGCCGTTTCGAAGAAATGCTGTGTCATGAAGGCGCGCTGTTTCTGAAATTCATGCTGTTTGTTCCGCGCGAAAAGGCCGAAGCGGAGATCAAGGCGTTCGGCAAAAAGGACAGTCCGCCCTGGAAAGTGTCCAAGGAAGAACGCGAGATCGGCCAGGCCTATGTCGAGCGGTACGACCACGCCCGGGCCGTGACCGAGCGCATGATCAGCGAGACCAGTACCGGCTATGCGCCTTGGTATCCGTTGCCCAGCGCCGACCCGCATTACCGCGATCTGACAATCGGGCGCACGCTTGCTGCTGCAATCCGGGCCCGACTTGAAGAACCGACCAGATCGGTCCCGGCAGGCGGCGCAGGGCTGGAAACGCCGCCGGCACCGAACCTCCTCGATGCGCTCAACCTGAAACTGACGCTCGACAAGAAGACCTATTCGAAACGCCTTGAAGCGGAACAGAACCGGCTTACGAAACTGACGCTCGGGCGCAAGTTCGAAAAGCGCGGGCTGGTGGCCGTCTTTGAAGGCAACGACGCGGCCGGAAAGGGCGGCAGCATACGGCGCATCGTGCAGGCGCTCGACCCACGCATGCTTGAGGTCGTGTCGATTGCCGCGCCGAGCGATGAGGAAAAGGCGCAACCCTATCTCTGGCGGTTCTGGCGGCACGTGCCCGCCCGAGGCGGCATCACCATTTTCGATCGGTCCTGGTACGGCCGGGTCCTGGTGGAAAGGGTGGAGGGGTTTGCAACGCAATCGGACTGGATGCGCGCCTATGAGGAAATCCGGACTTTTGAAGCCGAACTGACCGAATACGGGATCATTGTCGTCAAGTTCTGGCTGGCGATCGACCAACAGGAGCAATTGCGCCGCTTCAAGGAGCGGGAAGACGTCGAATACAAACGCCACAAGATTACCGAAGAAGACTGGCGCAATCGCGAGAAATGGGATGCCTACCGTGATGCCGTGCACGAAATGGTCGACCGCACGAGTGCCCGCCAGGCTCCCTGGACGCTGGTGGAGGCCAATGACAAGCGCTTCGCCCGGGTGAAGGTGATCAGCACGCTCAACGAACGGCTCAAGGCGCTTCTGTAAATCCGCATAAGGTCGCCGATCCCACGGTCAGCGCGTCCCGGATATTCAGAGGTCCTGTGTCTGCGAAATCCGAGTTCGTTGTTCTTTGCCTGGGTAACCAGCTACGAGTTTGTTACGTCTCACGAGGTTTCGGTCCCATCATCGGCGTTTGATGGAGACCGCTTCATCGGACTGGTTTTACGCCTATGTCTGCTCCAGCCCGTCATTACCCGATTTAATCGGGTAATCTAGAAATCTGTTCAGAAAAACTTTGCACAGACTGACTTTACGTCGTGACACGTTAGTATCGACGAAGGAATTCTGGAGCGGACAAAGCAGCGTCACTGGATCACCCGATAAATTCGGGTGATGACGAGCTGAGGTTTGTCGGGTGGTGCCAGGCCGTGGTTTGTCGGGTGATGACGAGCTGAGGTTTATCGGGTGATGACGGGCCGTTGTTTGTTGGGTGATGACGAGCCGAGGTTTGTCGGGTGATGACGGGCCGAGGTTTGTTGGGTGATGACGAGCCGAGGTTTGTCGGGTGATGACGGGCCGTGGTTTGTCGGGTGGTGCCAGGCCGCGGTTTGTCGGTGATGACGGGCCGTGATTGTCGGGTGGTGCCGGGCCGAAGTTTGTCGGGTGGTGATCGGCTAAGGTTCGTCGGCGGAAGACGGATTGGGGTCCGTTTATACAAAGACGGCGGCGTCGAACAACCCGGTCGTGCAATCATCGTATGATGGAATAGACTGGGCCAGTCTTGGGGGGAAAGCAGACGTGGGCATCACAGCGACAAAATCATGGGCCGTTGTCGGGCTGGCGGTTCTGGTGACCGGAATGACAGGATCGGAGAGCCGGGCGGCAGCGCCCGACCCCGACGGCCGCATTTACCACCGGACCGGACAAACCGCGGTCCAATTGGTCGCCACAGGAACGCTGCCGCTTGGTGACGAAGCGGGCTACCAGGGTTTCGAATTGAGACGACAGGATACGCCACTTGCGGCTCCAGACATCGAGGGCAGTGCGGACAGCCGGATCATCCTTGCGTTTTCCGACAGCGCAACGAACGCGACCGTCCGCCTGATCGGCGAAGTCGAGCGGGTGTGCCGGTCCGTCGCGCCGGAATACCGGATTTCGTGCCTGGGAGAAGGCTTCAAATGGGTCGCAAAGACCATGCCGAACCGTCCGGATTACCGTGCGGCGCGGTCTGCGATCAGCAAGGCGGGATCGCGATTGCAGGCGATCGCCAAACAGAACCGGGACCGGGCCGCGCCCGTCGGTACGACCACTCAAGGCCGCGAATGGAAGGCCCGCAAGAAGTTCACGCCGGTTGAAAAGTCGAAATTGCGGTCGGCCAATGCCGCGGCGACGGCGGCTATCCAGGAAACCGAGACCCGGCTTCTGCGCGCCGGCGAAAACTCGGAGAAGCGGCGGGTCCATTACCAGCGCATCGCCGCGGCAATGGGGTCGACGAAGCGCATTCTGCGATCCTGATCGGGCATGGCTCCGCGATGCCGTGCCTTCAGGAGCGCCAGACGGCCTCGGCAGCGCGCAGATGACCGGCCGGATGGCGCCAGTCGGCATCGATCCCTGGAATCGAGAGGGGAAAGCGGACGCGCCGGGCCGGGCCCCAGGCCGTGTGTTCGATGCGCGGGTCGAGATCGTCATCGGATTTGCCCGGCATGCCGTCGCTTGCTGTATTTGCGGCCGTACCGACCAACAGATGCGCCGTGCGGGCGAGCGACAGCTTCGCGGACAGAACAGCACCGGTTTCGCGGCGGCGATTGAGGGCGTGCAGCACCGCGGCTGCCATCAGATAGCCCGTGGCGTGATCGAGCGCCTGGACGGGCAGGGGAAACGGTCGGTCCGCCCCGGATTGCCGCATGCCGTGCTCGGCAATGCCGGCACTCATCTGAACCAGACTGTCGAAGCCGCGTCGACCCGCCCAGGGACCGGACCAGCCAAAGGCATCGAGGCTGACGTCGATGAGATCGGGATTGACCGCACGCAGACCCTCCGCATTCAGACCGAGCGCGGGAAGGGCGCCCGGTCGGTAGCCGTGCAGCAATACATCCGCACCTCTCAAAAGGTCGTCGAAAATCGCGCGATCATCTGGTGATTTCAGGTCGAGCCCGACACATCTCTTGCCGAGCGTGACATCGGGAACGACGGCTGGTTCCTCCCAGTCCGGCGGATCGATGCGCAGCACGTCGGCACCGAACGCGGCGAGGAAACGTCCCGCGACAGGGCCGGCGAGAACACGGGTGAGGTCGAGAATGCGCAAACCGGTCAGGGGGGCTTCGGGAAGCGGGTCGATGACAGGTGGGTCCGTGTCGGGAAAAGCCTGCCAGGCCACCAGGGGTTCGGCGGCGACCGCGGCGCCGTTGGGATGGGTGTGCCAGTCCGCTATCGAGCGCATCGCGGCGGCACAGCCGCCCGCATCGACGACAGCAGTTTCGAGATCGTCCGCTTTCCAGTCGGCGACCGACGGCGCCATTGCGTCCCTGTCGGCATGGGATCCAAGGACGGATTGGGCCGCCCGCCGATGATGCGGGGCATTTGTGTGCAGACGGATCCAGCCGTCGGCGGTCGGGTAATCGCCGGCAATGGAATCCCAGACCGGCGGCAGCGACCAGGTGATCGGGTCGATCGAAACGCCGAACCAGAGCCCAGCCAACCGGCGGTCGACGTCGACTGGTACCGGATCGCGGCCGCCCGGCGCCGCGAAGTCAGAAAGCAGGAGGCCGGCCGTGCCGATGGACGCGGCGGCCAGGTCGGTCACGGCGAAGTAGGATGGCAGAGTGCCGTTACCGGACACCGTAAGTGCATCGGAGTCCAGAAGCGCTTCCGACCCCGGAAAGGCTTCGGCGATTTGCGGCATGAACGGCAGAGACAATGTTCGGTCGACCTCCGGAGGGTGGCGGGCGACGGGACAGTAGGGCGGCGGACGGGTGCTTGTCGAGAGTTGTTCCGCCTTGACCGAAGGCCGGTCCTGTGAGAGCGCTGCACGCCTGATCTTCCATTTTGTCGGGTTTTGTCGTCGCATGACCGGTTTGGGAAACCACAGTGAATACGGGGTGTTGCGCGAGGTTGTCGTCGGCTCGGCCGCGAACCTGCACCTGCCGCCATATGGTAACGATCTGCTGCACTATCCCGGGCCGTTGCGCGATGCCTTGCTGGCGAACGGTGCGGGTCCGCTCGATGTGGCACACCACTTTCCCGACCTGTATGCCGAGACCGTCCGGCAGATCGATGCCATCGCGGCGACTTTCGAGGCACATGGCGTGCGGGTGCATCGACCCCGGCCATACCATCAGGCCGAGACCCGCTATCTCGACAGTCTTCAGCCGGGCTGGTCGCAACTTTATCCGGCCGATCCGGTCTTCATGCTCGGCGAGCATTTTCTGGAATTGTCGCTGCGTCGCGCCTATCGCCGCAAGGAAGTCTTTCCGCTTCGCGAACTCGTGGCCCCGATGCTTGCAGGGCAAGCGGGTTTGCATCATGTGGCCATGCCGCAATCCGCGCCGTTTACGCCGTCCGGAGAGGGGCCGGGACCGTTTCTGGAAGGCGGCGACATTTTGATCGTCGGCCGCGACGTGATCGTCGGGCAGGGCCAATTGTGCTCCGACCGGGCCGGGCTGGACTGGCTGTCATCCTATCTGGCGGACTGGAATTACAGGGTACATCCGCTTGCGATCCGCGGGCCGATCCTGCATGCGCTCGGGCTGATCTGTCTGTTGCGCGAGGGGCTCGCCATGGCGCATCTGCCGGCGCTGGCCGACGGTCTGCCGGCACCGATCGCCGATTGGGATGTGATCGAGATCAGCGAAGAGGAGATGCACGGCCATGCGACCGTCGGCGTGTCGCTGGACGACAAAAGGTACATGATCGATCCGCGCTTCACCCGTCTCATGGGCGAATTGGAAAAACACGCCATCGAACCAGTGCCGACACCCTGCGACGCAATCGGTTTCTGGGGCGGCGCGATCCGTTGCGTGACGCTGCCCCTGGCCCGTGACCCAGCCTGATTGCGGCTGAAAGCCGAAACGAAAACGCCCCCGGCTGGACCGGGGGCGCTGGTTGTCATGCGGTATCGAAAGGCCTGATCAGGCCATCCACCAGCGTTCGGCGTTCTTGTGGCCGTCCAGTTCCCAATTGTTGGCGATCTGGTCGGGCAGGCCGATCTTGTTGGAAACGGCGTGCGTGTAAGCCATGAACATCGGGACGATGGCGCCGCCGTCTTCGTGGCAGAGACGCTGCATCTCGACATACATTTCACGCCGCTTGGCGTCGTCGAGTTCGCTGCGGGCCTGAACCAGCAATTCGTTGAACCGCGGATTGGCCCATTTGGTCTCGTTCCATTCGGCGCCCTGGGCATAGACCTGCGAGAACATCCAGTCCTCGGTCGGCCGACCGCCCCAATAGCCGCCGACCCAGGGCTTCTTCAGCCAGACATTGGACCAGTAGCCGTCATCGGCTTCGCGCAGGATCTTCAGGTTGATGCCGGCCGCCTTGGCGGATTCGGCATAGAGCTGACCGGCGTCGACGGCGCCTTCAAAGGCGGTGTCGGCCAGCGACAATTCGAAGGTTGCGCCTTCCATGCCGGCCTTCTTCAGATGGAACTTGGCCTTTTCCGGATCGTATTCGCGCTGCGGCAATTCTTCCGCCGTGGCGCGATAGATGTTGGCCGGCCCGATCGGCGTGTCGTTGCCGAGCTCGCCCTGTCCGAAGATGATCTTGTTGACGAATTCCTGCCGGTTGATGGCGTATTTCAGGGCAAGGCGCACATCGACATTGTCGAACGGCGCAGTGTCGGTGAACATCGGCAAGACGGCGTGTTTGTTGCCGGTGATCGGCAGGACGCGCACGCTCGGCGTCCGTTCCAGCAGGCTGACGACCTTCAGGTCGAGGTTCGACATGGAATGGGCCGAGCCGGAGGTCACGCTGGTCGTGCGGGCGGTGGCGTCCGCGATGAACAGGTTTTCGACCGAGTCGAACCAGGCGCGGCCTTCCTTCCAGTAGTTTTCGTTGCGCACCACTTCGGTGGTCACGCCCGGATCGAAGCGCTGCAGCTTATAGGATCCGGTTCCGACACCGGATTGCCAGTCGATGCTGTCGTCCTTGGCCGGACAGATGCACAGGTGATAGTCGCTGACGATAAACGGCCAGTCCGCATTGCCGGATTCCAGGGTGAACACGACCGTATCGCCGTCGGCCTTGACGTCGGTGATCTGCTTGGTCAGGCCGGAAGCGGCCGATTTGTTGCCTTCGCCGCGATGGTGGTTGAAGGACGCGACCACGTCATTGGCGTCCATGGTCTTGCCGTTGTGGAATTCGACGCCGGAGCGCAGCTTGAAACGCCAGGTCTTGCCGCCGTCATCGGCTTCGTAGCTTTCGGCGAGTTCGCCGATCAGATTGCCGTCAGGGGCAATCTCGGTCAGGTTGTTGCGCAATTGCCCGAAGCTGACATTGATCATGTAGCTGTCGAGGGTCTGTGCCGGGTCCAGCACGTCGGTCGTGCCGCCGCCGGTCAGCGTGTTGACATAGTGGCCGCCCTTTTTCGGCGTTGCCGCGTGGGCGGTATCGAACATGGTGCCGGCCGCTGCCGCCGTGGCGCCGACGGCAATGGCCTGCTGAATAAAGTCCCGACGCGAAATGCGGCTGTTTTTCAGCAGCTCCTTCAATCCGGATTGATCAGTCATTCTTGTCTCCCAATTTTTTTCCTACGCTCGGCCCGTCCCCTGGGTCCGTGATGCGTATTCGGTGTGCCGACGCGCGGCTGGGTTGTGCGCACTGGCGATGCGGCGGCATCGTAGTCGGGCCGGACGGGTTGGGCAATCGCAATCGGGGGTGTCGGTCAGGCCGCGCTGCGGGCGTTTTTCCCGGCGAGGCGGGCCACGACGGCGGCCGCTATTGGAATGGCTTCTTGTGGATTGCTCGAAACCGAAAAGTTCACCTGCAGAACAGGTAGATTTCCGCAATGATTTTCCGAATGCAGGTCGATATCGGTCGGCGGCGATAAAGAGTGTTTCGCCCGCTCGGACGAGGCGCGACGATTTGCAGTATCGTCCCGACGGGTGTGCTTGCAAAGGTTCGGAACTTCACGCTAGAGATATCAAGTCCATGGCGCTGGACACCACAAGACACCCGGCAAAACGGGTGAGGGGAATTCGGGGGCTTCGTGCTCAAAGTAGAAAACCTGAATAAGAGCTTCGGCGGCGTTCAGGCGGTCCGGGATTGCACTTTCCAGATCCGCGAAGGCACGATAACCGGCCTGATCGGTCCGAATGGGGCCGGCAAGACGACGACCTTCAACATGATTGCCGGAGAGATTCCGCCGACATCCGGTCGGATCGACTTTCTCGGCGAAAACATCACCGGCCTTCCTACCCACCAGATGTTCCATCGCGGCATCGTGCGCACGTTCCAGATCCCGCACGAATTCGCCAAGATGACGGTGCTGGAAAACCTGATGGTGGTTCCGCCGGCGCAACCCGGCGAACACATCTTCAACAATTGGCTGGCCTCGGCTGCCGTGCGGCGGCGGGAGCAGGAAGTGCGCGAAAAGGCGGAAGCCGCACTGGAATTCCTGTCGATTTCCCATTTGCGTGACGAACGTGCGGGCAACCTGTCGGGCGGTCAGAAGAAGCTGCTCGAACTCGGGCGTACGATGATGACGGACGCCAAGCTCGTTTTGCTCGACGAGCCGGGGGCCGGCGTCAACCCGACCCTCCTGCTCAAGATCCGCGACATGATCGCGAAACTCAGGGAAGATCGCGGCTACACGTTCTGCGTCATCGAACACGACATGGATATGATCGCCAGTCTGTGCGACCCGGTCATCGTGCTGGCGGAGGGCACAGTGCTGACCGAAGGCACCATGCAGGCCGTGCGCAGCAATGCCGATGTGCTCGATGCTTATCTGGGCGGAGGAGAGGACGGCTGATGTCCGTGCTGGAGCTCAAGTCCGTCGTCGGCGGCTATGGCGACACCCAGATCCTGCACGGTGTGTCGATGCATGTCGATCCCGGCGAGATCGTCGTGGTCATCGGGCCGAACGGCGCCGGCAAATCGACGGCGATGAAAGCGGTTTTCGGTCTGTTGCGGCTGAACGGCGGCGAGGTGCTGCTCGACGGTACGGAGATCACCAACACGCCGCCTGAAAAGGTCGTCCGGCTCGGCGTTTGTTACGTGCCGCAGACATCCAACATCTTCCCTTCGCTTACGGTCCAGGAAAACCTGGAAATGGGCGCTTTCGTGCGAGAGGACGACTTCAAGCCGCGTCTCAACGAAATCTACGACATGTTCCCGCCGCTTGCCGAAAAGCGGCGTCAGGCCGCGGGTACTCTGTCCGGCGGCCAGCGGCAAATGGTGGCCATGGGCAAGGCGCTGATGCTGGAACCGAAGATCCTGTTGCTCGACGAGCCGACGGCCGGTCTTTCGCCGAAATTCCGCGGTGAGATCTTTTCGATCGTCAAGACGATCAACGCTACCGGCACGCCGATCCTGATGGTCGAGCAGAACGCCAAGCAGGCGCTGAACATTGCCGATCGCGGCTATGTCCTGGTCGATGGCAAGAACAAGTTCGAAGGCTCGGGGCGTGACCTGATCGACGACAGTGAAGTCGCGGAAATGTTCCTGGGCGGCGGCGCGCCGGCGCCCAAGGATGAGGAGGCCGGGCAGGTCCAGCAGGCACAGGGGCAAGACGGACGGGGCGATGGCTGAGTTCATCAATTTTTATCTGATACCCGGCCTCGTGCTCGGAAGCATCTACGCGCTCGGCGCGATCGGCATCACGCTGACCTTCGGCATCCTGCGGTTCGCGAACTTCGCCCACGGCGACATCATGACGCTCGGGGTCTATTTCACGTGGTCCCTGGTCCAGTTCACCGACTTGCATCCGCTGGTCGTCATGCCGGTCGCAATGGTCATGACCGTGATTGCCGTGCTCCTAATCGATCGCGGCTTCTACAAACCCTTGCGCAATGCGCCGGTGATCATGCTCGTGATGGCCTCTTTCGGCCTGATGCTGATGGTGCGCTCGGTCGTTCAGTTCTTCTGGGGCGTGCAGCTCAAGACCGTGCTGCCGGGCATTCAATTGCCGATGATCTTTGGCGATTTCCTGCGCATTGCGCCCAAGCACATCATGATCATCGGCTGTGCGCTGGTGCTGATGTTCATGGTCCACTACCTCTTGACCTATACCAAGATCGGCAAGGCCATGCGGGCGATGTCGGATTCGCCGGAACTGGCCCGGCTGACGGGGATCGACACCGAAAAGGTGGTCATGACGACTTGGATCGTCGGCGCGGCGCTTGCCTGCGGAGCCGGCGTGTTCCTGGCCGTCGATACACAGGTCGAGACAATGATGGGCTTCAAACTGCTGTTGCCGATGTTCGCAGCCGCGATCCTCGGTGGTCTCGGAAAGCCCTATGGAGCAGTTGCCGGCGGGTTGATCATCGGCCTGGCCGAGGAATTGTCGACCTATCACTGGATCGGCTCGGATCCGTTGCTCAGTCCGGGGTACAAACAGGGTGTCGCCTTTGCGATCATGATCCTGATGCTGTTGTGGCGCCCAACCGGACTGTTCAAGGGCAAGGTATTCTAAGATGGACCAGTTCTACGGATACGGCCTTTACATTATCTCCCTGCTGACAATGGGCGGAATCTACGCCGTCCTGACGCTCGGCCTCAACGTGCAATGGGGCTTTGCGGGTCTTTTCAATGCGGGCGTTGCCGGCTTTTTCGGGATCGGCGCCTATGTTACGGCGCTGATGACAACGTCCCCGACGATCCGCCATATCGGCGGTTTCGAGATGCCCTATGTGGTTGGTTTCGCAGCGGCGATGGTCGTGTCCGGCATCATCGCCTATCTGGTGGGCAAGGTCTGTCTCAGGCTGCGCAGCGACTATCTGGCGATCGCGACGATCGGTATTGCCGAGAACTTCCGGCTGATCCTGAAGAACGAGACCTGGGCGACGAATGGGCCGCGCGGCGTTTCCAACATTCCCAAACCCTTTGAATCCCTGCCCGAACCCTACAACCACATCTGTTTCCTCTTGCTCGTGCTGGCAACTGTCGCTGTGATCTACTGGTTGCTCGAAGTGGCGCGCAAATCGCCGTGGGGCCGGGTCATGACGGCGATCCGGGAAAACGAGACGGCCGCCAAGGCGGCGGGCAAGAATGTCGAGACCTACCGGATGGAAGGGTTCGTTATCGGCTGCATGATCATGGCGGTCGCCGGCGGGCTGATGGCGCACTATCTGAAATTCATCGACCCGAATGCCACCGATCCGCTGCTGGCCACCTTTATCGTCTGGGTCATGCTGATCGTTGGTGGCAGCGCCAACAACAAGGGGGCGATCCTTGGCGCGTTCCTGATCTGGACGGTCTGGTCTGCATCGGAGATTCTGACCAGCCGTCTTCCGGATGAACTTGCCATTCGAACCGCTTATGTGCGCATATTCTTGATAGGACTTGCCTTGCAGCTGTTTTTACAGAGATATCCGCAGGGCATTATTCCAGAAACGCGACCGTCAGCGGAAAGGGAGGCCAGACAGCCCTGACGGTCCGGGCGGCAAACACGTGTGGCGAAGACCAGCTTTGCATGGGAAACCGCGCCAAGAACGGCCAATGCGTTTCAACCATGCCTATTGTGGAGAGGAGAACTCAAAATGACATCCTTCAAGACCCTGACGCTGGCGGCTTCCGCAGCCGCGCTGCTGTCGGTGTCGGCACAGGCCGCTGAAATCAAGGTCGGCTCGGCCGGCGGCGTGACGGGACCGATCGCGGAACTGGTTGCGGCCATCATGGCCGGTCGCCAGACCGCAGCCGATCACATCAACGAAAACGGCGGCCTGCTGGGAGGCGACACGCTTTCGCTGGTGATCGCGGATTCGGCATGCGATCCGAAGGCCGCTGTCGATGCCGGCAACAAGCTCGTCAATGTCGAGCAGGTCGTGGCGATTATCGGGCCGAGCTGCTCAGGCGCGACGAACGGCATGGTGTCGTCGGTGACGATCCCGGCGGGCGTGACGGTCCTTTCGGATTCGGCGACCGCTCCGGCGATTTCCGAACTCGACGACAAGGACACGGTCTTCCGGGCGTCGGCTTCGGACTCTTTCCAGGGCGCGGCAATTGCCGAGATCGTTTGGAATGCCGGGCACCGCAAGGTTGCCATGACCTATTCCAACGACGACTACAATGCCGGCATCGCGGCCGTCTTTGAGAAGGAATTCAAGGCCAAGGGCGGCGAGATCACCGCCAATCAGGGCCATGAACCCAACAAGGCCTCCTATCGCGCTGAATTGTCGACGCTCGCCCAGGGCAACCCGGACGCGCTCGCGCTCTTTGCCTATTACGGTTCGAGCGGTATCACGATCATCAAGAACAGCCTGGAAAACGGCCTGTTCGGCAAGTTCTATGCCGCTGACGGCATGTTCGACGTTTCGGTGATCGAGCAGATCGGTGCCGACGTCCTGCGCGACAATATCTGGATCACGCAGGCCGCGTCCGATACCGAAGATGCCTCTTACCAAGCCTTTGCCGAAGCCTTCACCGCGACCGGCAAGGATCCGGAAGCGCCCTATGCTGCGCACGGCTATGACGTTGCGTTCCTGATGGCACTGGCCATCGAAAAGGCCGGCTCTGCGGACCGCGCCGCAATCCCGGCAGCCCTGCGGGCGGTTGCAAGCCCTCCGGGCGAAATCATCCGTCCGGGTGAATGGGCGAAGGCCAAGAAGCTGATCGCCGACGGCCAGGACATCAACTACGAAGGCGCCGCCGGCAAGAACGATTTCGACGAGCGCGGTGACGTGACAGGCTTGTTCAGCCTGAACGTCGTCGGCGAAGACGGAAGCTGGTCGCGTACGCTTCTGAAATAAGCGGCCCAAACCGGCTTCAGACAATCCGGCCCGCGCGGGAAACCGCGCGGGCCGTTTCGTTTCGATCGGCAAAGCCTAATAGGGTCTTCTCAGTAGGAGAGCCGCGGTCGACGTTCCGGAATCCTCCAGCTACGCTTGTTATGTTCGGAAACCTGGTAGCCAGACATGCAACTCGAAGACCGATGCAAGGCCCTTGTCGCGGAACTCGGCCTGGCGAAACAACAAGACGTCCAAGCGGTCGTTCCGCTGACTGGCGGCGTTGCTTCTGACATTGCCATGGTCGACCTGGGCAACCGCAAGATATGTGCGAAATTTGCCCTGCCAAAGCTGAAGGTCGCCGCTGATTGGCTGGTGCCGGTTCATCGAAATGCTGCCGAGTACGCCTGGCTGAATGTGGCGTCCGAAATCTTTCCGGACAGTGCGGTCCGCCTTTTCGGTCGATCCGAACAAGCGCATGGCTTCGCGATGGAATACCTGGCGGGAGACGATGTCTACCTCTGGAAGGAGCACTTGCTGGCTCAGTCCGAAGACCAGGGTGAAGCGCCAAAAGTCGCCGAGCTTCTGGGAAGAATTCACCTGATTTCTTCGGACAGAGGTTTTGATCGTGCGGCGTTTCAAAACCGCGATGACTTCCATGCCATCCGGATAGAACCCTATCTCAGCACGACCCGCGTGATGCATCCGGCTCTTGCCGGAGCCATCGAACCCCTTGAGGCCATGCTCTACGAAAGCCAGAAGGTTCTGGTGCATGGGGATGTCAGTCCCAAGAACATCCTGTTTCGCGGCGGCACGCCGATCATCCTCGACGCCGAATGCGCGACGATGGGAGACGCCAGTTTCGATCCGGCGTTTTGCCTCAATCACCTTGTCCTCAAGGCCATACACCTGCCTGGCTCGCGCCGGCGGTTGCTTGAACAGGTCGGTGCGTTCTGGAATGCCTACGCGACCCACGTCCAGTGGGAAGATCCGATTGCACTGGAACAAAGGGTCTGCGCGTTGCTGCCCGTCCTCATGCTCGCCCGCGTGGATGGCAAGTCACCGGTCGAATACCTGACGGATCGCCAACGCGCCGTTGTCCGAGACATCGCAATTCCGCTCATTGCGGCGCCGCCTGCGAACCTGGAGGCGCTTGCGGCCGCACTGGCACAGCACGCAACTGGAGACCACGCATGACGGCCATACAATCGGTGCACGGGCGACGCGTCTGGGATTCCCGCGGCAATCCGACCGTGGAGGTCGATGTGAGGCTGCAGAATGGCGTGATGGGTCGCGCGATTGCGCCCGCGGGCGCCTCACGGGGAAAACGCGAAGCCATCGATCTGCGAGACGGCGGATCGGCCTTGCGGGGCAAAAACGTTGCGCGCGCCGTTGCAAACGTCAACGGGCCGATTGCGGCTGCTCTGCAAGGGCATGAGGTTTCGGATCAGTCCGCACTCGATGCGTTGCTCATCGGGCTCGATCCATCACCGCTGAAAGACAGTCTCGGCGGCAATGCTACGGTTGCGACCTCCCTGGCTGTCCTGCATGCGGCGGCTGCTGCCGCAGGCAAACCTTTATGGCGGCATGTCGCCGACTGTTACGGGCGAACGCCTTCGCTTCCGCTGCCCGAAATCCAGATTTTCGGCGGCGGCGCCCATGCAGGTCGCCGCGTCGATATCCAGGACTTCATGATCATGGTGCCCGGAGCTGCAAGCTTCGACGAGGTCATGGAGGTCACCAACGAAGTCTACTTTGCGGCAGGCGATATCATGGCCTCGCGCGGCAATCTTGCCGGTGTGGCCGATGAGGGTGGTTGGTGGCCCCTGTTCAGGAGCAATGAAGAAGCCCTGGAAACTCTGGTTGCCGCCATTGAGAAGGCCGGCGAGAAACCCGGCGACCGTGTTGTGATCTCGCTGGACATCGCCGCTTCCGAATTCGGCGAAAACGGCGTCTACACGCTGGCGCTGGAAGACCGGAAACTGGACAGCGGCGCGTTGATCGACATGCTGGGCGGCTGGCTTGACGCCTATCCGATTGCCTCCATCGAAGACCCGGTGGGAGAGGATGATACGGTTGGCATGATCGCGTTCACGCAGCGGTATGGAAACCACGTGCAAATCATAGGCGACGACTATCTGGTGACAAATGCGGCATTGGTCCGGAACGCTGTCTCGGATCGGGCCTGCAATTGCGTTCTGGTCAAAGTGAACCAGGCTGGAACCGTATCCGAAGCCGTGGACGCGTTCACGGCCGCACAGGATGCTGGCTGGACCGCGGTGGTCTCCGCCCGATCCGGCGAAACCGAAGACACATCGATCGCACATCTGAGTACGGGTCTTGGAGGAGGCCAGCTCAAGGTCGGATCCTTCCAGCGATCCGAACGGATGGTGAAATGGAACGAATGCCTTCGCATCCAGGACGCGCTCGGCGCTGACGCGTTCGTCGGCGGCGCCCCGTTGGCACAGACATGGTGGGGCCAGTCATAGAGCGTTTTTCGATCTGCTTCGGGCTCCCGGATATCTTTCGAAGGTTCTGTGCGGGCGTCCATTGGCGTTTCGCCCGCCTTTGACCTTGTGGCGCGGATGCTGTAGGCGAGGTCGCAGGGCTTGCGGTCTCCGACCGGGCTCTTTCCTCCACACCGTTTGAAACGACTGAGCATGACAGACGCTGTTGCTGACACCGAAGCGGGCCATCCCGATCGCCCGAACCATTTCGTCCGCGATATCATCCGCGCCGACGTGGCCGGTGGTCAGGTCAATACGGTCGTGACCCGGTTCCCGCCGGAGCCGAACGGCTACCTGCATATCGGCCACGCAAAATCGATCTGCCTGAATTTCGGCATGGCCGAGGAGTTCGGCGGCCAATGCAATCTGCGCATGGACGATACCAATCCGACCAAGGAGGAGGAGGAGTATATCGAGGCGATCCAGCGGGACATAAACTGGCTCGGCTTCGATTGGGGCGGCAAGACATTGTTTGCCTCGGATTACTTCGAGACGCTTTACCAATGGGCGGAACATCTGATCGAGACGGGCAAGGCGTATGTGGACGACCTGAGCCCGGAGGAGATGCGCGCCTATCGCGGTACGTTGACGGAGCCGGGCAAAGACAGTCCGTACCGAACGCGACCGGTTGCGGAAAATCTCGACCTGTTCCGCCGCATGCGGGCCGGTGAATTTGCCGACGGCGCACGGGTGCTTCGGGCCAAGATCGATATGGCGTCGGGCAACATCAACATGCGGGATCCGGTGCTCTATCGCATACTCAATGCGCACCATCCGCGCACCGGCGATACGTGGCATATCTATCCGACCTACGATTTTGCGCATGGCCAATCCGACGCGATCGAGGGGGTCAGCCATTCGCTCTGCACTCTGGAATTCGCCGATCATCGACCGCTCTATAACTGGCTGATCGAAAACCTGCCGACGCCGTCGACACCGGTCCAGTACGAGTTCGCACGACTCAACCTGACCTATACGGTCATGTCGAAACGCCGCCTGAAGCAGCTTGTCGACGACGGCCATGTCAGCGGTTGGGACGATCCGCGCATGCCGACCATGAGTGGGCTGCGCCGGCGCGGCGTGCCGCCCGAGGCCATTCGGGATTTCGCGCAACGCGTCGGGGTCGCCCGGGCGGACAGCACGGTCGAATATTCATTCCTGGAATCCTGCGTGCGCGAGCGGCTGAACAAGGTTGCTCCGCGTTACATGGCGGTGCTCCGCCCGCTCAAGGTCGTCATCACCAACTATCCGGAAGGCGAAGAGGAATGGCTTGAGGCGGTCAACAATCCCGAAGACGAAAGCGCCGGGACGCGATCGGTACCGTTTTCGCGTGAACTCTATATCGAGCGCGACGACTTCATGGAGGATCCGCCAAAGAAGTTCTTCCGCCTTGCGCCCGGCCGGGAAGTGCGTCTGCGCTATGCGTTCTTCCTGAAATGCAACGATGTCGTCAAGGACGAGGCCGGTGAGATCGTCGAGCTGCATTGCACCTACGATCCCGAGACGAGGGGCGGCAATGCGCCGGACGGACGCAAGGTCAAGGCGACGCTGCATTGGGTATCGGCCGGCCACGCCGGCAGGGCGATTGTGCGGATGTACGACCATCTGTTCACGAAGGAGGCGCCGGATGCCGAAGGCGACTTCCTGTCGACGATCAATCCGGATTCATTGACCGTTCTGGACGATGCACGGCTCGAGCCTGAGGCGATGAAGGCCGTCGTCGGAAGCGCCGTTCAGTTCGAGCGCATGGGATATTTCTGCGCGGATCCGGATTCGCGCCCTGATAGGCCGGTGTTCAACCTGACCATGACGCTGAAAGACACCTGGAAGAAGATTCAGGCAAAGGGCGGCTGAGGGAAGCTGAGAACGGCATTGGGCGATCCGGAGGGGGAACTAATCCTCCAATTCCGACAGGATCCAGTCGACCATCGCGTCTCGGCCGGGATCAGGAGCAGCGGATTCCGGACACAGGATGTAGTACCCGTCCTGTTCCGAGCGCTCGTCCCGCCACAGCGTCTTCAGCCGACCGGCGGTCAGATCGCTAGCCACCAGTATGTGCGGTGCCAGCGCGACGCCCTGGCCGTTGGCCGCGGCGTCGATGGCGAGCGCTATCTGGTTGAAGCGCATGGATCGATATGCCGGCACCGGTCCCAACGCCGCAAACAGGGATCGCCAGTGAGCGTGGCTGTCCTCGATCAGCATCTGATCCGCGAAATCTGAAAAGCGTCGGATCGGCGCCGTCGCGTCGGGATAATCCGGGCTGCAGACCGCACAGAGGTTCAGGCGGGTCAACAGGCGGACCTTGAGGCCGTCGTCGAACGGCGGGCGCCCCTGTCGGATGGCGACGTCCACGCCGTCCCGCCGAAAGTCGGCACGCCGTTCGCTTGCGATGGTCTGCAGGTTGATCTCCGGAAAGCGTTCGGCAAAACGGTGCAGACGCGGCACCAGCCACTTTGCCGCGAAAGACGGGGTCACGCTCACGACGAGGTCGGATTTGCGTGCCCGGATCTTACGGGTCGCGGTTTCGATGAGCGCCAGCGCCCGGCGGACCTCGCTGGCGAAATCTTCGCCCGGCAGTGTCAACGTCAGGCCGCGGGCATGGCGGCGAAACAGGCGGACCGCCAGATCCGCCTCCAATTGCCGGACCTGCTGGGCGACGGCTCCCTGCGTCAGGTTGAGTTCGTCGGCCGCACGCCGGAAGTTCAGGTGACGTGCTGCCGCATCGAACATGCGCAGGGTGTTGAGATTGGGCAGGCGCATCGCATTCCTCGGCCTGACGCGAAGACTGTAGAATTTCTACAGCCTTGGGCGATGAGACATGATTGGTCAAGCGACAAGCGCGAGCATACGGTGGCCGGCAGTCAATACGGGAGAGCACAATGAGCGTGGAAAGAGTCGCCCTGATTACTGCCGGCGGAAGCGGCATGGGAGCCGGAGCGGCCCGGCGGCTGGCGGCGGATGGTTTCGATATCGGCGTGCTTTCCTCGTCCGGCAAGGGCGAGGCGCATGCACAGGAGTTCGGCGGCATCGGCGTCACCGGGTCCAATCAGTCGAACGACGGCCTGCAACGCCAGGTCGGTGCCGCCATGCGCCGCTGGGGACGCGTGGATGTGCTCGTGAACAGTGCGGGCCATGGCCCGAGGGCACCGTTGCTCGACCTGAGCGACGACGACTGGCACCGGGGGATGGATGTCTACTTCCTGAATGTCGTGCGGCCGACGCGGCTGGTTGCCCCGATCATGCAGGAACAGAAATCCGGGTCGATCATCAACATCTCCACCTTTGCGGCCTTCGAACCGGACCCGGTGTTTCCGACATCCGGCGTTTTCCGCGCGGGGCTTGCCGCCTACACAAAACTGTTCGCCGACCGTTACGCCGCCGACAACGTGCGCATGAACAACGTCCTGCCGGGCTTCATCGACAGTCTGCCGGAAAAGCCTGAATTCAAGGACCGCATTCCGATGGAACGCTACGGCAGGACGGAGGAAATCGCCGCGACGATCGCTTTTCTCGCCTCGGACGGTGCCGGCTATATCACGGGCCAGAACCTGCGTGTCGATGGCGGCATTACGCGTTCCGTCTGAGCGCAGGTTCTAAAATACGGCACTCCAGGGATGCTGCTGTGGACGCACGTCCGGGTGTTCCCGCAGGAAGTGGTGCAGGACGTGCAGGAGGGAGCGGACGTGAGCCGTATCTCCTCCGGCCTGCGCAGCCCTTATGTCTTCAACGATCATGTCGCGGACCCGGACATGTCCGCCCGGGTTGTCATCCAGATATTGTGCCAGGCCGCAGGCAACGGCCTCGGACAGGTGCTCGTGTTCGGCAATCGCGAGGATCTCTTCCTCGGTCAGGCCGCTGAGTGCAATGCAGTCTTCAAGGCTGATCACAATTCCTACCTCGCGTCTCGATCCCTGACGCCGCTGGCGGTGTCATGAGTTTGTCATGAACGTCGGAATTCGCCAATCCCATTCGTCGGCTCGCGGATCGGAGTGCGTGGCCCGCACGGTTTCTCCGGTGAACGCCTGCTTTCGTTATTGGGCAAAAATCTCTTATTTTTTGATATATTAACCACTAATTTCTACTAATTGTTTGCTTGTAGAATTTAACAATACCGAATGTGGCGGAATTTCGACGAGGTGCTGATGTGGCTGCGCCGTCTTTTGACAAACGGATCCATCGCGTGGGTCGCGACGTGCTGTTTTGCGGTCTTGGGACACTTGTCTCAGGACTGGCTCTGGCCGAGTTCGATTTTTTCGAGCGGATCTACAACTTCACACGGGAGCATGACGCCTATCAGCTCGATGAGATCATATGCGTCTTTATGATTCTCCCCGTCTTCACGGTTCTGCTCGCCTATCAACGGATACTGGACCTCAACGAAGAAGTGCGCGCCCGGCAGTCCGCCGAACGCGCCAACCTGGAACTTGCCCGGACAGATCCGCTCACCGGACTGCCCAACCGGCGGCAGCTTGATGATGTGCTCCAAAGATTTGCCGACGCAAAGGGTGCCGATACGACCTCGCTGGCCGTGATGCATGTCGATCTGGATCGTTTCAAGCAGGTCAACGACACGCTCGGCCACCAGGCAGGCGACCATATCCTCCGGCACATCGCGACGCTTCTGACCAGAATGGTCGATCCGGCCGATCTTGTGGCCCGGATCAGCGGCGACGAATTTGTCGTCCTGCACAGTCAAGGGCAGCGCCGCGACCAAATCGAAGCGCTTGCGCTGCGCGTGATCGATTCACTCAAGAAACCGATCCAGTATGGCGGCCATGCCTGCTACGTCGGTGCCAGCGTCGGAATAGCGATCGCCGACTGCCCGATTTCAAGCGGGTCGCCGGATCCTCAACGCTTGATCACCGATGCCGACATCGCGGTCTACCGAGCCAAAGAATGCGGGGGCGGGCGGTGCGAAATTTACACACCCGACCTGCGGGTTGCCTTTGAAGCCCGCAAGGCGCTCTCCGACGAGATCCTTGCCGGCATCGATCGCCAGGAGTTCTTTCCGTATTACCAGATGCAGTTCGATGCCGAGACGCATGAAGTTGTCGGACTGGAAGCCCTTGCGCGATGGCAGCATCCGAAACGCGGCATCCTCATGCCCGACACCTTCCTCGACACCGCCGCCTTTCTGAATGCGGTTCTCGACATCGATCGCATCGTCCTTGCCAGGGTTGTCGAAGATATCGCGCAATGGCGTTATCATGGTCTCGACGTGGGAACCGTGTCGGTCAATGTGTCCGCACAACGCTTGAAAGAGCCCGAATTCCTCGAAACCCTGAAGAACCTCGATGTGCCGCGCGGAACGCTGTCGTTCGAACTCAGCGAGGCGATCTATTTCGATACGTGCGAGGAGGAGGTGCGCGAAATGGTCAGGCACATCCGCGCCCTCGGCTTCGGCATAGAGATCGATGATTTCGGCACCGGGCACGCTTCCATCGTCAGCGTCACGGAATTGCGTCCAAACCGGCTGAAGGTGGATCGCAGCCTGATCGCACCCCTCATCGACTCGGCCGGGCAGCGCGACCTCATCAAGGTTATCGTGGATATGGGGCGGTCGCTGGGGATCGGTGTCACCGCCGAAGGCATCGAAACCATGGAACATGCGGCCATCGCCCGCGATCTCGGCTGCGATGTTCTTCAGGGCTTCGCTTTCGCAGTACCGCTTCCAAAGGACGAAGTCGCGGCGCGGTTGACAAACATAAGGGTTCAGAACATCGCCTGAGCCGCCCCGACGCCGGGCGGTTCCAAGCGCCAGGATCTATGTTGCGATGCAGCATGGGTCGGTCCAGCCTGCGGAATATGTCAATTCGACGGCGGCTCACACACGGTCGGGACGGATCATTTCAATTGCTGTCCGTTTGGCGGATTTTTCTGTGCTCTCTGAGCACTTTTTGGATTCACAAGAAAAATAAAATTCCGTGTTTGTGCAGCGATTTTCTCTATACGCGAACCAAAATTACAATCGATATTGCCCGGCGTTTCGTTGACGGTTTGGAATTCGTTCAGGTCTGCCAGATTTTTAAGGCCGATCGCCGCCGATCTGCGTGCGTTCCCGATTGTCGCGCTTGTCGGTTCGGTCGTGTTGCAGTGCGAAAATTTCGATCGGGAAACACGATTTTACCCTACTTTTTTCACCGTATTTCCGTCGGAAGTGCAAAGGTCGGTCGCAATCGCCGACTACCTCTTGCTCATCGACGGCGGGTCAAATCCCTCCAGGATCGGCTCAGACCGTCGCCAACAGTAAAGTGGAGAACGGGCACATGAAAAAGCTGCCAATTGCACTCGCTATCGGAACTCTTTTCGCTTCGACCTCGGTGTTCGCAGCAGACTTCGGCACGGTTGACGCCAATTCCGATGGTTTCGTGACGCTTGCAGAAGCTGCCGTCGGCGCACCGGAAATCACCGAAGACGCCTTCAAGTCCGCCGACGCCAATGGCGATGGTGTGCTGTCGCAAGAAGAATTCACGACCGCGACGGCTCAATAAACGGGTCACCGCCGGCCGAACCGATCGAAGGCCACGATCGGCAGCGGCCAAGGGAGAAGCGGGGCTGCGTGCCCCGTTTCTTCTCTGCGTTTCGGACCCGGATTTGCCGATTTGCATCTTGCCGGGTTTCCGGCGGATCTGACTGGCGGGCGAAACAATGCTGCCTATGCGGGTAAGGTTCGATCTCTAGGGGGGATGCATTGTCACATTGCCCTCAAAGACGTCACAGTTTGACCGTTTTGTGTGCAAATCGACGACGCATTTACGGGCTATCAATACCGCATCGGTGGTCGGAACACTCGCGGCCCATCCGGCCCGGCTGTTCGACATTTCGGCAGGGAGGCCATTCCGATGAAAACCAGAATTTTCGTATTCGCCGCAGCGTTTGTCTTGGTATCCGGACCCGCGCTCGCCGTCTCGGACTTCATGGCCGTCGATGCCAATTCCGACGGCTTTGTATCCTATGCGGAAACAACGATCGGTGCTCCGGAGATCTCAGACGATCTCTTCAAGGTAGCCGACGCGGACGGTGACGGCGTGCTTTCAGCCGCTGAATATACCGAAGCGTTTCAACAAATGGGCGACCAGCGCATCGACGTCGTGACAGGCTGCGGCAAGGCCGGACATCAAAGCGCGGTTGCATACTGAATCATTGCGCGAGCGCAGTTTCGTATCTACGCCTGAAATCACACTGGCCCGACCGGCACGGCCGGGCTTCGAGCGGTCACGCCAGAAGCAATCGGCGGCCTCCGGGAGCTGCGCCGGTGCTTTGATCTGGCGGCTTCAGACTACCTATCCCGCCAGGTGAATGTGGCCTGCATGGCCAGGGCCCCCTCGGGGTTCATGGCCCAGGCCGTGCCCGTCTCGTCGTCTGTTTTTGCGGCGACGGTGAAATCCTTGTCGGCGAAAACCGGGCTGACCGCGCGGAACGCAAATGATGCAAGCGGGCGGTCGCCGGCAACCTGTCCGGCGAGATCCGCCAGCAATGTCGCCTGCAGCGGCCCGTGCACCACGAGATCGGGATACCCCTCCACATCGCGACAGAAGTCGACATCGTAATGGATGCGATGGCCGTTGAAGGTTAGGGCGGAATACCGGAACAGCCACACCGCGCTGGGGGAGATTGTCCGGGTCATGTCGGCGCCTCGCGGAGGTGCTGGCGGAGGCGGCGGGGGAACGTCGCGTCGTCTCGGTTCAAGATAGACGACGTCGTGTTCTTCGGTCAGGCATTCCCGTCCTTCGCTTTCGATCACATGGCGAACGGTGACGAACACCATCGGCCCCGACCGACCGGTCTTGTGATCGATCGCGGCAATCGTCGAGGTCTTTCTCGCCTGTGCACCGAAACGCAAGGGCGCGCTGAAGGTCAGCCGACCGCCGGCCCACATGCGGCGCGGCAGAGAAATCGGCGGCATGAAGCCGCCCAGTGCCGCATGGCCGTCCGGTCCGGTTTCCCGGGTCGGTACGGCTTCGGCGAAATAAATCCAGTGCCAGAGCGGGGGCAGACCGGTTTCCTCGCGCAGTGTGTCCTCGCAATCGAGCGTCGCGGCGAGGAGCCTTGCCTGGCGGCTGTCGATGACGTCATCGATGGTGCGCTGTTTTCCGATCCACGTTTCAAGCGTCCCTGCATCCATCGTTATTGGCACTCCTCAGATCATTGACGAGCGGCGGTGCGTTTGGCGCTACCGCCAGGCAAAAGCCGGTTGGTCGTATTGGGCGACCCTTGTGGTCATGCCACGCAAGGCGACCTCGCGGAACTGGAACAGGATGGCTGCGGTCGGCGCAAACATTTCCCTCGACAGGGCCGGCAGGAGCATGGACAGCACCGGTCGATCCCCTTCGGCCGGCGGGCTGAGGATCGGTATGTCAGGGCTGTCCAGTTCGCTGAGCGGAATGCGGTAGACGGTGTCGACTTCGGCGGGATCCGGCGTCAGCGCCATCTCGGTTTCGCACCAGACCACAACGGGGGTGATGCGAAAGCCGGAGCGGGTGGGATAGTCGTCGAGCGATCCGAGCACGCAGGAGGCGGGCAGGGACAGGCCGAGTTCTTCCTCCAGTTCCCGCAGCGCCGCCGCGATACTTGTCTCGCCGGCATCGAGACGGCCACCGGGCAAGGCGAACTGGGAGGAATGGCGTTTGATCGTGCGGGGCCGCAAGGTCAGAAGGGTACACGCCTCGCCATCTTTCGTGCCGGGACCGACAACGATGGCGACGGCGGCTTTCTTGAGCTCCTCGTCGGCAATCGGCAGGACCGGAAACCGCTCGAGATGGCGGACAATCCGGGAACGCAGGTCGGGGCCATGGGAATAACTCATTCCGGCTCCCCGGCACAGGCGGTCGGTAACCGGCGATCAGCCGCCGAGGAAGAGCCGTCCGACATTGGGATTGTCGAGCAATTCCTTGCCGGTTCCGGCAATCGCGATCCGTCCGGAAACCAGCACATAGCCGATATCGGCAAACTCCAGGCCTTTCTTGGCGTTCTGCTCGACCATCACGATGGTCTTGCCCTCGTTGTGCTGGAGATCATGCAGGATTTCGAAAACCATGTCGATAAATCGCGGCTCAAGACCGATCGAGGGTTCGTCGACAAGCAGCACATCCGGGTTCATCACCAGCGCCCTGGAGATCTCCAAGAGCCGCCGTTCGCCGCCAGACAGAACCTTGGCCGGGTGTTTGCGGCGGGCGGCGAGCCGGGGATATTTGTCGAAGATTTCCTCCGCGATGGCCTTGGCTTCCGCCGGCTTGTCCTTGAGGAAGCCACCCATCCAGAGGTTTTCCTCCACGGTCATGGCCGGAAACACCGATTTGTCCTGAAGAATGTAGGCAATGCCGGCCTGTTTCAGCTTTTCATTCGGCGACAGCCGGGTGATGTCCTTGCGTTCGGGACCGATGCCGGCGGATATGGTCCCGGAGAAGATGTTATTGAAGCCGAAAATGGCATGCAGGACCGTCGACTTGCCGGCACCGTTCGGCCCGATCAGGCAAAGGGATTGCTTCGCGCCGACCATGAGATTGATGTCGTGCAGGATTTCCATCTGCCCGTAGCCGGCGTTCAGGTTTTCGATCGTCAGATACGGATCGCCGGAGACGAGCCCGGCAAGCTGGTCAACCGTGACCTCTTCCGCAATCTCGGCAACCTGCCGGGTGACCTCGTCGACGGAAATCACCGTGTCGACGCTGCCCATGTGGTAGCCGGTCGACTTTTTGTCCTCGCCGGCCGAAGCGCCGGTGCTTTCGGGGTGCTCGCCAACCATCAGTGCGCCCCCAGATATGCGTCGATGACGCGTTGATCGTTCTGGATTTCGGCCGGTGTGCCTTCGGCCAGCAATTCGCCGTGCGCCAGGCAATAGATCCGGTCGGCCATGTTCATGATCACCCGCATGTTGTGCTCGATCACAAAAAGGGTGATGCCGAACTCGCTGTTGGCGCGGCGCAACCGGTCGATCAGGCCGTTGATCAGCGTCGGGTTGATGCCGGCCGTCGGTTCGTCGAGCATCAAAACGGTCGGTTCGTTCATCAACGCCATGGCGAACTCGAGGAGCTTCTGCTGCCCGAAGGAGAGCGAGCCTGCGCGCAGGAACCGCTTTTCGTAGAGACCAACAAAATCGAGCAGGTGATCGGCCCGGTCGAAATCCTCTTTGGTGTTGCGTCCGAACATGTCCGACCACGCGATCTTGCGATGCGGGATGGAGATCAGCATGTTGTCGACGCAATTCATGGCGCCGTAGATACGGGTCTGCTGGAACGTGCGCAAAAGGCCGAGCCGCGCGATCTCCTGGACCTGAAGCTTCGAGATCTCCCGACCTTGGAAACGGATCGAGCCGGAATCGATCGGGTGGTAGCCGACGACAGAATTGAACAACGTGGTCTTGCCCGATCCGTTCGGGCCGATGAGGCCGGTGATGCCGCCCTCGACGACCTGCATGGATATGTTCTTGTTGGCGACCACGCCGCCATAGGACTTGGAAACGTCGGCGACTTCGATGATGGCACTGGTCATTCGGCCGCCTCCGGCTGGGGCCGCCCGGCAGGCGTGCGCTCCTCGATGCGAATGCCGAACCATTGCGGTCTGACATGTTTGAGCCAGCCCATCAGGCCGTCCTGGAAGTAGACGACGGTGACGACGATGAGCGCGCCGAGCGCAACCCATTGCCAGCCGAGGAAATAGTTCCAGGTCACTTCCTTGAAGACGTGGAACATGACGGCGCCGATTACCGGTCCCCACAATGTGCCCTTGCCGCCAAGCAGCACACACACGACCATGAAGATGCCGAGATTGATGGTCTGGTACGCGGTTTCAAGCGGTTCGAAATGGATCAGTTGGAAGCCGGAGAACGCGCCGGCCAGGCCGACGGCGAAGGCGGCCATCGCCCAGGTGATCAGCTTGTAGCGCAAGGTGTGGATGCCCATGCCCTCGGCCTTTTCCTCATCGTCGCGGATCGCGTTGATGGCGGCGCCGAACCGGGTCGAGTAGAGCCAGGCGAGAAACACGATCAGCGAGACGCCGAGGCCGCAGAACAGATAATAAAAGAAGATCTTGCCTTCATCGAGATCACCCGGATAGACGGGCAGGGCGATGCCCTGGCCGCCGCCGATCCAATCCCAGTTGGACACAAGTTCGCCGGCGGCGATGGCGACGCCGAGCGTTCCGATTGCAAAATAGGGACCGCGCAAACCGAAGGTGATGTACCCGATCAGGACCGCGCAGACGGCGCAGAAGATGCCGGCCGCAAGCGACCCAAGGGCGACGCCGAGGAAATATTGCGTCGGCGTGAAATCGAAGCGGCCCCCGCCTGAGGCATCGGTGTATTGCCCGACATCGTAGACGAGGCTGATGGCAACAACGGCGGCGACATACATGCCCGTGCCGTAAAAGAAGATGTTGCCAAGCGAATTGTATCCCATCTGGCCGCCGGTCATGTCCCAGGACAGCGCGACGATGATCATCAGCCAGAGCGTTGCAAGCTGCGTCCCGAACTCGGGAAACATAAACGGGGAAAAGGCGCTGAACGCCAGGAGGATTGCATAAATCGGATATCTATAGGTTGCCGGCATGACCGCCTCCTATTGCAGGACCTGGCGAAGGCGCCGCTGCTGCGCCAGCCGGTAGATCAGCACCAGGAGCAAGAGCAGGACGGCGATCGCCTGCTGATAGCCGATGCCGAAAATGTGGGCGCCGTACTGTTCCAGGGCCCCGATGCCGAGGCCCGCGGCGATGACGCCGGGAATGTTGCCGATGCCCGCCGCAGTTACGATCACGAAGGAGCGGATCGAGTAGGCGATGCCGTAAAACGGCTGGATCTCCCAGACGAGAACAATGATCGCGCCCGCCGCGCCGCAGATCGCGGCGTTCAGCGAAAACGTAAAGGCATAGATCCGGTCGGTGTCGATGCCCATGACACGGGCGGCCCGCGCATCCTGTGCCGTCGCGCGGATCGCTTGGCCCATCCGGCTCGATTTCATGAAGATGATGACCGCGGCGGCCAGGCTCAGGGCCAGAATGACCCCGATCAGCTTGGCGATCGGGACGTTGACGACGCCATCGAAGAAGGTCAGCGAATCGTAGTTGAGCCGAAGACTCTGGGTGTCGGATCCGAACAGCAGGTTCATGAACTGCGCCATCATGATGCCGATGCCGAACGTGGCCAGCAGGGACGTGAACAGGTCGCGTTCGATCACCCGCCGGATGACGAGCTTGTAGAGCACCCAGCCGATGCACCAGAGCACGCAGAAGGCGATCGGTACGCCGAGCAGCGGCGGCAATCCCTGCTGCGCCAGCCACCACGACGTGTAGCCGCCGGCGATCACAAAATCGCCCTGGGCAAGGTTCTTGACGTTCATGACGCCCCAGACCAGGGCCAGCCCATAGGCGGCCAGCACAAAGATCGCGCCGATCATCATGCCCTGGACGAGGATTTCGATATTGACGACGGGAAATTGCAGCAACAGGCTGAAATTACCGATGATCTGGTCCATGAATTCAGGACTCCGTGTGCCTGGATAGCGCCGTCAGGACGGGCGCCGACGGAACGGAAGCGCGAGGGGCAGAGCCCGCTTTCGACGCCAGCCTCGAGGCGGGCAGCGCAAGGAGCGATGCGGCTCAAGGCGGTTCCGATTGCAAATCCCGGCGATGGGTGCAGACGAACAAGCCGGGCCCCACGCGGGACCCGGCTGCACTGATGTCAATCGGCCTTATTCAGCCACGCGCGGCCATTGCAGGTCGTGCGAGGCGAACTTTGACGGGGCCACAACATTGTACTTGCCGTCCTGGATCTGACGCAGAACCATGGGTTTGGCGATGTTGTTGCCGGCCTCGGAGAACCGGATCTGGCCGTAGAAGGTCGACATGTCGGTCTCAGCCAGCGCATCCCGGATCTTTTCCTTGTCGAGCGATCCGGCGCGTTCGAAGGCGTCCTTGAACACATAGACGGCGGCCGAAGCCTGGGCCGTCTGATAGGGCACGGTCTTTTCGGCATATTCCGGATAGGCGGCCTTGAATTCCTGCTCGTAGTTGGCAGCCGTGCCGAAGATCGGATCTTCATAGGACAGGGTCTCGGCCCATTGGGTCGAGCACAGGATGCCGTTGGCCGTCTTGCCGAACTTTCCGGTCACGTCGGCCGCTTCGCAATGGGTAACCGCGATCATCGGCACGTCGATGTTCATCTCGCCGATCTGACGGACCGCGGTGGCTGCACCCTTGGAATGGCCCGAAACAACGAGCAGGTCCGGCTTCAGCAGTTTCACCTTGGTCAGGATCGCGCTCATGTCCGACAGGTCGCGCGGCAGCTTTTCGTCGACCACGATGTTCATGTCGAACTTTTTCGCGTCATCCAGAACGCCGGCACGGATATCGAGCGAGAACGGATCGTTCTCCACGGCAACGGCAACCTTCACGTCGCCCGGGCTCTTGCCGGATTTCTCGGCCATTTCAGCCGCAAGTGTGATGGCGGAGGCCAGATATTGCTCGGAAGTCGACAAAACCGCGAACAGATATTTGTACCCCTTGTTGAACAGGGACCTGGAAGCGCCCTCGGCTTCGACCATCGGAATCTGATACTTCTCGGTGACCGGCGCGATCGCCTTCGTCAGACCTGAGGAATACGGCCCAAGCATGTACTGGACCTTGTCCTGATTGATCAGGCGCTCGGCCAGCGTGGCGCCGCGGTCGCCCTTGGATTCATCGTCGTAGTAGATGACGTTGAAATCGTAGCATTTGTCGCCGACCTTGATGCCGCCGTTTTCCTTGATTTTCTTGATAGCGAACTCATAGCCGTTCTTGGCGTGTACTCCATTGGTGGCGTACTTGCCGGTAAGCGAAATTGCCGAACCCAGGGTCAACGGTTCGCATTCCGCTGCGTAAGCGGGTCCCGACGCAGCAATCAATACTGCTGCTGCACCGGCCAATCCGATATATTTGTTGATCATTTTTGAGGTTTTCTCCCTAGTGCGGCCTGACCCGGGGGATGTTTTGGCGTTCCCCTTGATGCGCCATGGCCTTTTCACAGTGACGACGGGCCAAGTTGTTGTTGGTTGTGACTCGTCACGCCGCTGTCACTGTAAAACACAGATCGTAAAGAGTGCAACGGGCTGCCCTGCGGTCGGCATCGGCTGAAGGCGACCCCATAGCGCGCAGCACAGCGCACCGACCCGGGTATCCGGGTCGGTGTCGCAGTAAAATGGGTATCACAATGGTCGCCGGCAGAATTTAAGGTTGCCAGATCAACGGGAACCGGCGGCCGACAGTCGGTGTGGCGTCAGGCGTCTTCGCCTTGATCCGCTTCAAGAAATGCCCGCAATGCTTTCACCTGGCTCGGGGATGCCTTGGCAAGAAGCGGGATCATCGCAAGAATGTCCTTACGTTCCGCCAGTACGGGAAATAATTTCATCGATTCGTCAGAGTTTGTGTCTTCTCCGAGGAAAAACGACGCCGTGCATCCAAGCAATTGGGCAATTTTGACAAGTCGAGCGATCGGGAAACGATTTGCCCCGGTCTCGTATTTCTGGACCTGCTGAAACGTCAGTCCGAGATTTTCTGCCAGCTTTTCCTGACTGATGCCGCGGACCTGTCGCAGAAACTTGACGCGTGCGCCAAGCGCACGATCAAATTCTTTTGTGCTCTTCGGATCGTCGGGATTCACCGACATATCCGGAAGCGGGGGCATGATTTCTGATACGGGGGTACCTGTTCCTAGCATTTTTTGGCCTCTGATCTTTTAGTCCGCTTGCAGACAGCAGCCAGTCCGCGCGCGAAACCTTCCATCCATACGAATATACCAAAATTGCATACCTACAAACTCCAAATTGGTATGCATGAAGTCGAGTGGATAACGCTTCCGTATTAAGTTGGACCTGTCGACGTTTGACACAAAACAGATTGCGCGGCGTCAACGATGGTTCCGGAGTGGTCTCCCCATGGTAGCAACGGACCATGGACTTGCCGATAACTGATCTGTTCTGACTTTAGGAATACGCGTCGAGTACGTCGTTATGACACGAGGCCCGGTCGTGAAATCAGTATCAATCTCGGTAAACGAGAGACTAGTCCATTTTGTGACCGCATTGTGACCGGCCTTAATCACAGGCGATAGCAATCGAGGGTTGCGGATGCCCTTGTTAATTCTTGCTTTGCCGCGCTTTCGGGCGCTTGAGGCATATGATTGGGCCGATCCCGCCGGGTATGCGATTGCACGCATTACGCGAAGTTGACCGGAATCTATTGTGGATGACCGTCCTCGATCGGGCTGCGGCGTTTCGAACCGTTGTGGCTGTGGCCGGAGCTGATTCGGAATGGCTCTTGCCGGCCGGTCTGCCGCATAGGGTACCGGATTGCTGCTCAGGCTTAAGCGTTGTTTGGCCCGACATCACCGTTTCAGGCGGGCCTTGGTCGGTATTCGAGACACATGATGTGCAGTGTCTCACCGTCCCCGGCCGCAGCCGGCGATCGTCAGGACGCTAGAGTATCCGTTTTGATCAAGTAGGAGATTTGGCCCATTTACGGTCGTCTCTGAGGAGCGCGTTTGCGAGGACGATAAGTTTTCGCATGATGGCTG
>JANQQB010000178.1 GCA_028285165.1 Rhodobiaceae bacterium
CCTTTGAGGTCGACTGGATGGATCCCAACATCGCCGGTGTCGAAAACAGCCATGAGCTCCGGCGGTGGTGGCTCCGCATCATCGAAGCGATGGGCACCGACACGTTCCTTGTGAACCGCGCCCTGTTTTCTCAGATCGCTGCACAGCGGCATCCCGAACTCGCGGACCGTGTCGTCGCCCTGCGCGACCGGGTTGGCGAACGCCTCGAAGCCGCCAGCCTGGAATTTGCGGTCACGCCCTTCGGCACGGAAACCTATCATCCGGGGCTTGCAGTCGGAGAAAACCTGATCTTTGCGATTCCGAACCGACCAGGCTCCCTGGACGAGATTGCCGGCGACAAGCAGATGAGCCGCATACTCGACGAGCTTGATCTGCGCGAGACCGTACGCTCGATTGCGGAAGACCTGCTCGACACGTTGATCGGCGTCTTCGGCGGCGTCGGTGCGGAGCATCCGCTGTTTCGAAAGACCGGCTTGGAGCCGGCGCATTTCGACACGCTTTCGGCCTGGAGGGACGGGATGCTGCCGGAAGAAAGCCTCGCGAAGGCCGAAGCGCTCCTGATGGCGCTGCCCTTCAAAATCGCAGCGGATACGGTTCCCGGCGCGATCGACGAAAGCTTCCAGCGCCGCATCCTCGACATCCGGAATGCGCGGGGCGCCGAGCTTCGCGAGCAGGCCGGCGCGTATTTCACGCCCATCGATCGCGCAACATACGTGCCGGGCCTGACGCTTCTTGAGAACGCCGTGTTCGGCAAGGTCGAGGGGCCGGAAGCCGAGCGCGTCGGCGCAATCGTGGCCGAAACGCTGATCGAGGACGGCCTGAAGGCCGATATCGCCATCACGATCGCCGATGTCGAGACCGGCATCGGCGGCTCGGCATTGCCGCCGGTCGCGCGCGAGCGCATCGGCCTGGTCCGTGCCGTGGTGAAACGGCCGGATATCCTGGTCCTCGACCGTGCCCTTGCAAACCACGATCAGGCGCAACGGCAGAGCATGCGCGAAAACCTGCGGGCACTCCTGCCGGAAACAACCATCTTCTTCCTGGAACCCGAGATCCCGCACACGACATCATACGACCTCGTTCTGAAGATCGACCAGGGCCGGATTGTCGGCCAGGATGAAACGACGAGCGATGTCGAGGATGGCGGCGCGACCAAGGATTTGGCGAAAAAGATCCGGGTCATCCGCAGCAATGATGTCCTGGGCCGGTTGACCCAGGACCAGGTCAGGCTCCTCGCCTTCGCCTCGGACTGGATAAACGTCGAAGCCGGGCAGTTCTTCTTCAGAAACGGCGAGCCGACGGACGGCGCATACATTCTGGTGACGGGAGAGGCCGAACTGCTCTGGCCGAATGCGGATCCGGACGAGTCCCCGGTAGCCACCGTCCAGCCCGGTCGCATGGTCGGAGACCTTTCGGTCATCCTCAAGTCGGACCGGACAATTGAGATGTTCGCAAGGACGGCCTGCGTCGCACTGCGCATCCGCAAGGACGAATTGCACATGATCATCGAAAACGATGCCGGGGTCGCGGCGTCGCTGTTGGAAACGGTGGCGGGATATCTCGTCGCGTCCGTCAGCGATCGCAGGGGCACGCCGACCGAGGATACCGAGCCGGCAGGCGAAGGAGCACGCGAGACGGTGTGATTGCGCCCCTCTCCTTGGCTCGATCCGAGAGCGTGAACGGCTCGGCCTGAAGCAAACTCACGCCATGTGACGATCGAGGTCTCAATCAAACGGTCGGTTGGCAGGCGTAGTGGAACGGCATCTATGTCTTACCGCTTTGAAATGCTGCATCACTCCGAAACTTTTCAGCGACGAAGTCGGTGAACGCGCGCACGCGGGCGGACGGTGTGCGAGACGCGGACCGCACGGCGTAAATGCTCCACTCCGGAAGCACGGTGTAATCGGCTAGCACCTCAACGAGCTCTCCAGCCTCCAGATGGTCCGTGACCTCCCATCTGCACTTCCGCGCAATGCCGACGCCCGAAAGCGTCGCTTCTGTCACGGCCTCAGCGAGATTCGTATTGTAACTGCCCGAAACCTTGGCGTCTTTGACGGCCCCGTTCGGATCACGGAAAGCCCAGCTGCGCATCTCCGAACGAATGATGCAATTGTGGCGACGGAGGTCTTCCAGCGCCCGCGGCGCCCCGTGTCGTTCGATGTAGCGAGGAGCCGCGACGACGATACGGGGGCTGTGTCCGATCCGACGCACTTTCAGGGTCGATGATTTCATCTCGCCGAGACGGATGGCCATGTCGAAACCGTTTTCGACGATATCAAATGACGTGTCGCTGAGATGCAGATTGACCGAGAGATTTGGATAGAGCCCGAGGAACTCGGCAGCGTAGGACGCAAGATACTTCCTTCCAAACGACGCCGAACTGCTCACGCGCAATTCCCCTCTCACCGATGTCGGATCGGTCTGCAAATCGGAAAATGCCGCGTCGACGTCGTCCAGGATGCGTTTCGCATGGGCGAGAAAGATCTCTCCGTCCACCGACAAGGAGACCTTCCGGGTCGTCCGATGGAAAAGCTGGGCACCGACCGTGGATTCAAGCTCTTGAATGCGTTGCGTGGCGGCGGTTCTCGAGAGGCCGAGCTCCTTTCCCGCCTTGCCTATTGCTCCCAGCGCGGCAATGCGAACGAACAGTTCAAGCGATTTGAAATCCATCGAGATTGTTCCAAATTTCCGGATAGTCTTTTCTGATTTAGGCAGATTATCCCGCAATCACTCTCCCCTATATCGACAATATCTGCAGCGATGCAAGGTCGAGGTTGTAAGGAGGGACGGCGCTATGACCCGTTTGACGCCAGCAATTTTGTTCGTCGGACTCACGCTCACTGTTGGCGCAGCGGTCGCGGAACCGAGTGTTGAGGTCGTTTCGCGTGGAGACGTCGAGTTTATCCCGTTGAACCCTGCTCGAGGCGATGCGAGCCCGAAGGCCGGTGTCCTGTGGGGGGACATTCGCGAAGATGTTCCCTCCGGTGCCCTCATCACGTTTGCGGATGGTTTTGCCTCGCCGCCGCACATCCACAACATCACCTACAGAGCGGTCGTTATCGACGGTCTGGTCCACAACGATGACCCGAGCGCGGAACCGATGTGGATGAAGCCGGGTTCCTTCTGGACCCAACCGGCAGGAGCACCGCACATCACTGCCGTCGGCCCGGGCGGAGGCACCGCCTTCCTGGAAATCCTTTCCGGGCCTTACCTCGTCCAACCGACACGAAATGCATTCGATAGAGGCGAGCAGCCGGTCAATCTGGATCCCGGCAACATTGTCTGGATCAGTTCGTCGGATCTGACATGGATCGATACCGACGATGAACCCGGATCCGAGGGCCCGCAATTGGCCTTTCTCTGGGGGACGCCGGAAGACGGAGAGCTCAACGGCACCTTTGCAAAACTGCCCGGGGGTTTTTCCGGCGAGCTCAAGAGCAATGGCGTCGATTTGAAGGCGGTTGTCATCCAAGGCCGGCTTACGCATGAGGCGGAGAACCTGTCTCCGACAAACACGCTCGAACCTGGAAGCTATTTTGGCTCCGACGGCGACGTCGATCACCGCCTCGCCTGCGCCGTCGATGAGGAATGCATCCTTTATGTCAGGGCAAGAGGAAAATACCGTCTGGCTGCCGGCGACTGAATTCCAGAAAACCGCACCTGGCATGGCCGGTCACGCCCTGCTTGGCCCTTTGGAAGCGCGGGATCATCTCACCAAAGACCGTGGCGAATCGGGGCGCGAACGACCCGAGTGATTTCCCGTCACGCTTGAAGTGCTTCCGGCCGCTCGGACCGCGCGAACAGGCTGGAGACCCTTTTGTCGACGCCCAGCGTCTACCGGATTTCAAAGCATGGCGCCACGATGGCTCGAAACACGCCCGGGTGCGACCGGCGATCTGCATGAGGGCATTGCAAGAGAGGAACGGAGCGGCCTTGCCTACATGCTGTCCGGGCGGCTCGTCATCCTCGGATTGCTGGCATTCTGGGCGCTCCTGACCGTCCCTGTGGACCGCTCAATCATCTATCTCGGGGCCATTGCGGCGTTTGCGCTTCTGGGTGCAATTCCCTATGCGCTCACGCGTTTTGGCATTGATGGAACGCCGATCGTTGCGGGCCTTCTGGCGCTGGATGCCGCCATTCTGAGCTACATCCTGATCGTTCCGACGCCGTTCGATATCTCCGACTGGTCGCCCCAACTCAATCTTCGCCTGCCGAGCTTTCTGTTTCTCGGTATCTTCCTTGTCGGCATGGCCCTCAGCTACAAACCGTCCCTCGTTGTTTCCACGGGACTCGCAGTGATTGTATCCTGGAGCGCTGTCTATTTGTGGGTGGCGAACCTGCCCGACTCATTGGTTTTCGCGTCAGAGGACGTGCAAGGGCTCGGCCTCAGCATAGACCAGGCCCTGGACCTTTATCTTCATCCGAATGCGGTCGCGCTCACACGATTGTCGACACAGATCGTGTTCCTCGCCATGGTCACGCTGATCCTGGCGCTGACTGTTTGGCGTTCACGCCGTTTGCTTCATCGCCAGGTTGCTGCGGAATCTCAACGCGCGGCCCTCTCGCGCTACTTCTCCCCGAACATCGCGCGGGAACTGGCAACCCGGAATCCCTTCGAGGATCGCCCGTCCGTGCAGCCGGTCGCTGTTCTTTTTGCGGACATGGTCGGCTTTACGGCAATCTCAGAGAAGCTCGAACCCGACGAACTCATCAGCCTCCTGCGCGAGTTTCATGGCCGCCTGGCAAGAACGGCGTTTGCGCATGACGGCACCGTGGACAAGTACATCGGCGATGCGATCCTCGTTCATTTCGGCACGCCCCACCCGAAGAGCGACGACCCGGTCCGGGCGCTTGCATGCGCCGCCGCCATGATCGCCGATCTCGAGCGCTGGAATGAGGAACGGGGTGGGTCCGGTCAGGAGATCATCCGGATCGGCATCGGAATCCATTACGGCGACGTGGTCGTCGGGAACATCGGCGACGCCAAACGCCTCGAATACGCGGTGTTGGGAGATACCGTGAATGTTGCGAGCCGGCTGGAGCAGCTATCCCGACAGGCCGGCGCGTCGATTGTCGTGAGCAACGACCTGGTCGAAGCCGTTCGTTCGCTGGGCGTCGATCCCAGGGACGTGCTGCCCGACCTGCATCAGGAAGACACGTTTACCGTTCGTGGACGCCAGCAACCCGTCGGTGTCTGGACCGCTCATAAAAGCGAGCACGGGATCCCTTTGTAAGACCTCAGAGGACGAAACGGTCGGCATCCGGCATATGCGGCGGCAGCGCGCGCTGCAGCACCCGGGCCGCGGCGATCACATAGATGTCTCCGGGTTTCGGATAGCGCAGATCCGACGCCAGATAGGCGGCGATCCCCGGCTGTGTGGTGACGGACTGATAGAGGGCTGCTAGCAAGGGTGTCGCGTCCAGAATGTCCGGCACCCATTCCAGATAGGAGCTCAGCGCTTCAGCCAGCACCACATCAGCAAATGTCATTTGTGCGGCGGCGGAATAGCCCGATCCCTGGTCGGCAATCCGCGCTTCGAACCGGGGGCCGAATTTGGCAAAGCGCGCCGTCAGATCGTCCCTGGCCACGGCCTCTGTCGGTTTGAAAGCGGCCTGCAAACCGGTTTCGGCAAAATCGGCAACGACGCCGGCGATCATATCGCACCACATGGCCTCCGCGTCGTCCGCGCCGTATAGGCCGGCGCGGCGCGCCAGATAGCGGATCATGGCCGAGGATTGGCTGAGATTTCGGCCGTCCAGTTCCAGAAGCGGCATCTGGTCGAACGGCAGTTTGCCGGAGGCCCGCAAGGCGGCAAGCTCCTCCGGCGTGTCGACGGCGATGTTGATGAAATCCACGCCGGCGGCCGCCAGCATCCAGCGCGTGGTTTCGGCCCGTCCGCGCCCGCGAAAATACGTCAGTCTTGCTGTGGCCATTGGCTTACCGTGGTCGAATGAGGCGATTCAATGCAAACCGAAGAGTGCCACCCTTGGAGGCAAGAGAGCAACGCCGCATTGGCGGCACCGCGCACCGCATCACAGTCGACCCTGGAGAGATGCCGCGACACGACGAACAAGCCCCAGATCCTCACCGCCGATCACCAGAAATCCGAAACCGTCCTCGACCCAATGCGCTGCCGCCAACCCGGCCAGTTTTTCCGCCGACGGCGCATAAGACGGACCGTCGACAGGCGTGACACAGATCGCGAACGGCACATTGTCTTCGCTCAGATACGCGATCTGAACCAGTGGCTCCGCCTCAAGCCCCAGCATCTGGGCCCGACGAAAATCCAGCTCCGCCACCGAAAATGCGGCCGACAAGTCGCGCCCGAGATCATCGGACAGCCTGGCCAGATGCGCCGCCGCGCGCTCCGGATCGAGAGGGCTGCCGGCGAGGGTCTGCGGCACATAGAGCAATTGGTAATTGGCAACCGCCATTTTCCAGTCGCTCGGTGTGTCCCGGTTCAAAAGAGGCGCCAGGAGTGCGCCTATCCCGATCCCAAGCACAACGAGAACCGCTGCGAGCATCCGCGAGATTCGGGGCAAGGAACGGGGCGCAGGCTGAACGGCGGGACATTCGGGGGCGGAGTCGAGCAATGCGTCGAACAGGGGATTGGCTGCGTCGACCGGCACGTCGAGCGCCTGCAGTCTGGCGGCCAGGTCCGCATCGGCCGCAACGGCCTCCTCGATGCGGCGCCGTTCGTCTTCTGCGAGCTCGCCGTCGAGATAAGCCGTCAGATCCTCATTGCTGATGGTCTCGTTCATCGCGATCCGGCCTTTCGCATATCAGGCGCTTTCTGGATTTTTGCTCGCGCCGCGGCGAGCCGGCTCATCACCGTTCCAATGGGGATGCCCAAAATTTCCGCCGCTTCCCGATAGGCGTACCCTTCGACATACACCAACAACACGGTCGATCGCTGTGCTTCCGGCAAAGCCATCACCTGATCAAACACCTGTCGCGCAAAAATATTCGTTTCGGCATCCGGTCCCGGCGCCGGCAGATCGAACTCGTCGACCGACACCAGTCCGCCGGCGCTGCGAATCCGCTCCGCCCGCCTTTCGTTCAGCCAGATGCGCCGCGCAATCGTGAACAGCCAGACATCGAGCGCCGTTCCTGCTTCGAACCGGTCTGCCTTCTCCAGGGCCCGCATCGCCGTCGCCTGGGCCAGGTCATCCGCACCGCTTCTGTCGCCGGACAAAGACAGGGCAAAGCGCCAAAGCCGGGGATACAGGGTCGGCAGCCTGGCCCTGACATCATCTTGACCAGACCTGCCGGTAAAAAACTTTCGAATAATTCGCTCCGATCAGGTGTTTCTAGGTATGCTCATCCAATCTTGGAGGAAATCAACCATGAAAAAAACCGCTTTTGTCGCAGCCATCGCCCTCGCCGGCCTCACCGGAATGGCGGTCGCCGACGATCACCTGGCCTGGCCGGCGACCGAGGGCGCCTATGTCTATTTCATCAATCTGAAAGACGGTGCAACGGTCTCGTCACCGGTGCTCGTCCAGATGGGCGTGAACGGGATGGGTGTCGCTCCGGCCGGAACCGAGCGTGAGGGCACCGGCCATCACCACATCCTCGTCAACCGCGCGGCGCTCGGCAAGGGCGAAGACGGCGACGATGAATGGCTCTACGCGCTGCCCGCCGACGAAAACCATGTCCACTATGGCGGCGGCCAGACCGAAGCGACCCTGGATCTGCCGGCCGGAACGCACACGCTGCAAATGGTATTCGGCGACATGAACCACGTGCCGTTCGGACCGCAGATGGTGACGGACGTCATCACCATCACCGTCAAGTAACGCCGCTTTATCCATGGTCCGGTGCATCGCAGATCTGCCGGGATGCACCGAGCCCCTTTCCGGCCAGATATCGATCCTTGGCGCACGCGCCAAGGTATCTCAGCGCGACATCCGAAACCGACAGCCGCTGACTTGAGCCCCTGAATGCCCACTCATTCCGGGAGCACAGCATTGTCAATCGGAACGTGTACTGCGAGTGTCAATACCGAGGACTTGTCCCTCCACACGGACCGACGCAAGGCGTAACGGAGGCACTCCATGAGAAATAGAGATATCGACGCAAGTCTGTTGCGGGCGTTCGTCGCAATCGTGGATGCCGGCAGCTTCGGCAAGGCAGCCAGGCAGATCAATCGGACCCAATCTGCGGTTAGCCTGCAAATCAAGCGGCTTGAAGAAGTGATCGATGCCCCGGTATTCGATCGCTCTGCCAGACCAGCGGCTTTGACCCCGGCTGGGGAAGCGTTGGTGCCATATGCCCGGCACATCTTGTCCATGAACGATGCCGCGGTCGAACACCTTCGCGCCGACCGCGTAGCAGGCCGGGTTCGCCTCGGTTTGATGGAGGATTTCGCCTCGACCCGGCTGGGGCCGATTGTCGGCGATTTTCTGGAACGGTATCCAGGCGTTCAGGTCGAAGTCGAAACAGGTGTGACGTCGGGCTTCGTGGAACACATCGGCGAACGCTTCGACATGATCATCTCAATGACTGAGAGCGGTGTCGGCGAGGGAGAACTCCTGCAC
>JANQQB010000435.1 GCA_028285165.1 Rhodobiaceae bacterium
CAGCCGCGCGGCGGGCCGATGCTGACCGGTCACCGGTCGCACCAGATCGGCCTCGATGCCGATATCTGGCTGCGCGAAATGCCGGCCCGCCGCCTCAGCCGCCGCGAACGCGAGAACATTTCGGCGATATCGATGCTGCGCAAGGGCACCCGAACGGTCGACAGGAACAAGTGGACCGACAGCCACGCGAAACTGATCCGGCGGGCAGCGTCGGATTCCAAGGTGGCGCGCACCTTCGTGCATCCGGCGATCAAAAAGGCGCTGTGCCAGTGGGATGGGGCGGGCGACCGTGGATGGCTGCGCAAGGTCCGGCCGTGGTACGGCCACCATTATCATTTCCATGTCCGGCTGCGCTGTCCCTCCGGCTCGGCCGGTTGCGAGAACCAGGCGGCACCGCCGAAGGGCGACGGCTGCGGCAAGGAACTGGCCTGGTGGCTCGGCGACGAGCCGTGGCGGCCGGCGACCGGCCCCAGGAAGAAGCGCCGCGAATTGCGCCTGGCCGATCTGCCGCGCGATTGTTCGGCGGTGTTGTACCGATGAACATCCATTCCGATCCCGAACGTGGACCCTATGGTGCGTTGAATGTTCTCGGCGGGCCGCTGAAACCGTGTTCCCACGATCCGCTGACCGGCTATTTTCGGGACGGGTGCTGCAATACCGAGGCGCGTGATCGCGGCCTGCACGTCGTCTGTGCGCAGGTAACCGATGCGTTCCTGCGGTTTTCGCTCAATCGCGGCAACGACCTGATCACGCCGCGGCCGGAATTCGATTTCCGCGGGCTGCGGGACGGCGACAAATGGTGTCTGTGCGCTGCGCGCTGGCTGGAAGCCTGTGAAGCCGGCGTGGCACCGCCGGTCGACTTGGAAGCCACCCACCAGGCAGCGCTTGCCGTCATTCCGCTGGACACACTTCGCGAACACGCGGCATCGCAGGAGTGAGGTCTTCTGGAATGGCGTAGGCGGATGCGAAAAGGGCCGCCGCCTTGTCGGTCGGATCGCGATAAAGCGTGCGGGCCAGTGCGAGGGCCCTCCGCCGCAGCGCCTTTTGCTGGCGCCGTGCCGTGTCGCGCACCAGGCGTCGGTTCTTCAGCGGCGAGACAAGCGTGGGGCTGGCCATGACGATCTGTTCCAGCACGGCGAGATCGTGGTCAAGGCCGAGCACCTTGCCGAGTTGCGACAGGTCGGCGATCACGTCGGCGAAGTCCGCGCTGCGTTTTTCGCGCAGGAGCAGGGACAGGTGCCAGCGTTGTTTGACGTATTTACGCCAGTCGTGGAAAGCCTCGGCCTGGCCGGTACGGCTTGCGACCTGAAGGTAGGCGCGGCCCCGTCCATAGACCCGTTGGAAGGCCTCGTCGAAGACGGTTTCGGCGTCGAAGACAAGCGGCAGGCGCTGCGCGTCCGCTTCGGCTGCCCGCATCAACATCCGGCAGTTTTCCATGTCCGTATGGGCATTGTTGCGAATGCGTTCCACGCGCTGGCGCGCCTTGTCGCCGAGCGCGGCAAAGATCGGGCGCCGTGTCGGCGCGGCACTTTCGGTCAGAAAATCCGCCGTGGTCACGAGCATGTCCGCATCGCGCGACAGGGCGAGTGCGCGTCCGACCGTCCGCAGCGTATCGGCGACCCGGGTCTGTGTCTTTGCACCGAGCGGACGTTTCAGGAGACGCACGACGGACCGAGCCCGTTTCAGCCGTTTGCGCGCCTTGAAGACACGCTGTTCGGCGGTCTTGGTTTCGTCGTCGAGCGCAACACGGACCTTGCCGACCTCTTCCAGGAAGATCCGTCGGAGTCCATTGTCGATCGGCTCGTCCGCAGCCAGTCGGTAGGCCATGAGGCGGTGTTCTGCTGCCTGCCGTCAGGCCGAAGCGCCGACGCCCACCGGGCAGCTCACGCCGGTCCCGCCGAGCCCGCAATACCCGCCCGGATTCTTCGCGAGATATTGCTGGTGGTATTCCTCGGCATAATAGAAGGGGCCGGCCGGCTTGATCTCGGTCGTGATCGATCCGTAGCCGGCCGCAGTCAGGGACTTCTGAAAGGCCTCGGCCGAGCGCGCCGCAATCGCCGCCTGGTCATCGGACAAGGTGTAGATCGCGGACCGGTACTGCGTGCCGCGGTCATTGCCCTGCCGCATGCCCTGGGTCGGATCGTGGCCTTCCCAGAAAATCGCGAGGATCGCCTCGTACGAAATCACCGACGGGTCGAAGACGACGAGCACGGCTTCCGTGTGGCCGGTCATGCCGGTGCAGGTTTCGTGATAGGTCGGATTGGGTGTGATGCCGCCGGCATAACCGACGGCCGTCGTCCAGACGCCATCGGTCTGCCAGAACATGCGTTCCGCGCCCCAGAAACAGCCCATGCCGACGATGGCGGTCTCAAATCCGTCGGGAATGTCGCCCTTGATCGGATTGCCGTTGACCGCGTGCCGGTCGGGGACCGGTATTTCGGTTGCCCGGCCGGGCAGAGCGTCCTTGGCGTCGATCAGGCTTTGTTTGTGCCGGAGAATGTCGAGAAGAAACATGCGGCCGAATCCCTGTTAACGGTTTGCGGCGCATTCAGACGGGCCCGGCGCCTGTCGGCTGCCGGGCGCCGTTTTGTCAGGCCGGGACGCTCACCCGTCTGGTCCGTTCCCGTTTGCGGCCGGCCCAGAGGAACACCAGGCCCAGCACGCCGAACACCAGCCAGGACGGGGATTGCAACACCGTCTGAATCACCGGATTCCACAATGTATAGCCGATATCCGCAAAAGCGCCACCGAGTGTATTGGCGAGGAAGTCCGCAAGGTGTCGCTCGATCGCGACCTGCAGACCGTTCAAGGACGCCGGATGCAGGGCAAACCAGGTTTCCCCGAGCGGCGTCGTGACAAGATGCGTGGCAGCGAGACTCTTCGTCCCGTCGTAGATGGCGGCGACAACAGCGCCGGCCCAGAACCACAGCCCCAGAAATCGTGCAACAAAACTCAACATACGCTTACCGTCTCCCACAACCCAATTCTGATATAAGCAAGATGAACCGTGTTCGCAATTCTTGAATCGCCGTCCCTAAGCCGTTGACATAAAAATAAAGTGTCGGAAGAGATAGGAAGGGCGACCCGGTTGATGTATGGCGCTGCCGGCGGGAATCCTACCTCGTAAATCCCCGAGCATCGCGCGCCATGGTTACTACCGGGACCGCTGATATCGCGGCACCGCGGCGGCGTTTCTTTGCACCGGCAAGGACGGCATCACCATGCGAGCTGCACCGGCGCGCAGCGTGAAGGCGTGCCAGTCAGATCGCTTGGAAGTCTTTGCTGTTGGTCTTAGAAACCATCATCCGCACGACCGGCGATCACCGGGCTTGCACTGTGCTTTTCTGACGCTATAGTCCGGCGCCACGCAACGGAGAGGACGGGCCATGCGCCGCCGCTCCGAAGCGTCAATCCGGCAAGACGGGCAGTCCCGTCCCGCCGCGGCCCCAGCGCCGCCGGTGGCGGATCGGATGGAGAGGTGGCCGAGTGGTCGAAGGCGCACGCCTGGAACGCGTGTAGGCGGGCAACCGTCTCCAGGGTTCGAATCCCTGTCTCTCCGCCATTTTTCGATTCTCACGGCCGAAGGCCTCCGATAGGGCGCGCTGACCGCGCGGCGCCCTTGGGCTTGCG
>JANQQB010000442.1 GCA_028285165.1 Rhodobiaceae bacterium
CGCTGACCTTTGCCTGGCTCGATCCGTCCGGGCAGCCGCTTAACGTGGCAAGCCTGGATGCGCCCGGCAGCGCCGTCGGCGTGCTGCACCTGAACGACAGCAAGGCAGTCGTGCGGTTTCCGAAAGTGCCGCGAGGCAGCGTGCTGTCGATCAATCGCGGGTTTTCGGCAACCGCACGACTGCCTTGCTGTCGTTCAGGTGCAGCACGCCGTCGGCGCTGCCGGGCGCATCCGGGCTTGCCACGTTAAGCGGCTGCCCGGACGGATCGAGCCAGGCAAAGGTCAGCGGAATGTGAAACGGCTGTTTCGTCGCTTGTCCCGGCGTCGGCGGACAGGTCTGGGAAAGACTGACGTCCATCGTGTCGGCAGCCTCGTTCCGGCTCACCGAAATCGCAACCGACGGTGTCCCGGACTGGCGGTACCACAGGGCGAACTGGTCAAGATCCCGCCCCGTCGCTTCGGCAAAACAGGCGAGGAAGTCCTCAATCGTCGCGGCGTCACCGTCATGCCGGTCGAAATACAGATCCATGCCGGCCCGGAACCCGTCCGTACCGAGCACCGTCTTCAGCATGCGCACGACTTCCGCGCCCTTTTCGTAGACGGTCGCCGTGTAGAAATTGTTGATTTCGCTGTATTCCACCGGTCGCACCGGATGGGCGAGGGGGCCGGCATCCTCGGGAAACTGGTGCGCTTTCAACAACTTGACATCCGAGATGCGTTTCACCGGACGGGATCGCTCGTCGGATGAGAACTCCTGGTCGCGAAACACGGTGAGACCTTCCTTCAGGCACAATTGAAACCAGTCCCGGCAGGTGATGCGGTTGCCCGTCCAATTGTGGAAGTATTCGTGCGCGATCACGCCTTCGATGTTGGCGTAGTCCTGGTCGGTCGCGGTCTGCGGATCGGCGAGCACGTATTTGTCGTTGAAGATGTTGAGGCCTTTGTTCTCCATGGCGCCCATGTTGAAGTCGGGCACCGCTACGATCATGAAAATGTCGAGATCGTATTCCCGTCCGAACACTTTCTCGTCCCAGACCATGGAACGTTTCAGGGCATCCATGGCGAACACCGCCCGGTCTTCCTTGCCGTGTTCCACATAGATCTTGAGTGCGACGTCACGCCCGGACCGGGTCGTGAACGTGTCGCTGAGATGACCGAGATCGCCGCCGACCATTGCAAACAGGTAGGAGGGTTTCGGAAACGGATCGTGCCAGATTGCATAGTGCCGATCCGTGCCGTCGATCTTTCCGGTCTCCACGCAATTGCCGTTGCCGAGCAGGACCGGCGCATCGGACCGGCGGGCTTCCAGGCGGGTGGTATAGACGGACAGGACGTCCGGACGGTCGAGGAAATAGGTGATCCGTCGAAAGCCTTCCGCTTCGCACTGCGTGCAGTAATTGCCGTCGGTGCGGTACAGGCCCATCAGCTTGGTGTTTGCCGAGGGGTTCGTCTTCGTCACGATTTCGAGGTCAAAGGGCCGGTCCGGCGGGGCATGCAGCGTCAGGCGATCCCGAGACGCGCTGTAGGCCGTATCGAGCAGCGCCATGCCGTCCAGCGACAGCCCCTCCAGCGTCAGGTCGTCGCCGTCGAGGATCAGCGGTGTGCCTGGCGCGGTGCCCTCACGGGGTGCGATGCGGAGGCGGCTCTTTATACGTGTCGATTCCGGATGCAGGCGAACGTCCAGCGCGACGGTGTCGATCCGGTAGTCGGTCGGTTTGTAATCTTCCAGACGAACTGGCGCGGCGATGTCCGTGCGCATCGAATCCCGAGGCCTCTTCAGTGATGGAGCCGGGACGCTATAATGCGCCGGCGCACTTGTCTAATCCGCAGCTTGCTGATTTATCCCCTGTCCGACACGGTGCGAGATCGCGCCGAAGAACGGATGCGGTGAGACCGCCAACCCGAGAGGAGACAGCCATGTCCGAAGACAGGGCAAAAGCCCTTGTGCATGTCGACAACGAGCATGTCACGGTGACGGAATGGCGTTTCGCGCCGGGGGCGGCGACCGGTTGGCATCGCCATGCCTATGACTATGTGATTACGCCGGTTATCGGCGGCGACGTCGAGATCGTGAACCCGGACGGGAGCCGAACGGCGACCGTCATGGAACCCGGCCAATCGTACTTTCGCGAAGCGGGTGTCGAACACGATGTCATCAACCGCAATCCGGGACCGCTGGTCTTTGTCGAAGTCGAGCTGAAGTCGCGTCCGGACAGCCAGGCGTGACCGCCTCCGATCCATGAATGCCGGCGTGTCCGATACCTAAGAGCAGAACGGATGTCAGAGCTTTCGATCGGCGTGATCGCCGATGATTTTACCGGCGCTACCGATATTGCGGGCCTCCTGAAACGGGTCGGATACCGGGTGATCCAGATCATTGGCGTGCCGGAGGACGACGGCGACTACCCGTCTGCCGATGCTGTTGTCGTTGCGCTGAAAAGCCGAACGGCGCCGGTTGGCGACGCGGTATCGGAATCGCTCGCCGCGCTGGACTGGTTCGAGCGCCGCGGCGTTCGCCAAGTGATCTTCAAGTATTGCTCGACGTTCGATTCCACCGCGGACGGCAATATCGGACCGGTAGCCGACGCCTTGCTGGAGAAGACCGGCGAGGAGATCGCCATCATCTGCCCGGCGTTTCCGGAAAACGGCCGCACGATTTACAACGGACACCTGTTTGTCGGCGACGTGCTTCTGGAAAACTCGTCGATGCGCGACCATCCGTTGACGCCGATGCGCCGGTCGGACCTGGCCGGCCTGATGCAGGCGCAGTCGCGGCACAGCACCGGGCTTGTGCCGTTCCGTGTCGTCGAGCGCGGAGCGGAAGCCGTCCGCCAGGCGCTGTCGGACCTGCAGCGAAGCGGCCATCGTTATGCCGTGGTCGATGCGATCCGTGATGCCGACCTCCTGACGATCGGATCGCCGCTGCGTGACGCCCGGCTGATGACCGGCGGGTCCGGTATCGCGCTCGGCCTCGGGCGCGGCGACGTGGCAGCGGCGGACCCGGCCCGAAGCGCGGAGGGAAGCAGTATCTCGGGGCGCGATCTTGTCCTTTCCGGCTCCTGTTCCGAACGCACCCGCGAGCAGGTGGCCCATTTCCGCAAATCCTATCCCGCCCTGCAGCTCGACCCGCTGGCGCTTGCGTCCGAACCAGGCGGTGCGCAAAGGGCGCTCGAATGGATCGCCGACCAGCCTTCCGATGGTCCGGTCCTGGTCTATTCGACCGAGGACCCTGCCGGTGTGCGCGCCGCGCAGGACGCGCTCGGCGTTGCCGCCGCGGGCAAGATTGTCGAGGACGCGTTGGCCGCCATTGCCGTGGGGGCGACAGGTGCCGGTGTCGGACGCCTGATCGCCGCCGGTGGCGAGACATCGGGCGCCATCGTCAAGGCACTCGGCGTGACCTGGCTGGAAATCGGCACCGAGATCGCACCGGGTGTACCGTGGACCCGTCCCGGCGGCGAAACGCCGATCCATCTGGCTCTGAAATCCGGCAATTTCGGAGGCCCGCGCTTTTTCGAGGACGCCTTTGCGACGCCGTTCTGACAACCGCACTGTGAACATCGCCGTTGCGGGAACGGGCCCTCACGACCTACATTCAGCCTCAGGGGGTCGAACGATTCGGGGGTGTTGCCCGGCAAGGTGCTGTCGATGACCACTTGGCTGCTTCGTTTGCGTCGCCGATTCTGGCCGATGCCGATGTCACTCGTCATGGCCGGAAGCTTCGGCCTGTTGACCGGCCTGTCGGTCGCGATCGTGCTCTACCTGTCCGTCAAGACGACCTACGTCAACACGTTCTCGCTCTTGAACGACAAGTCGGTTTTGTGGGTGCAATCCCTGCAGGACGGCATCAGGGCCCATCTCGATCCGGCCAAGCAGGCAATTCTCGAGATCAAGCGTGAATATGATTCCGGTCGGCTGGACCTGTCGAGCGACACGGAGGTGGCGGCGCTGCTCAAGGGCGCGCTGTCGGCGAGCCCGGCAGCCGACGCCTGGATCGTCTATGATCCCGAATTCGTGCAGCGCGGCGTCGCGCGCAAGGAGGGCGAGGGCTTCGACGTCTTCATCGACCAACCTGAGGACGAAGAACGCGTACGGCTCCTCCTAAGTGACATGTCGCTGGATGACGGTGTCGCCTGGAGCCCGCTCGTCCATACGGAATTCGGCGTCTATACCGCCGCTGTGGCTCCGCTCACCCGTGATGGACGCATCGACTATTACCTGGTGGCCGCGATTCCGACGGCGTTTCTTTCCGGGCTGGTCGAACAGATCGGCCGGTCGCACGAAGCGACCGCCTTCATCATGGAATGGCCCTTCAACGTTGTCGCCCATTCGGACGGAGAACGTCTCAATCTTGCGGACCTGCGCAGTGTCGAACGGCCCGGCGTGCCGGTGACGGTCGCCGGGGATGAAGTGCTGCGTCTGCTGCCCTTTACCGAAGTGCGCGAGACCTTCGAAGCCGCCAATGAGCAGGGAGCCGACGTGCGGGCCGTGGAGGCTGGCGGAGTCCCCTATATCGCCATTCTCGGCACCTTGGAGGGATACGGTCCGAACCCCTGGACGACTGGCATTTACTTCAAACGCGACCAGGTCGGGACGGAGGTTCAACGCATCATCGGCCTTGCGATCGCGGGCATCGTGGCCCTGATCGTGAGCGTGATCTTTGCGATCTGGCTCAGCCGTCGCATTGCCGCGCCGATCACGCGCACGACCGATCGGTTTCGGCGGATTGCCGGTCTCGACCTTGAAGCGGTAACGGAATTGCCCCGCAGCAGCATCCGCGAGATGGATGACGGCGCCAAGGCCTTTAACGCGATGCTGAACGGCTTGCGGGCCTTTACGTCCTACGTGCCGCGGTCGCTCGCGCGAAAGCTGATCCGCCTCGGGCTTGAAGATGCCGGTCGCTCGCGCGAGACCGAACTGACGGTTCTGTTCACCGATATTGCCGGCTTCACGGAAATCTCCGAACGGCTTCCGGCATCGGAGACCGTGCGTCTTCTCAATCGCCATTTCGAGATCCTTGTCGCGTGCATCGAAGCGGAGGACGGAACGGTCGACAAATATCTCGGCGACGGATTGCTGGCCTTCTGGAACGCTCCGAACGAAAAGGATGATCATGCCGATTCCGCCGTCCGGGCCGCCATAGCGATTCGGGCGGCCGTCGAGGCGGACAACAGGCGGCTGGTTGCCGAGGGGCGATTGCCGGTTCGCATGCGCATCGGCGTTCATACAGGCGCCGTCATTGTCGGCAATATCGGGGCGCTGGATCGGGTCAACTACACCATTGTCGGCGACACCGTGAACCTGTGTCAGCGGCTGCAGGGCCTGGGCAAGCAGGAGATGCCGGAGGAGGAGGTCGCCATCCTGTTGTCGCAAAGCACCTGGTCACGGCTGACCGAGGATTATCCGGGCCGGCAGCTTGGCGAGCATTTTGTCAAGGGGCGCACCGCCGGGGTGCAGGTATGGGCCGTCGAACGCGCGGAAGCCCGCGCCTCGGCGGCGACAAGGGAACCCCGCAAGGACGCGCGGGCATCGGACACCGTTGCAATTGCGGACCCGGTATCCGGGACGTCCTGATCGGCGGGAGCCGGCAGGGGCCAGGCCGGTGCGCACCGCTTGCCGGTGTTAACCTTCTTGCGCTTTCCTGCGGAAACCCTTACTCGACAGAAACAATAAAAAAGACCGGTGACGGCATTCGGTTTTTGCACCGTCATGCATACCGGTTAACATGATCGTCGAGTGTTTTCGCAGCGGGGTCGTGACGTGGATATTCTGGCGGTGGAGGACTTGACCGTCGAGTTCGACGGTTCAGAGGGTCTTGTCCGCGCCGTCGACCGGGTGTCGTTCCGCGTGCCCCAGAGCCGAACCGTGGCGGTCGTCGGAGAATCCGGGTCCGGCAAGACGGTGATTTCCCAGGCGGTGATGGGGCTCCTGCCCGACAGTGCCCGGATTGCGAGCGGGCGCATCCTCTTCAATGATCCCGGAAGCGGCGGACAGATCGATATCGCCGCCCTTGACCGCGACGGACCGAAGATGCGGGCGCTCCGGGGAAATCGCATCGCCATCATTTTTCAGGAACCGATGACCTCGCTGTCGCCGCTGCACACGATCGGCGACCAGATCAGCGAGGCCGCGCGGCTTCACAGCAAACTGTCGCGCGGTGATGCGCGCAGCGTCACCCGGGACATGCTCGGGCTGGTGCATTTTCCCGATCCTGAACGCGCACTCAACACCTACCCGTTCGAATTGTCCGGCGGCCTGCGCCAGCGCGCCATGATTGCCATGGCAATGGTGTGCCGGCCGGCCCTCCTGATCGCCGACGAGCCGACAACGGCCCTCGATGTCACCATCCAGGCCGAAATCCTCAAGCTGATGCGCGACGTTCAGCAGGAACTCGACATGTCGATGCTGATGATCACGCATGATTTCGGCGTCGTGGCCAACATGGCGGACGATGTTGTCGTCGTCTATCACGGTCAGATCATGGAAGCCGGCGCATCGAATGAATTGTTCGCAGATCCGCAGCACGATTACCTCAAGGCACTGTTGAACGCGGTGCCGCGTTTTGACATGGCCGACGACGAAAGGCTGGTTCCGATCCGTCCGATCGAAGTCAAGGCGAACCAGTTCGCCAAGCCCGACATCGATCATGCCAAGCCGGGGGAAACGGTCGTCGACGTGCGGGAAGTGACCAAGAAGTTCGTGCTGCGCAAGGGCGGGTTTCTGTCCGGCAAGGCTCGCACCCTGCGGGCGCTCGACGCCATCAGCTTCACCGTCAAGAGCGGCGAATGCCTCGGGCTTGTCGGAGAATCGGGGTCCGGCAAGACGACAGTGTCGCGTGCCGTCCTGCGCGGCATCGATGTTGATGATGGACAAATCCGGGTCGATACGGGGCGCGGCCTCCAGGATGTGGCCAGCCTGGCCGGTGACGAATTGATGGCCTATCGTCGCAGGGTCCAGATGATCTTCCAGGACCCGTTCTCGTCCCTCAACCCCCGCATGACCGTCAACGACATTCTCCTGGAACCGTTTCTGATTCACGGGTTGGGAACCGAGGAGGAACGGGCCGAACGGGTGCGCGACCTGATCCAGCTCGTGGGGCTCGACGTCCGGTTTCTGCGGCGTTACCCGCATTCCTTCTCCGGTGGTCAGCGCCAACGGATCGGCATTGCACGTGCGCTGGCGTTGCAACCGGAAATCATCCTGTGCGACGAACCGGTCTCCGCTCTCGACGTCTCGGTGCAGGCGCAGATCCTCAATCTTTTGAAGGATCTGAAGGCCAATCTCGGACTGACCTACATTTTTGTCAGCCACAACCTTGCCGTCGTCGACTACATTGCCGATCGTATCGCCGTCATGTGCAAGGGACGGCTGGTCGAAATCGGTGAGAAAAACGCGATCGTTCAGAAACCCATCCACCCCTATACGCAGGCCCTGCTTGCGGCGGTACCGGAACCCAGTCTGGACAATCTGCTGGATTTTGAAAAACTCTCGGCGGGCCGGGCCTCGCAGCCGGAAACTTGGCCCGAACCGTTTCGTCTCGACAACGATATCCGGCCAAAAATGGTGGAAATGCGGCCCGGCCACTTCGTCTGTGCGCCCGGCGCCGAAAGCAAAATGGAATTTCTGGAGGTGGGAGAATAATGATAGGATTGCGTGCTGCGTCACTGGTTGCCGCATCGTGGTGTCTTTTGGCGGTCGGGCCGGCATTTGCCGTCGACCTGGTTGAAACCCCGACGCTTGATCGGACGCATCCGGACGGCCTGCCGCCCGTCGCCGAGCGCGTCCCCTCCGAACCCTACATTGTCGACCTCGCCGCACGCGGACGCACGCCGGGCACGCATGGCGGCGACCTGAACACGCTGATCGGCCGCTCCAAGGACCGGCGCCTGATCAACGTCTGGGGCTATGCCCGCTTGATGGGCTACAATGAAAAGCTGGAACTCGTTCCCGACCTGCTGCGCGCGGTCGATGTCGAGGACGGCAAGGTCTTTACCTTCCATTTGCGCAAGGGCCACAGATGGTCTGACGGCGAACCCTTCACGGCCGAGGACTTCCGCTATTGGTGGGAGGACATCGCCAACAACGAGGCCCTTAGCCCGTCCGGTCCGAACTACTTCATGCTGGTCGACGGCAAGCCGGCCGAATTCACGATCATCGATGATCACACGATCCGGTTCGCGTGGGAGAAGGCCAATCCGCAATTCCTGCCGGAACTCGCCAAGTCGCGACCGCCGTTCATCTACCGGCCGGCCCACTACTTGAAACAGTTTCACGAAAAATACGGCGACACCGACTTCATCAAGTCCCAGATGAAGGAAACCAAGACCCGGAACTGGGCGTCCCTGCACAATCAAAAAGACGAAATGTATAACGCCAACAACCTGGATCAGCCGTCGCTGCAGCCTTGGGTTCTGGCGCCGGGTTCGTCGAAACAGCGCGCCACCATGGTCCGCAATCCCTATTACCACCGGGTCGATACCGATGGGCGCCAATTGCCGTATATCGACCGCGTGATCCTGACGGTCGCCGACAAGCGGCTGATTGCGGCAAAGACACAGGCCGGCGACAGCCAGCTTCAGGCTCGCAACATTTCGTTTTCCGACGTTACGGTCCTCAAGGAAGGTGAACGCCAGTCCGACTACACGACCCTGCTCTGGCCGATTGCCAAGGGGGCACACGTCGCGCTGTTTCCCAATCTGAACGTCAAGGATCCGGTCTGGCGCGAGGTCCTGCGCGACGTGCGGTTCCGGCGCGCGCTTTCGCTTGGCACCGACCGCTCGATCGTCAACCAGTCGCTGTATTTCGGGCTGGCGACGGAGGGCAACAATTCCGTCCTGCCCAACAGCCCGCTTTTTCGAGAGGACCGGGTCTCGAAATGGGCCGTGTTCGATCCGGAAACGGCCAATGCGCTGCTCGACGAGATGGGGTTGACCGAACGCCAGGGCGACGGCACGCGCAAGCTGCCCGACGGGCGGCCGCTCGAGATCATTGTGGAATCCGCCGGCGAGCGGCAATCCGAGATCGATGCCCTGGAATTGATCAAGGAAGGCTGGCGGGAAATCGGCATCAAGCTCTTCGTCAAGCCCTCGCAACGGGATTCCCTGCGCAACCGAGCCTATTCCGGCGATCTCGTGATGGCGGTGTGGGAAGGCTTTGAAAACGGACTGCCGACGCCGGCCACCAATCCGGTCGGATTTGTGCCTGCCTCCGTCGACATGTTCACCTGGTACGGTTGGGGCGATTATTATGAAACCGGCGGGCGAACCGGCGAAAAGATCGATTATGCGCCGGCCCAGCGCCTGTTCGACCTCTATCAGGCCTGGCTCGTGTCGACCTCTGACGAGGAGCGCACGAAGATCTGGCACGAGATCCTGGACATCCACGCCGACGAGGTCTTTTCGATCGGTGTCGTATCCAGCGTCCAGCAACCGGTCGCGGTGTCCAACAAGCTGCGCAATGTCCCGCAAAACGCGTTTTACGGCTGGGATCCGGGAGCGCAATTCGGTGTGTTCCGCATGGATGAATTCTGGCTCGACCAATAGGGTCGCACAAAGGGGATCCGCGCCGTGGCGGTTTATGTAATTCGGCGTCTTCTGGCGATGATCCCGACATTGTTGGTGATCAGTTTTCTGACATTCGTCATCATCGAGTTGCCGCCCGGCGACTATCTGTCGAACCAGATCGAGCAATTGAAGTCGCAGGGCGAGTCCGCCAGCGTCGCCAAGATGGAATTCCTGCGTAAGGAATTCGCCCTCGACCGTCCGTTTCTGGAACGCTACCTCATCTGGGTCGGGCTTTGGCCCGGACCGTCCGGTTTCGACGGTCTCTTGCAAGGCAATTGGGGCTGGTCCTTTGAATACAACCAGCCGGTCGATCAGGTCGTCGGTCCGACCCTGCTGCTCACCGTCATTCTTAATGCCGCCACGATCCTGTTTGTCTATGTCGTCTCGTTTCCGATCGGCATCTATTCGGCGACGCGACAATACTCCTGGGGCGATTACGGCTTCACCTTCCTCGGCTATATCGGCCTGGCGACACCGAATTTCCTGCTCGGTCTCGTGCTTTTGTATCTGTCGAACCGATGGTTCGGTCTGTCCATCGGCGGGCTCATGGCGCCGGAATACATCGACAGGCCCTGGAGCCTGGAAAAGGTGCAGTCGGTTCTGGCCCATCTCATCGTTCCCACCATCGTTATCGGGACATCGGGCACGGCCGGCATGATCCGGCGTCTGCGTGCCAACCTGCTTGACGAATTGCACAAGCAATATGTGACCACCGCACGGGCCAAGGGCCTGCGCGAGGCCCGTCTTCTGGTCAAATATCCGCTGCGCATGGCGCTCAACCCGTTCATTGCCGACATCGGCAACCTGATCCCGTCCATGGTCTCCGGGTCGGTCATCGTGTCGGTGGTGTTGAACTTGCCGACGGTCGGACCGATCCTGCTGGACGCATTGCAATCCCAGGATCAGTTCCTGTCCGGCTTCATTCTGCTGTTCGTTGCGGTCCTCACCCTGATCGGCATGCTGATCTCGGATCTGCTCCTTGCCGTGCTGGATCCGCGGATCCGCCTCGGTGCGGAGGCGTCGAAATGAATATCGAGCAGGGCAGGGGAGACGGCGACGGCGGGCGGCACTACGTCAATCCGGAGCCGTTCAATCCGAAGGCCCTGGAGACGCTGACGCCGGAACAGGAACAATATTTCCAGGCGTCGCAATGGCAGATCATGTGGTGGAAATTCCGCCGCCACAGGGTCGCGGTCTGGTCGGCCTGGATCCTGCTTATCTTCTATCTGCTCGTGCCGTTTGCCGAGGTCGTCGCGCCCTATGGTCCCAACCAGCGTTCCGCGCAGCACCTCTACGCGCCACCGCAAGTCGTCCGCCTGTTCCATGAAGGGTCGTTCGTCGGCCCCTTCGTCTACGGGTACACCTCGACCCTCAATCTTGAAAAATTTCGGCGTGAGTTCAGCGAGGACAGGACGAAGGTCTATCCGATCCGGTTCTTCTGTTTCGGCCCGTCTTACAAGTTCTGGGGTCTGGTCGACGGCAGTTTCCATCTCGTCTGCCCGGCCGAGGCGGGCACGCTGTTCCTGCTTGGCACCGACCGGCTCGGTCGCGACGTCCTGTCGGGCCTGATCTACGGAGCGCGGATTTCGCTGACCGTCGGCCTTGTCGGCGTGGCCATCAGCATGGTGCTCGGCATCGTCCTCGGCGGCATTGCCGGCTATTTCGGCGGGCTCGTCGATGCCTTGATCCAGCGCGTGATCGAGATCCTGAAATCGCTTCCGGAACTGCCCTTGTGGATGGCATTGTCGGCAGCCTTACCGGTGACCTGGAATCCGGTTTGGATCTATCTCGGGATCACCGTGATATTGGGATTGCTGGACTGGCCAGGCCTTGCGCGGGCGGTCCGATCCAAGCTCTTGTCACTCAGGGAAGAGGAATATGCCCGCGCCGCGGCGATGATGGGCGCAAAACCGGGCCGCATCATTTCCAAACACCTTCTGCCCGGCTTCATGAGCCACATCATCGCCAGTGCGTCGCTATCGATACCCTCGATGATCCTCGGCGAGACGGCACTGTCCTTCCTCAATCTGGGGCTTCGACGACCGGCCGTCTCCTGGGGCGTGATGATGAACGAGGCGCAGGACATCACGATCGTCACGATCTATCCGTGGCTGATGGCACCGGTCATTCCGGTCATCATTGTCGTGCTCGCCTTCAACTTCCTGGGCGACGGTTTGCGCGATGCGGCCGATCCCTACAAGTAGTCGGTTCTGAAGCCCGCCTGAACGTACGCCCGATAAGCCGACCGGCGCTGCGGGCAGCCGCCCGCCAGACTTGCAATCCCCGCTGTTTGGTGGATGATCCGGTCACGTGGGCGATAAGCGCCGCGCCGCCGGCTGGCGCCTGTGGCCGAACAAATCGGAGGAAACCCATGAAATCCCTGGCCCTGTCGATCGCTGCTGCCGCTCTTGCCGGCAGCTTCTGGGCACAGTCGGCGGCCAATGCCGCCGACGTGACGATCGGCATGCAACTCGAACCGCCAATGCTCGATCCGACGGCCGGCGCGGCCGCGGCCATCGACGAAGTTGTCTACGCCAACGTGTTCGAGGGCCTGGTGCGTTTCGCCGAAGACGGGTCGATCCGGCCGGCGCTCGCCGAAAGCTGGGATATCTCCGACGACGGGCTCACCTATACGTTCACGCTGCATGACGGCGTGACCTTCCACGATGGAACCGCGCTGACAGCCGAAGACGTCAAGTTTTCGCTCGACCGGATCGGCGCGGATGACAGCAAGAACGCGCAAAAGGCGCTTTATGCCGCAATAGAATCCGTCGACGTGGTCGACGAGCGCACGGTCCGACTGACGCTAAGCCAGCCCACCGGCGCCCTTCTTTTCAATCTGGCCTGGGGAGACGCGATCATCGTGGCGCCGGAGAGCGTCGCGACCAATGCCACACAGCCGGTCGGTACCGGTCCGTTCCGATTTTCGCGCTGGACCAAGGCCGACAGCATCGAATTGGTGAAGAACCCCGATTATTGGGGCGAACCGGCGAAACTCGATGCCGTGACGTTCAAGTTCATTTCCGATCCGACGGCCGCTTTTTCCGCCATGATGGCCGAGGACGTCGATGCGTTTCCGGTTTTCCCGGCCCCGGAAATCCTCGATCAGTTTCGCGCCGATGCCCGGTTTGAGGTCGTGGTCGGGTCGACTGAGGGCGAGACGATCCTGTCGATCAACAATGAACGGCCGGCGCTTTCCGACATTCGTGTTCGCAAGGCGATTGCCCATGCGATCGACCGCCAGGCAATCATTGACGGAGCCATGTTCGGCTACGGTACGCCGATCGGTACTCATTTCGCGCCGCATCACCCCGCCTATGTCGATCTGACGGGTCAGTCCGCGCATGATCCCGACCTTGCCCGCACGCTGCTCGCCGAGGCCGGTCACGCCGACGGGTTGACCCTTTCGCTGAAATTGCCGCCGCCTTCTTACGCGCGGCGCGGCGGCGAAATCATCGCCGCGCAATTGCGCGAAGTCGGCATCGAAACCGAAATCGCCAACCTGGAATGGGCGCAATGGCTTGAACAGGTCTTCCGCGGCAAGGATTTCGATCTGACGATCGTCAGTCACACCGAACCCCTGGACATCGGCATCTATGCGCGCGACGACTATTATTTCCAGTACCGCTCCGACGCGGTCAAGGAGCTGAACGCGAAACTGAATGCCGCCACCGACCCGGCAGCCCGCGAAGAGGTTCTGCGCGCCATGCAGCAGCAGATCGCCGATGATTATGTGAACGGCTATCTCTTCCAGCTCGCCCGGACGTCGGTGCGCAACAAGCGTCTCAAGGGCTTGTGGCAGAACCTCCCGACCCAGGCCAACGACATGACCGCGGTCCACTGGGAGTGAGTGTCGGGTCAGGTTCCCGCTTCCCGATGGCATCCGGGCACAAGATCGCCGGAAATGCGGGGACGCTGACCGCGCGGCCGGTGTGATGCTGCGTTATGCGATCGGCCGGCTGGTGACCCTCGCGATCAGCCTGCTGGTTGCGAGCCTTGTGATCTTCGGCGTGCTTCAGATCGTGCCCGGCGATCCGGCGTCCTACATGCTGGGAATGAATGCGGCCGAGGACACGGTGGCTGCCCTGCGCGAAGAACTCGGCCTGACCGGTTCCGCACCGGCGCGCTACCTCGACTGGGTCGCCGGCATGCTCAGCGGCGATTTTGGCATCAGCTATACCTATCGCACGCCGGTCACGGAACTGGTGGCCGAACGGCTCTGGGTTTCCCTGCCGTTGACCCTCTATGCGTTGCTCCTGTCGACGGCCATCGCCCTCTTTGCCGGCGTGCTCGCGGCAAGCCGTCAGGGTTCTGCGACCGATCTCGGCGTTATGGGCGTCACGCAATTGGGCATATCCGTGCCGAACTTCTGGTTCGCCATGTTGCTCGTTCTGGTTTTTGCCGTTTCGCTGCGTTGGTTTTCCGCCGGCGGATTTGCAGGTTGGGACGCCGGAGTTTTCGCCGCGCTCAAATCCCTGACGCTTCCCGCAATCGCGCTTGCTTTGCCGCAGGCCTCGATCCTTGCCCGCATCGTCCGGTCATCGCTTCTCGACAGCCTGCAGGAGGATTTTATGCGCACGGCCCGTGCCAAGGGCCTGTCGCGCCGCCAGGCCTTGTGGCGGCATGCCCTGCCGAATGCCATGATCCCGGTGTTGACGATCGTCGGGCTGCAGTTTTCGTTTCTGATTGCCGGCGCCGTCATCATCGAAAACGTCTTCTTTCTGCCTGGCCTTGGCCGCCTGATCTTCCAGGCGATTACGCAGCGCGATCTGATCGTCGTCGAGAGCGTCGTCATGCTGCTGGTGTTTGCGGTGATCGTGGTCACGTTTCTCGTCGATCTCGCCTATGCCTGGGTCGATCCGCGCCTGAGGCGGCGGACATGAGCGAGTCCGACCTGCCAAGGGCGCCGTCGCGCCTTGTCGCTCTCATCGGTACACGGAGCTTTGTCGTCGGTGCACTTTTGTCGGCCGTGTTCCTTGCGGCAGGTCTCGTCTCCCTTGTGTGGACGCCCTACGACGTGACGACGCTTGCCATTGCGGATCGGTTGCAGCCGCCGTCGCCGGGCCATTGGTTCGGCACCGATCAGTTCGGCCGCGACGTCCTGTCGATGGTCATGGTCGGCGCGCGCACGTCGATTGCCGTCGGCCTGATCGCGGTCGGCATCGGCGTGGTGCTCGGCGTGCCGCTCGGTCTGGCGGCCGCGGCACTGCGTGGCGGCTTCCTCGATGACGTCATCATGCGCACCAACGATCTGATCTTCGCGTTCCCCTCGCTGGTCATCGCGATCCTGATCACGGCCGTGTTCGGTCCCGGCGCCGTCAACGCGATCATCGCGATCGGAATCTTCAATATCCCGGTATTTGCGAGGCTCGCGCGTGGCGCGGCGCTGTCGCTGTGGACGCGTGACTTTCTGCTTGCGGCCCGGGTTGCCGGCAAGGGACCGGCCCGCATCTCGGTCGAACACATCCTGCCCAATATCGCCAATCTCCTGATCGTCCAGGCGACCATCCAGTTCAGCCTGGGCATCCTTGCCGAGGCTGCCCTGTCCTATGTCGGGCTCGGGGCCCAGCCGCCGATCCCCAGTTGGGGGCGCATGCTGGCCGAAAGCCAAACCCTGATCGGGCTTGCCCCCCATGTCGCGCTGTTTCCGGGCTTTGCGATCGTGCTCACGGTTCTCGGTCTCAACCTGACCGGCGACGGGCTGCGCGACGCGCTCGATCCGAAATTGCGGCGAGGGCGCACATGACCCTGTTGAGCGTCAAAGACCTGACGCTGTCGATCAACGGAAGCCCGATCCTCAACGGCATCGGCTTCGAGCTGCAAGCCGGCGATGTGCTCGGCGTGATCGGCGAAAGCGGGTCGGGCAAATCCATGACCGCCTATTCGGTGATGCATCTGCTGCCCGGCGGCGCGGAATTGAACGGGTCGATCCGCCTCAAGGATCGCGATCTGACGCGCCTTGGCGAGGCGGAAATGTGCAGCGTGCGGGGTGCCGTAATCGGCATGGTCTTTCAGGAACCGATGACGGCGCTCAATCCGGTGCGCACGATCGGCGACCAGGTCGCCGAGACGGTTGTGGTGCACGGCCGCGGTACGCGACGCGAGGCGTTGCAGATTGCCCGCCGCACGCTCGACCGCGTCGGCCTGCCGGCCGACCGGTTCCCGCTCGATCGTTATCCCCATGAACTGAGCGGCGGCCAGCGTCAGCGTGTCGTGATTGCCATGGCCATCGCCCTCCAACCCGCCGTGCTGATTGCGGACGAACCGACGACCGCGCTCGATGTCACGACGCAGGCGCAAATACTCGACCTGTTGCGCGGATTGGTCGATTCGGACGGGATGGGCCTGCTCATGATCACGCACGATCTGGGCGTCGTGGCCGGCATGGCCGACCGTCTGGCAATCATGCGGCGCGGCGACATCGTCGAGGCGGGGCCTGCGGAGCGGATCTTCGAGGCGCCTGCCCATGCCTACACCAGGGCGCTTATCGAGGCCTCCGGTCATCACCCGCCACGCGGTCCCGACCGCACCGGTGAAGTGCCGCTGCTCGAAGTCCGCGACGTGGTGCGCACCTACCGGACGCCGCGCGCGTCTTTCCTGGCGCCTCCCGGGGAGTTCCGGGCCGTGAACGGCGTCAGTTTCTCGATCCGGCGCGGTGAGAATGTCGGTCTGGTCGGCGAGAGCGGTTGCGGCAAGTCGACCCTGACCCGCGCCATTCTGGGGCTCGACCCGATCCAGGGTGGCGAGATCCGCGTTGCGGGAAACGTGGTCGACGCCGACCGGCCGATGGCGCGGGTTGTCCGCCGTCGGATGCAGGTGGTCTTCCAGGACCCCTATAGCAGCTTCAATCCCCGGCATCGCGTCGAGCGCCTCGTGGCGGAACCGTTCCATCTGATGGACGACCCTTTATCGGCCGACGAGCGCCGACGGCGGGTGGGCGACGCGCTCGATCGCGTCGGTCTGTCGGCCGCGGACGCCGACCGCTACATCCACGAGTTTTCCGGCGGCCAGCGCCAGCGCATTGCCATCGCCAGAGCGCTGATCATCGAGCCGGATCTCATCCTGCTGGACGAAGCGGTTTCCGCGCTCGATGTTTCGATCCGCGCCCAGATCCTCGACCTTCTGGCGGATCTGTCGCGCCGCCTGAACCTGTCCTACCTGTTCATTTCCCATGACCTCTCGGTCGTGCGGGCGGTGACCGACCGGGTCCTGATCATGCGCGCCGGCCGCATCGTCGAAGAGGGCGCCACGGAGACAGTGTTCCGCAACCCGCAACACGCCTATACCAGACAATTGATCGCGTCCTCACCGGACATTGAAAGCGCGCTTGCCCAAAGGAAAATTTCATGACCGCCCATCCCGATCTCTGGTTTCCGTCGCAATCAGTCTTTGTTGACGGCGCCTGGACGGAAGCCGCGACAGGCGAGGTGCTGCCCCTGGAGGATCCGTCTACCGGGTCTGAAGTCGGCGAGATTGCCCGGGGCAATGCCGAGGATATTGACCGGGCGGTCGCCGCGGCCCATGCCGCGTTGGCGGGGCCTTGGGGCCGCATGACGGCCGCCGAGCGCGGCCGCCTTCTGGCCGCCATGGGTCGGCTGGTCCTGGATCGGGTGGACGCGCTTGCCCGTCTCGAGGCCGCCGATGTCGGCAAGCCGTTGAAACAGGCGCGGGCCGATGCGGTGGCGCTTGCCCGCTACCTGGAATTCTACGGCGGCGCGGCCGACAAGGTGCACGGCGAGACCATTCCCTATCTCGACGGGTACACGGTCTACACGCTGCGCGAGCCGCACGGCGTCACGGGGCATATCGTGCCGTGGAACTACCCGATGCAGATCATCGGCCGGTCGGTCGGTGCAGCCCTTGCCATGGGAAATGCCTGCGTTCTGAAGCCGGCGGAAGAGGCCTGTCTGACCGCGCTCGCCTTCGCCGCGATCGCCGACGAGGCCGGCTTGCCGAAGGGCGCGCTCAACGTCGTTCCGGGTCTCGGCGAAGAGGCGGGCGCAGCGCTCGCCGGTCATGCGGGCATTCACCACGTTTCGTTCACCGGATCGGTCGGCGTCGGATCTCTGGTTCAGGCGGCGGCGGCAAAGAACGTCGTACCGGTGACGCTGGAATTGGGCGGCAAGTCGCCCCAGGTCGTGTTCGAGGATGCCGATCTGGACCGCGCCCTGCCGTTTCTGGTCAACGCCGGCATCCAGAACGCCGGCCAGACCTGTTCGGCCTCGTCCCGCATTCTGGTGCATGAGAGCGTCCGGGACGCCGTGACCGACCGCATGGCCGCCCGCTACCGGGAGCTTCAGGTCGGACCGGCCATGCAGGACCTCGATATCGGCCCGCTGATCTCCGCGCGCCAGCGCACGATCGTGTCCGGATTTGTTGATCAGGCTGCGGATCTCGCGCTGGCCGGCGAGGGCCATCTTACGTCGAATGCGCCGTCCGGCGGCCATTATGTGCTTCCCCGGCTTTATGCGGATGTGCCGGCCGACCACGTTCTGGCGCAGGACGAAATCTTCGGACCGGTCCAGGTGATCGTGCCGTTCCGCGACGAGGACGAAGCCGTCGCAATCGCCAACGGGACGGATTACGGTCTCGTTGCAAGCGTCTGGAGCAAGGACGGCGGCCGCCAGATGCGGCTTGCCCGCAAGCTGCGGGCCGGTCAGGTTTTCATCAACAATTACGGCGCCGGCGGCGGGGTGGAACTGCCGTTCGGCGGCATGGGGCGATCCGGCCACGGACGCGAAAAGGGTTTCGAAGCGCTTTATGGGTTTTCCAGCCTGAAGACGGTTGCGGCCCATCACGGCTGATGGAGCCGCATGCCGGTCAAGCCCCTTGAGCGTCGGCTGTCAGGCCAAACAGGCTTGGCGGGTTGGGCCATCGCACGGCCGGATGATCGCTCGCCAGGGAAAGAAAGGCTTCCAGAAACGCCCAGGTCTCCTCGTCATGCACCAGATGATGGGTGAGGAGGCCGATCGGTTCATTGGGGCCGGCAAGCCGGCGGTCGATTTCCTTATTCAGCATCACCGTCACCCGATCCCAGCCGATGAAGCCGCGCCAGCCGTGCCAATCGATCATGTCGACATGGGCGTTGACGTGGTGCGGTTCGTCGCCCACCGGGCCGTATGTCGAAAGGCCGGTCAATCCGATTTCAACACGTCGTTTCGCGACGTCGGGTGCGATCCGGTTCCAGGGCGGTGTCAGGATCGGTGCAAATCGGGATCCGGCCTGCCCGGCCAGCATATCCCGGCCTCGCGCCAGCTCATCCAGCACGAGATCCGCTGACCGTGCGGTGCCGAGTTCGGTTTTTTTTGTCAAAGGCGGTTCGTGGTTTCGATGGGCAAAGCCGTGCTGGCTGACCGTGACGCGATCCAGATCGGCAATGCGGATAAACAAGTCCGGTTCGGCCTGTTCGGGAATGACCGCCAGCACGAGCGGCACGCCAAACCGTTCGCTCTGATCGAGCAGTCGGTCGAGGGGGGCGGTTACGCTGACCGCGTCATCGTCGCGCCACCAGAAGTCCAGAACCTTGCCGACATGTTGGGCGCGTGCGAGGGCGCCGGTGAGGGCCTGTTCAAAGTTCGCCCGGTCTGAGTTCGGCATGTTACTCTTTGGCCCGTTTTGTTTGTTGCATCTCGCACAGAATGTCTGCGGCGACGGCCGCACCGTTCGTCTGGATCTGCAGATCCGGACGCGGATGCGCAAGCGCGGCATCGACAGCCTCTGCGAGACGGGCCACGGTCAGCTCGGCCTTGGGCACAACCTGGCCCAGTCCGCGTCGGTGCAACAGGTCGGCACGCAACCTCTGTTCCGTCTCGCCTTCGTCTTCGAACGGCACGAACACCGCGGCGCAGCCGGCCTCCATCACGTCGAGCGCCGTATTGTAACCGGCCTGGCTGACCGAAAGCCGGGCTTGCGACAAAAGCCCCCGAAAATCCGGGCGCACGCGCTCCACCACAATCCCGTCGCCGGCCGCGCTCCGCAGGGTTTCGAATGTGGCCGGCGCATGCGCATGGCCGATCAACAGGCGCCAGGTCAGGCTATCGGCCTGGTTCGAAAGTGCCCGCGCAGCCAGCGCCGTATGCAGCAGGTCGAGCCCGACCGCGCCACCGCCGGCCGAGACGATCACTTCGTCCAGGCCGTCATGCGGTCCAGAGAACCCGGCGTCGACCGTCTCATGAACATATCCCGTATAATGCACGAGATCGGCAATCCGGTCGGCATAGGCAAAGCTGTCGCCGAGCGTGACAAGGGCCGGATCGGCATGCACGAGCACAAGATCGTAATGGGCCCGGGCGATATCCGCCATCCAGGCTTCCTTGCGGGGGTCGGTTTTGCGTACGAGAATATCGCGGACCGAACAGGCGATCAGCGGGGCGTGATCGGAGGCCCTGACCGTTTCAAGCAACGGCAGCAATTCAAAGGCAAATTTGCGACGGCCGAGGGGAAAGGTTTCGGTGACGAGGATATCGGGCCGGATGTCCTCATAGAACTCGAGCAAGCGTTCGGTGCGGTCCCTTTGCCAGACCTCACCGAGTGCCTGGCCCGACGGGTCGACGAGCCCGGCAAACCGGGCATCCGCGGCCCGGGCCGGCGGCAGGTCCAGGACATCGAAGCCGGATACGTCAAGCGTGGCGGGCAGCGTGTTGCCGGTGACCAGCGTGACTGCACATTCGCGGCGCGCCATTTCGCGGGCCAGCGCCGCGGCACGCACGGCATGGCCGGTTCCCAAGAGATGCTGCACATAGATCAGGCAGGTGGACACGCGCATGGCGGACCTTCACGACACCTTTTGTCCGGAACTTGACAGGGCGTCATCGCCCGCCACGGCTTTCAGGATTGCGGACAGGGACGCCCCGCCGGTCTTCAATCCGTGATGTGCAAGCACGGCGGATTGTCCGGCCCGGCCGAAGATCGGAATCCGGTCAGGGTGATCGAACAGGATGCGCAGCGCGTCGGCAAAGCCCGCGGCGTCGCCTTCGGGCGCGAGATAGCCCGTCGTGCCGTGTTCGACCAGGTCGGGCACACCGCCGCTGCGGCCGCCGACGACAGCCAGCCCGGCTGCCTGCGCCTCAAGAAACACCAGGCCGAAGGCTTCGTTGACGGCGGGCCAGACGAACACATCGCTCTGGCCGCAGAGATCGGGAACCCGGTCCGGATCGACCCGTCCGAGCCAGGTCGTACGATCCGGCGGAAACAGCGGGCGCAGGCGCTCAGCCGCTTCGCCGTCGCCGGCAATCGTCAGGCTCCAGGGATAGGCCGCAAGCCGGTTGAGGGCGTCGGCCAGAACCCGATAGGAGCGTTCCTTGTCGCCCGCTCGCATCATGGCGATCGTAAGCAGTCGGACGGGGTTGTGCGGACCTGACGTCGCGGGCCTCTCCGCGAACGCGGTCGTATCGATAAACGGCGGCAAGAGCCGGATCCGCTCGGCGGGGACGACCGCCGACAATCCGTCAGCGTCCTCCTGATGCAGGGCGATTACGGCAGAAGCGCGCTTGAGCGCCGTATCGGCAGACGCGAAGCCGAGTGCCCATGGCCCGTGTTCCTGCTTCAAGGCGCGGCTTGCTTCCGCCACGACATAGGGCAGCCCGAACGCATCCGCGACACGCGGACCGATCCAGTCCGGCGCCTTGTGATAGAGGTGATAGGTGAACCACAGGTCGGCCGGCGGCGAGGGGGCGCCATGCCATTCTGCGATCACCGTCTCGGCTTCCGCCTCGGCCGCGTCGCGCAACGTCTCCTGTTCCGGTCCGCCATGGCGCGACCAGGTTCGTGTCCTCGCCCCGATGGCCACGTCGTGACCGGCCTCCATCAGCGCCCGACGGATCAGCCGGCCGAGTTGCCGGTCCCCGGAGGGCACCGGATGGTCGAGCGGTTTCATCGGTGCGTAAAATGCAATCCGCGGCGTCATGATTCAAGGAGCGGTCGGAACCGGTCCGCCAGCCTGTCGATGCCCTCATCGCAGGAAAAGTCCGATCGCACGCGCGCTGTCCCCGCATTGGCCAGGCGCGTCCGCAGGTCGTCGTCCCGCGCGAGCCGCGCAATCGCGTCCGCCAGACCCCTCGGATCCTCGGGCTCGACCAGCCAGCCGGTGCTTTTGTGATTGATCAGTTCCGGGATGGCGGAGACTCGCGTGGCGATGCAGGCAAGACCTGACAATTGTGCTTCCATCAGGACATTCGGCAGGCCGTCGCGGTCGCCGCTGCGGGCGATCTTGGCCGCCAGCACGAACAGGTCGGATGCCCGGTAGGTCTCAAAGACGGCCGACCGCGGCAGCGGTCCTTTCCAGTTGACGCGATCCGCCAGTCCGAGATCGGCGGCCATGGCTTTGAGCTCGCCCAGCAGTTCGCCCTTGCCGATATGGTCGAGATGCCAGTCGATATCGTCCGGCAACAGGCTGAGGGCGCGCAACAGGTCGTCGAAGCCCTTCTTCTCCACGGCCCGCCCGACCGTGACGATTCGGAACGGCTTCGGCTTTGTGCGCGGGCAGGCATGGTTTTCCGGCTGGTCGAGCGTGGCGAGATCGAGGCCGTGATAGACGAGTGAAACCGGGTCGCGCCCGTTTGCCAGCGTGTTCAGGTGATCGGTGTTGAGCCGTGTGCAACTGACACCCCAGGCGGCATCCCCGAGTTTGTCGCGCAGCTCCCATTCCGGTGTGGTCCAGATGTCCTTGGCATGGGCGGAAAACGACCATGGGCGCTCCAGGAGGGCCGCCGCATAGCGGGTCACCGAGGCCGGTGTATGCAGGTAATGGCTGTGCAGCCACCCGACATCCTCCGGCAATTCGCTCGCCAGCACGCAGGCCTGGCCCCAGCGGCGATGCCGGTTGGCGGATCCGTCGCGGGCCAGATCGTTTTCGAAAATGGACCGGGCATCGTCATGGCCGGGCAGATGACGCGCGGCGGCGCGTGCCCGCCGCACCCGCACCGGATCGTCTTTCAGATATTCCGGAAGATACAGCACCTCCGCGCGGATCGCCCGGTGCATGTCGTGGATGGCGTCATCGTAGGGATGGCGCAAGGAGACGATGAGTTGCTCGATCCCGCGGTTCTGCAATCCGAGGATTTCCTGGGCTATGAAGGTCTCCGACAGGCGCGGATATCCCTTCACGACGACGGCCAGCCGACCGGCGGAACGGGTCATCGGCAGACGCCTACTCGCCGGCCACGGCCAACGCCGGACCGGTCTGCGCGCCCCGTTCGCTCAAAATGTCGTCGACACGTGCATTGATGACGTCGAGGCCTCCGAGCAGGCCCGTATGGCCGGCGGCCGACGGCGGATCCTGTTTCGGGAGCGCGACAAGGGCTTCCGTCATCATGTCGACATTCGACAGGTGCTCGATCGGCAGGACCCGCAACAGACCGCTCTCTTCGGCCCGCCCGGCCCGGATCGACTGTTCCCGACGCGGCACGACCCGCGGGACCAGCAAGGTCGGTTTGTCGAAGGACAGAATTTCGCAGAACGTGTTGTAGCCGCCCATGCCAACGATCGCCATGGCATGCGTCATGAAGCGCTCGATATGCGGCGTGAAGCGCATGACCTTGACGTTGCGCAATTGTTCCGCTCGGGCGGTGAATTGCTGCTGGTGTTCCGCATCCATGAAGGGGCCGAGCACAATCAGCGCCGGAAACAGCGGCTCCTCATAGGATTCGTAAGCGCGCAACACCCAGTCGACGACCTCGACCCCGTCGCCGCCGCCGCCCGGCGTGACCAGGATGAACGGGTCGGTCCCGAACGGCAACGGTTCCACATCCGGCTGCGACTTCGACAAATGCCGGCGCAGATAGCCGGTGAACCGCACTTTCTGGGTAACGTGCGGGGCAAGACCCAGCCCGGTCAGGGGATCGTAGACGTTCGGCAGGCCATAGACCCAGATTTCGTCGTAGAGTTCCTCAAGGGCGGGAAAAACGCCCTTCCGGGTCCACTCGTCTTCCAGCACCGTGGCGTCGTCCATGACGTCGCGCAGGCCGAGGATCACCCGTGTATCGGTGCCTTTCAGCATTTCCAGCGTCGGCCGCACCTCGGCCCTGAGACCGAGCGGTTCCTTGTCGACGAGGAAGATGTCGGGTTCGAAGATCGAAGCCGTGTGTTCGATGATCGAGGACCGGATCTCCAGCGTCTTCTCAATGTCGATGCTCAGGCTGAGCGAGGTGTATTCTCCGTTCCTGAGCTTGATCACGCCCGGGATCCGGATGAAATCCACATGGGTTCGGAAGTCGAAACTGCCGATGATCGGCGAACCGGACAGGATAAGGACGGACAGGTCGGAATTGTGCCCGACGAGCGAATGCGCGATCGCCCGGCAGCGGCGCAGGTGCCCGAGCCCGAACGTGTCGTGACTGTAGATGAGGATTTTCGGTGATTGCGAACGCATTCCTGAGACGGATCCCCGATTCCGGTTTCCCCGCCATAGGGAAAATCACGGACAAAGCTGAAGGGCGTGCCTGTTCGAACAGCGATGAGGTAAGCGGTTCCGGGCCTCGGCGCAAGGGTTCGCGCGATTTGTCCGCATTCATTGCATTGCCTCAGCCGAAAGGCGTTTCGGCTGGCATCGTAACGATACGCGACCGCGTTTCCGGTGCTGATATCCTTGTGTCGAGGTAGCAGGCACCGGTTCCCGATATCGTCGAGCGCCTAGGCTCCAATCCCCCATTGATGCGCGGCAGGCCCGCAATGAGATTTCAGAATAGCCGGTTGCCGACCGGTCCGTCCAATCAAATACGGTCCGAAAGAAAGCATTGACCAAAAGCCCAAAGCCCGCCACCCTTCGACCGGATGGTGCCTTCTATCGTGACTCGCAGCTTGGATAACTCGAAATACAATACGGAGGTTTCGCTTACACACTCCGTGACTACAATGTAGCTGCGCGATGGAAAGTGGAATCTTCAAATATATTTGGAAGCATTCTTTGCCGCAACAAGCATTTGTCTTGTTTGTGACGGTGCTTTCTTTTCCAATTCTCTTCCTGACGCTCGAGCTGCCAAAACAGATTATCAACGACGCAATCGAGGGAGACAATTTCCCAAGAGAAATAGTCAATTTTGAATTTTCGCAGATCGAATATTTGTTTTTGTTGTGCTTTTTATTTCTTGGCACTGTGATTGTTCACAATGCTTTTAAATTTTTTATCAATGTATACAAAGGCCTCGTCGGCGAGCGGATGCTGCGAAGGCTGCGGTACGACCTGTATTTCCGGTTAATCCGGTTCCGCCCGCCGCAATTCCGCAAGATGAGTTCCGGCGAAATCATTCCGATGATCACCGCTGAAGTGGAAGCGCTCGGCGGGTTCATCGGCGAGGCATTTGCCACTCCGGCATTCCAGGCCGGTAACCTGATCGTCTATTTTTTCTTCATTGCGCTGCAATCGCCGGTTCTGGGTGTCGCGGCGATATCGCTCTATCCGCTTCAGATGTGGCTGATCCCGAAAATGCAGGCACGGGTCGTGCGCATGACGCGCAAGCGCATCAAGAATATCCGCCGACTGTCCGACCGGGTCGGCGAGAGCATTGCCGGGGTGTCGGAAATCCATGCCAACGACACCTCCGCCTGGCATCTTTCGGAAGTCTCCGCCCGGCTCTACGAGAATTTCAAGATTCGCTTCGAGATCTTCATCTGGAAGTACCTGATCAAGTTCACCAACAACATCATCAACCAGCTCACGCCGTTCTTTTTCTATGCCTTTGGCGGATATCTGGTCATTCAGGGTGAGATGGTCATCGGCAGCCTGGTTGCGGCGTTGGTGGCCTATAAGGATCTCGCCGCGCCGTGGAAGGAATTGCTGGCCTATTACCAGGAGGCGGCGGACGTCCAGGTCAAGTACAAGACGGTGGTTGAGAACTTCGATCCGCCCGATTTGTATCCGGTCACCCGCTTCACGTCGGACCCGCCGGCCGACACGACCGTCGATGGAAACGTGCGGCTGGAAAACGTGTCGCTCGGCGATGCCGGTTCCGGCCAGGACCTCCAGGGTGTGTCGTTCGAGGTTGCGGCGGGATCCGGTGTGGCGGTCGTAGGAGGCGATTCAAGTGGGCGGACCGAGGCGCTTCAGGTTATGGCCGGCCTGTTGAGTCCGCAGACCGGACGGGCCTATCTGGGCGAGGCGAGCATTGAAGACCTGCCGGAATCCGTGCTTGGCCGCAAGGTGGCCTACCTGTCGTCGGGCCTGCACGTCTTCACGGGGACGATCCGAACAAATCTGTTCTACGGCCTGCGCCACAAGCCGATGGCAAAGGAAAAGTCCGATCCGGAGTGGGAAAAGGCGCTTAAGGAGGCGAAGCTGACAGCGAACTCGCTCTACGATTTCGACGCGGAATGGAACGATCCGAGCCAATCCGGTGTCGAAACCCAGGAGGAACTCGACGTCAAGGCGGTGCTCTACCTCTACAAGGTCGGCTTTGGGCCGGATCTTTACCGCATGGGCATGCAGGCGAACATCGATCCCGGTGAACAGCCGGAACTGGCCGCCCAGATTCTGCAGGCGCGCTGGACGGTCGCGGAACGCGTCGCCGCCGACCCGACGCTGCAGAACGCAATCGTACTCTGGAACCCGGACACCTTGAACCACAGCGCCACGCTGGCGGAGAACGTCCTCTTCGCGCTGCCTTCGGACGGCACGATGGACATGGAAGCCCTGTCCACGGACAAGCTCGTGCTGGCGTTCCTGGAGCGCACCGGATTGAAAAACGATCTGGTGGAAATCGGCCTGGCCATCGCCGAGACCATGGTCGACCTGTTCGCCAATGTGAGTTCCGACAATGCGCTGTTGTCGGAATACAGCTTCATCCGCCCGGAAGAAATTCCGATCTACGAACGTCGCATTGCCGAGGTCAAAAGTTCCGGTGTGGGGTCTTTGACGGCGACCGCGGTTTCGGAAGTGATCAGCGTCGCCTTCCAACTGATCCCGGCCCGGCATCGTCTCGGCGTCCTCACCGATGCGCATATCGGGAAAATCGTCGCGGCGCGCCAGACCTTCAAGGAAATGCTGGCGGAAAAGCAGGATACCAGCTTCGTGCCCTTCGAACGCGATGCCTATATCGCGGCGCAATCGATCGGCGACAACCTGATTTTCGGCAAGGTCCGTCTCGACCGGCGCGATGCACGGGCCAAGATCGACCAATTGGTCGGCGATATCGTAGCCGAGCAGAACCTGCGGGCGCCGATTTCGCTGGCGGGCCTCAGCTACGATGTCGGAATTGCCGGATCCCGGCTTTCCGCCGGCCAGCGTCAGAAGATCGGTATCGTGCGGGCGCTGATGAAGCAGCCGGCGGTCCTGGTTCTCGACGATGTCGCGACGTATGGCAGTGATGACGACAAGGTAATCCTGGACTTCCTGACGCGAGAATTCGAAGACATGACACTGGTTTACGGCGCGCCGCGCCTCAATCTTGCGAGCGAGTTCGAACACATCATCTACATGCAGGAGGGGCGCGTTCTGACGACCGGGCCCTATCACAAAGTAGCGGAGACCGCCGGTGTCGAGTAACGCCCGGGTCGACGTGTGGGGAGAGAAAACATGAGCCTGGACAGTGAAGTCGATGCTCTCAGGAAAGTCCCGATATTCAAGGGAATAGAACCGGCCAAGCTTCGTCTTCTCGCCTTTATCAGCGAGCGCATGAGTTACCATCCGGGCGAGAATGTCTGCGTTCAGGGCGAAGCGGGGGATTCCGCCTATGTCATCATGGGGGGCACCGCGGACGTGGTCGTGAGCACACCGCAGGGCGAACGCCCGGTTGCCGAAGTCAAGCAGAACGATTTTGTCGGCGAGATCGCGATCCTATGCGATGTGCCCAGAACAGCCACAATCGTGGCAAAGACCGAATTGAATGTGTTGACCATATCGAAGGACAGTTTCTTGAAAATGCTGCAGGAATTTCCTGAGATGGGTCTTGAGGTCATGCGTGTTCTGGCGCAGCGCCTCGAAAAAACGACGCGCGACCTTGCCGAAGTCCGGTCCCGCCTGCCATAGATCTTCCCGTTCCCCGTCGGGCGAGGCGAACTACCGAATGCCGACCGAAAGTACAAGATCGAAAGACGCTGATTGCGACCCGTACCGCCGAGACAAGGGCGGTGCGGATGCCGGTGTCTGCCACACGCTGACCCTGGCCGGTTCCGGCAGGTCGCATTCCGGTCTCTTTGGCACAGACAGGCTGCTCCATGCCGGATAAGGCTCCTTTCAGTATCACGTTCTGGGGCGTGCGCGGCTCCATTCCGACGCCGGGACAGGACACGTTGGTCTATGGCGGCGAAACCACCTGTCTGGAGGTCCGGATAGACGATCGGCTGATCATCGTCGATTGCGGATCCGGTGCCCGGGGCCTCGGCAACCATATGCTGGATCGCGGCGACGGCCATGCCGACGTGCTGTTCACGCACACCCATCTCGACCACATCATCGGATTGCCGTTTTTTGCGCCCGCCTTTGCCGCGGGCATGAAGATCACCTGCCATGCCGGCCATCTCGGGGGTGATGGTCATACACTGCGCCGGATCCTGGAACGGGTGATGTCGCCGCCGGTCTTTCCGGTCGCCATCGACGTTTTGAAGGCGTGCACATTCCGGGCCTTCACCGCAGGCGAAACGTTGCGCGTCGCCGGCGGTGTCGAAGTCGATACGATCGCGCTGAACCATCCCGATGGCGCAACCGGATACCGGTTTCGTTCCGACGGCCGGACCTTGTGCATCATCACCGACCACGAGCACGGCAATCCGGAGATCGACGCAGCGGTCATGGAGTTCGTTCGGGATGCCGACGTGATGGTCTATGACGCCACCTATACGCCGGAAGAATACGAACACGTCGTCGGTTGGGGGCACTCGACCTGGACGGAATGCGTGCGCGTTGCGGGCCTTGCCAATGTGACGACGCCGGTCCTGTTCCACCATGAGCCCTATCGTACCGACGAGGACCTCGACCGGATCAAGCAGGAGGTCGAGCGCTGCCACAGCGGCGCGCTGGTCGCCAGACAGGGCATGGTGCTCGAAATCGGCTGAGGTGCGGCTCCGTTTAGGGTCGGATCTGGCCCGATAAGACCACCATAAGGAAACACCCATGAAACTCGATTCTTCGATCAGTGCCGTCGTCACGGGCGGTGCCTCCGGCCTGGGCGCGGCAACTGCCCGCCGCCTTGCTGCGAGCGGCGTCCGGGTGACGCTGTTCGACATGAATGCGGAAAGCGGCGAGGCGGTCGCGGCTGAAATCGGCGGCGTGTTCGCGTCGGTCGATGTCACCTCCGACGAAAGTGTTGCCGCCGGGTTCGAGACTGCCCGCGCAGCCCATGGCGGCGAGCGCATCCTGGTCAATTGCGCCGGCATCGCCCCGGTGGCCAAGACCGTGTCCCGCGGCGCACCGCATCCTCTCGACATGTTCGAAAGCGTGATCCGGGTCAATCTTATCGGTTCGTTCCGCTGCATCGCCCAGTCGGCAACAGGCATGGCGGCCCTCGACCCGGTGTCCGCGGACGGCGAACGCGGCGTTGTGATCTCGACCGCGTCGGTCGCCGCGTTCGACGGCCAGATCGGCCAGGTCGCCTATGCGGCCTCGAAAGCCGGTGTCGCCGGAATGACATTGCCCGTGGCGCGCGATCTGTCCAATCTCGGCATACGCGTGATGACGATTGCTCCGGGCATTTTCGAAACGCCGATGCTCATGGGCCTGCCCGATCACGTGCGGGATTCGCTCGGTCAGCAGGTGCCGTTTCCCTCAAGGCTCGGCCGCCCGGAGGAGTTCGCCGATCTGGCAGCCCATATCTGTGAAAACGACATGCTCAACGGCACGACGATCAGGCTCGACGGCGCCATTCGCATGGCACCACGCTAACGTTTTTTCATCACCGCCATCAGATCGCCGCCGGCCGCTTCGACACTGGCCGCATCCGGCGGTGTATCGGCGCTGATCAGCCGCCGTGCGCTCATATGATCGCGCGCGCGGTTCACGGTTTCTGCGGCAGCAAGCCGCGAGCCGTCGAAATGATAGACAGCCAGCGTCCCGGCCGCCTCGTCCTCATAGACCTGATGTGTCTGGCCGGGTTGCGCCAGGCCGGCGATCTGCAGCTTGCTGTCGAACTGGTCGGACCAGAACCACGGCACGACATCGTAATCGGCCGGCTTGCCCATGACGGCATTGGCGACCAGTTTGGCCTGGTCGACTGCATTCTGCACCGATTCCAAGCGCACACGATCCGGGTAAAGCGCGTGATCGGCATGGCAACAATCGCCGATGGCAAAGATTGCAGGATCCGCCGTGCGCCCCGCCCGGTCGACGACAATGCCGCGATCCACCGGCAGGTCCGCGGCTCGGGCGAGCCCGTCGTTCGGCAGCACGCCGATGCCGACCACCGCGAGATCCGCCGAAATCGTGCCGTGCGGTGTTTCGATGCCGGAAAGCTGCGCGCCGTCTCCGGCGAAGCCCGTGACGCCGCTGGAGAGATGCACCGCACTGCCCCTGGCCCTGTGCAGCCGAAGGAAAAAGTCAGACACGGCCGGTGAGACCGCGCGCCCCATCAACCGGTCCGCGGCTTCGATGACGGTGACCGACTTGCCGATCTTGGCAAAGACGGCGGCGATTTCCAGACCGATAAAGCCGCCGCCGATCACAGCGCAGGACGACGCGCCCTCCAGGTCGGCCCGGATGGCGTCGACATCGCCAAGCGTGCGCAGCGCATGGATGCCCGAAAGGTCCGCGCCGGGAACGTCGAGCAGGCGCGGCCGCGCCCCGGTCGCCAGCACAAGGGCTTCGTAGGGCCGCGTCGCGCCGGTCGACAGCCGCACGTGCCGTTCCGCCCGATCGATGGCTGTGACCTGCACGCCGGAGACCAGTTCGATGGACTTGGCTGCGTAAAACTCGGCCGGGCGCAGGTGCAATTGCTCCGTGCTGACCTCGCCCAGGAGATAGCCCTTGGACAGCGGCGGACGCTGATAGGGCAGGGCCTTCTCGTCGCCGATCAGGCAGATCGGTCCGTCATGGCCCTGTGCCCTGAGGGCGTCGGCAAGGATGCCGCCGGCATGGCCGGCGCCGACAATCACGATTCCCCCGGGCATGGTCGGTTCCGGTTCCGTTGATGGGTTTTATCCGGTCGGCCGGACGATCAGAAGAACGCCTGCAACCCGGTCTGCGCGCGCCCGAGGATCAGGGCGTGGATGTCGTGCGTGCCTTCGTAGGTGTTCACGGTTTCCAGGTTCACCATGTGCCGCATGACGTGGAATTCGTCGGCGATGCCATTGCCGCCATGCATGTCACGGGCGAGCCGCGCGATGTCGAGCGCCTTGCCGCAATTGTTGCGCTTGACGATGGAAATCATCTCGGGTGCCATGCGGCCTTCGTCGAACAGGCGCCCGACGCGCAGCGAGCCTTGCAGGCCGAGCGTGATTTCGGTTTGCATGTCGGCGAGTTTCTTCTGCACCAATTGCGTGGCTGCGAGCGGGCGGTCGAATTGCTTGCGATCGAGCGTGTATTGACGGGCGGCATGCCAGCAGAATTCGGCGGCGCCCATGGCACCCCAGGAAATCCCGTAGCGTGCGCGGTTGAGGCAGCCGAAGGGACCCTTGAGGCCGGCGACGTTGGGCAGGAGATTGTCTTCCGGCACGATCACCCCGTCCATGACGATCTCGCCGGTGATGGAGGCCCGAAGCGACAGTTTGCCTTCGATCTTCGGTGCCGACAGGCCGGCCATGCCCTTTTCGAGCACGAAGCCGCGGATCTTGTTGTCATGGGCTTCCGACTTTGCCCACACCACGAAGACATCGGCGATCGGCGAATTGGAGATCCACATCTTGGAGCCGGTCAGGCGGTAGCCGTCGGCAACCTTTTCCGCCCGGGTCTTCATGCCGGCGGGATCGGAACCGGCATCCGGTTCGGTCAGCCCGAAACAGCCGACCCATTCGCCCGACGCCAGTTTCGGCAGGTATTTCTTGCGCTGGGTTTCGTCGCCATAGGCATAGATCGGATACATCACCAGCGAGGACTGCACGCTCATCATCGAGCGATAGCCGGAATCGACCCGTTCGACTTCGCGCGCCACCAGGCCGTAGGACACGTAGTTTGCGCCGACGCCGCCATACTCTTCCGGTACCGTGACGCCGAGCAGGCCCATTTCGCCCATTTCGTTGAAGATCGCACGGTCGCTGGATTCGTTCCGATAGGCATCGAGCACCCGTGGCTGCAGCTTGTCCTGGGCATATTGCCGGGCGGATTCAGCGATCATGCGCTCGTCTTCGCTCAACTGGTCGTTCAGGAGGAAGGGATCGGACCAGTCGAATCCGGCCGGCTGGGCGGCCTGTGTCTCTTTCGGTGCTAAGCTCATCGGGCTCTCCTTGATCGGCGCCTTTTGGCGGCGGGGTCAGGCAGCCGGTTCGGCCGCCTCCCGGCGCGTTTCCGGGCGCCGTTTTGACATCTTTTCCACTACATTGGCAATCAGTTTCAGGCCGGCATCGCCACCCAGCGTCATGATGGATTCCGGATGGAATTGCACTGCGGCAATCGGTTCTGTGCTGTGTTCGATGGCCATGATGACGCCGTCATCGGTTTGCGCGGTAACCCGGAAATCCGGGTCGAGACTGTCTGGGATCGCTTGCAGCGAGTGATAGCGTCCGACGGCCAGCGGCGCATCGATCCCCTGAAACAGGGCACTGTCGGCCTCGAACTGGATGATCGACGGCTTGCCGTGCATCGGTACAGGCAATTGCGACAAGCGGCCGCCGAAGGCTTCGGCGAGGGCCTGCAGGCCGAGGCAGACGCCAAACACCGGCAGGTTGCGTGCGCGCAGGAGCGCGATTGTCCGGGCACAGTCGAAATCCTTCGGGGAACCGGGCCCTGGCGACAGCACCGCAAAGTCCGGGTTGACGGCGTCCAGGTCGGCCGCCGCGATCGGCACGCGCAAGGTCGTGACGCGGGCGCCGGTCTGCCGGAAGTAATTCGCAAGCGTGTGCACGAAGCTGTCTTCGTGATCGATCAGCAGAATGTGGGAGCCGTCGCCCGGACGGACTTCCGGCCGGTCCGTGTCCGGCCCCGCATTCGTGCCCGCCTCGCGCACCGCCGCAAGCATGGCGGACGCCTTCAATTCGGTTTCGCGTTCTTCGTCCTGCGGATCGGAATCGTACAACAGCGTCGCCCCGGCCCGGATCTCGGCGATGCCGTCCTTGACGCGGATGGTGCGCAGCGTCAGGCCGGTGTTCAGGTCGCCGTTGAAATGCACCATGCCGATGGCGCCGCCATACCAGGCCCGCGGGCTCTTTTCGTTGTCCTCGATGAATTGCATGGCCCAGCGTTTCGGCGCCCCGGTCACCGTCACCGCCCAGGCATGCGACAGGAAGGCGTCGAGCGCATCCATACCGTCGCGCAGCCGTCCCTCGATGTGATCGACCGTATGAATGAGCCTGGAATACATCTCGATCTGCCGCCGGCCGATCACCCGGACCGAGCCGGGATCGCAGATCCGGCTTTTGTCGTTGCGGTCGACGTCGGAACACATGGTGAGTTCGGCTTCGTCTTTTTCCGAGTTGAGAAGCGCGCGGATCTGCGCCTCGTCCTCGATGGCATTGCGGCCGCGCCGGATTGTCCCGGAAATCGGACAGGTCTCGACGCGGCGCCCGCCGCTCACCCGCACGAACATTTCCGGTGAGGCGCCGATCAGGTATTCCCGTTCGCCCAGATTGATGAAGAAGGAATAGGGAGACGGGTTGATCGTCTTCAGCCGCAGGCTGATTGCCGACGGCAGCGACCGGCACCGCTCCGTGAACAATTGGCCGGGCACGACTTCGAACAGGTCGCCGCGCTCGAAATACGGAAAGGCCCGCTTGACGACCTCGGCATATTCGCCTGGCGCATGATCGCCGCGACCGGGCACCTGGTCGGCCGGTTCGAAGGCAAGCGGGCCTTTCCGTATTTCGAGCGCGGCGACCTGTTCGAAGTCGTGCCCGGCCAATTGTTCACGGAGCGGTGC
>JANQQB010000467.1 GCA_028285165.1 Rhodobiaceae bacterium
TCGCAGATATCAATCTGCACCAATCGGAAACCAACGGAAATGTGTAAGCGATGTCTCCGAACACCTGCAAACTATGTCTCCGGGCTTTACACTTGACCGTGCGATCCAGCGGCTCAACGGTGGTGCCCGCCAGTCTAGTCTGGATCCGCCAGGCAAGGCGTAAGACGACGGATTGAGGGGCAAGTGATACTCTCTCTTTAGGGTCCTGCGCGTGCCGGAACACCTTCTTCGCTCAACACCATACTCCATCATCGCAAAGCGCGACATCCGAGCCTTCAAGCGGAATCCGGATCGTCGAAGAAGCCTGCCTCCCGACGCACCTGATCGCGGAAATGCCGCCGGATGACCTTGCCGGTCGTCGTCAGCGGGATCGACGCCACGAACGCCACTTCGCGCGGATATTCATGCGCGGCGAGCCGGGTCCGGACATAGGTCTGGATCTCCGAGGCCAGACCGTCGCCGGGCTCGTATCCGCGATTGAGCACCACGAAGGCCTTGACGATCTCGGTACGCAGCGGATCGGGTTTGCCGACCACGGCGGCCAGCAGCACGGCCGGATGGCTGACGAGGCAATCCTCGATCTCGGCCGGACCGATCCGATAGCCCGCCGAGGTAATCACGTCGTCGTCGCGCCCGACAAAATGCACATAGCCTTCCGCGTCGAGCACCCCCCGATCGCCCGTCTTCATCCAGGCGCCGACGAACTTGTCCCGCGTTGCGGCCGGCTGGCGCCAATATTCCAGGAACATGACCGGATCCGGACGTCGGACGGCGATCTGGCCAAGCGTGTCGGCGGGCTGCGGCTGACCGGCATCGTCGATGATCGCGACCGTGTGCCCGGGCACCGGCTTGCCGATCGCGCCGGCTTTGGTGACCCCGAGCGCGTTGCAGGAGGCGAGCACGAGATTGCATTCGGTCTGACCGTAGAATTCGTTGATTGTCAGATCGAGTTCCGAGCGTGACCATTCATAGGTCTCGCTGCCAAGCGCCTCGCCACCCGAGCCGACCGTGCGCAGGCTGAGATCGTAGGTTCTGGCGGGATGCGGCACCGGACGCAGCATTTTCAACGCAGTCGGCGGCAGGAACGTGTTCCGGACCCGGTGACGCGCCATGATGTCGAACGCCTTTTCCGGATCGAATTTCTCGAAGGCGTGCGACACCACCGGCACACCGAAACGCAGCGCCGGCAACAGGGCGTTCAAGAGGCCGCCGGCCCAGGCCCAGTCGGCCGGGGTCCACATCACGTCCCCCTCCTGAGGAAAGAATTCATGCGGCATCTGCACGCCCGGCAGGTGACCGAGCAGCACGCGATGGCCGTGCAGCGCCCCCTTCGGCGGCCCGGTCGTACCGGACGTGTAGATCATCATGGCCGGTTCGTCGGGCGGAAACAGGGGCGTGTCGAAACTGTCGGAAGCCGAAGACACGAGGTCCTGATAGCGCTCCGTACCGGGCATCGGACCATCGACCGTCACGAGCAGGACAAGACCGTCCGGGTCGGTATCGAGCGACAGAATCTTCGTCGCACCCCGCGCGTCCGTGACGACGGCACGAGCACCGGAATTCGTCAGGCGATAGGCCAGCGCCTCGACACCGAACAGCGAGGCAAGCGGTACCGCGACCGCACCGATCTTGTAACATGCCAGATGCGCAATTGCCGTTTCCGGGCGCTGCGGCAGCAGGATGGCCACCCGATCGCCGCGTTTCAGACCCTTGGCGAGAAAAACATTGGCCAGCCGGTTTGCTTCCGCCTTCAGGGCCCCGTAGGTAACAGGAACGATCGTGCCGTCGGCTTCTTCGTGCACGATGGCGAGGCGATCCGGCTCGCGCTCCGCCCACTGATCGCAGCAATCCCAGGCGATTGAGTACGTGGCCGGCAGAGACCAGGTGAACCCCCCATACAAATCGTCATAGGTTTCGGCCTGCATCCGACCGCATCCTTTCAAAGGTCGTCAGGATCGGCACCGGCCTCTTCGAAGCGGTCCTCCCGAGCCGTGGCCGACCGCCGATCGCGCTGCAGCGGGGCCGGTTCGTCGGCCGGCGCGGCGACAGGGCCCGGCATCGGCATTGGCGGCGGCAGAGCTGTCGAATTGACGGTGTGCACGACCCGCTGCGGGAACGGAATCTCGATATCGGCCTCGCGAAAGCGGCGCATGATTTCGAACCGCAGGTCGCTGCGCACAGTGAGCCCCATGCCGATATCGGACAGATAACACCGCAATTCGAAATCGAGCGCCGAATCGCCGAAATTCTGGAAGAACACGACCGGTTCCGGATAGGCCAGAACAAGGGGATTGCTGCGCGCGCATTCGAGCAGGATATCGCGCACCTGGTCCGGATCGCTGTCGTAGCTGACCCCGACCGGAATGATGATGCGCCCCGAACTGTCGTTCAGCACCCAGTTCGTGACGGTTTTCGAGATCAGGTCGGAATTCGGCACGATCATCGTCGCCCGGTCGAAGGTCTCGATCTCGGTCGAGCGCACGTTGATCTTGCGCACGGTGCCGTGCTGTCCGTCGACGACGACCCAGTCTCCGGTCCGGATCGGTCGCTCGGCGAGAAGGATCAGGCCGGAGACAAAGTTCGACACCACACTTTGCATGCCGAAGCCGATACCGACCGAAAGCGCGCCGGCAATAAGCGCGAAGTTCTGGCCGTCCACACCCAGATGCCCGATGGCCACCATCGCCGCGACGATGACGCCGACATAACCGAAGCCGGTGCGGATCGAGGTTTTCAGTCCGACATCGAGTTTCGTCTTGGGCAGGTAGCGATTGTCCAACCAGCGCTGGATCGCCCGGGTTGCCGCGAAACCGGCTGCAAAAATGGCGATGGCCGAAGCGACCGTCGTGATGGAAATGGTGACGCCACCGACCTCAAACCGGGTCACCATGTTTTCCAGGCGGGTCAGATCTGCCGCAGTCAGACCCCAGGTGAGCAGGATCGCAAGTCCGGCAAAGGCGATCGCCAGAAGATTCAGGATGCCGCCGGTCAAGACGCCGATCTGTTCGGCGCCGTCACGGGTGAAGCCCAGCGTGCGCGTCAGGAAGATTCCGGCAGGGTAACCGGGTTGAAATCCCGTGGTCGTGGCTTCTTCGATGATGGCGAGCACAAGATAGAGCAGGGCCAGCACCAGGGCGATGACGACGATCTGATAGACAAGGAACCAGCCGAGCGCCAGAAACCCGAAGAGCGGGGCCGCCAAAGCCGCAATCGAAACGACCCACCCCACCGGCAGCGCCAATCGCCAAAGGGCACCTTGAAATCCGTACGATTGCTGGTCGTCTCCGTCCGGGTCCTTCAACGCAAAGGCCCGCAATGCGAACAGGGTCAGGATGGCGATCGCCATGGTCTGCAAGGCACGTGCAGCGATGGTCACTGGCGTTGACGGATCGAGGAATTGCACGACCGCTTCAAAGGCGATCGTCAGACCGACGACGATGGCGTTGCACCGGGTGATGAAGGCGAGGCGCCGGCATGCCGGTGCCGAAAGCGGCAACAGACGCCAGGCAGGACGTCCGGGTGCAAGCAACGCAACGGCCAGGCTCGATATCAGAGCATAGACAGAAATGGCGACCGCGAAGCCGATCGCCACGTTTTCGAAAGGCGGCGGGATGAGGCCGATCGTATCGACAAGGAAGAGCACGGCCATCGACAGGATCGCGACCGACCCGAAACCGACAATGGTGGCGAACAGCGCAGCTATGACGCGCTTGGTCTGGTTCGGCTCGATGGTCGGATCCCGGACCAGCCGCTTCAAGATATGGCGCCTGCTCACGAGCACGAGGTAAACGCCGCCCAGGATCAGCAGGATCAAGATCGTGACCGTCGTGGTATCGATCCCGACTTTCGCCCTTTCCTGCCATTCCAGCACCCGCTGGTCGATCCATCCCGGAATGGTCCGGATACCGAAGCGTACGGTGCGCCAGAAGACGGGATCGAGCACGCTGCGTTCCCGTTTGAAGATCTCGCGGGAGAAACGGGCGCGCTGCTGCTGTGTAACGGAAATCGACAGGTCGACGGCCTGGACGGCAATGACATTGGCTTGTTGCAGGATCGCGCTGAGACCATCGAGCACGCGCTGCTGGCTTTCGGTTTCGATCCTGGCGCTTTGCGACAATTCCTGACCTTCGGCCGGCTTCAACTGGGCCAGTCGGGCCTCGATGGTCAATACCCGCGGCTGGAATTCCTGCATCAGCGATTCCGCATCCTCGCTGATCGCAAGCGCTTCGGCTGCAAGACCATCCAGCGACGCCCGCGTCTCGCTCTTTTCATCAAACGCCTTTGCCGCAGCGGCAAGCCGCTCCCTCAATTTGTCGATCGCCTCTTGCGCCTCGTCGGTCTTTACGACGGGAACAGCGCCTTCCTGCAGATCACGCGGTCCGCCGTTCTGAGCGAATGCGGAAACCGGGGCCACGCATGCAAGCGCAATCCAGACAATGACGAGATGAATTATGGATCCGGGACGGGCTTGTCTTTTCATGACGGTGCGTTTCTTGTTGAGCCTTTCGCCGCCGCAGCGGCCTGGTCGGGCTTGGCGCGGTCCCGTAACACCACGGGGCCGACCGGCACCCCGGCTCGATCATCTTGCAGGATCGGGCCGGCTACAGGATCGCAATGTAGTCGTGCGAGTGTCGGTCGGATCGAAAGCAAACGAATCAGACCGTGTCAATCAGGCCATGAAACAGGTGCCGCCGTGAAGATTTTCTTGATCATGTGGGATGCGGTGGAACATTTCATCGAAGATGACGGCATGGCGATTGCCAGCCATGTCGCCCTGTCCATCCTGATGGCGCTGTTTCCTTTCATGATTTTTCTCACCGCCGTGGCGGGTTTTTTCGGCACTGAGGAACTGACCGGCCAGGTGACAGGCATGCTCTTCGATGTGTGGCCGGAGGAAGTCGCCGCGCCGATCGCGCGTGAAATCAACGCTGTTTTGCTGGTGCCGCGCGGCGACATCCTGACCTTCGGGGCCCTGTTTGCGCTGTATCTCGCCTCGAACGGGGTAGACGCCCTGCGCATCGCGCTCAACCGGGCCTACCGGATGACCGACACCCGCAATTTCTTCCTCGTCAAACTGCAAAGCGTCGGTTTTGTCGTGCTGGGCGTGATCGGCCTTCTTGCGCTCGCATTTGTGATTGTTCTCGGTCCGTTGTTGTGGAACGCGGCTGTCAACCTCCTGCCCTTTCTCGATGAATTCCAGCGACATTTCACGGTCCTGCGCATTGCAATCGGCATCAGTGTTTTGTTTCTGGCGCTTTTGGTCGTGCATTTCTGGCTGCCGGCCGGCCGTCGGCGTCTGGTCACCGTATTGCCGGGCATCGGATTGACGCTCGCTCTGTGGCTGGCAGGTGGTTTCGGCTTTTCGGCCTATCTGCAGAATTTCGCCTCCTACACCACCACCTATGCCGGCCTGGCCAGCATAATGATCGCGATTATCTACCTCTACCTTGCGGCCGTTGCCTTCATCCTTGGCGCCGAATTCAATGCGGCCATTGCCGAGGACACGCATTGAAGACCGGCGATCAGGTGGCCTTGGCCCGCGACACCAGCGCGACCGCGAGAACGGCAACACCCATGCCGGCAATCTGCACGATGGTCAGGGTTTCATCGAACAGGAGCCATCCGAAGAAGGCAGCAACGGCGGGCACGAGATAGAACAGTGCGGCGACTTTCGAGACCGCGCCCTGGCGCAGCATGATCAGGTAGAGCGTAATCGCGCCGATCGACAGGACGAAGACGAGCCAGACAAAGGCGAACACCAATTCGCCGGTCCATTCGAATTCGAACCGTTCGGTCGCGAGCGCGCCAAGACCGACAACGGCGGTTCCGGCCGCGAACTGAAACACCCCATCCACCCTGGTGTCGAGACCGCCGGCAGTCTTTTTCTGCCAGACAGAGCCGGCCGTGATCGCCAACACGCCGATGACGCAGGCGGTGATCGTGGCCGGTGTGATGCCCTGGCCGGAAAATTCAAGCTTCGGTGTCAGAACCAGCCCGACACCGACAAGCCCCAGGATCAGGCCGAGCCAGTGACGCGCCACGATCGGTTCACCGAGCACGGGCCGGGCCAGCAGCGCCGTAAGGATGGGCTGCAATCCGACGATCAGCGCAGAGACGCCAGCCGGCATGCCGTTTTCGATCGACCAGAACACGCCACCCAGATACAGGCCCTGGATCAGTGCCCCGGCAATCATCGCGTTGCGCGCCTGGCGGGCTGTCGGCCAGGGCAGGCGCAAGACCGCCACCGTCACGGCGAGGATCAGCGCGACAAGCGCGAAGCGAACCGTCAGGAATGACAGCGGTTCGGAATACGGCGCGCTGAGTTTGGCCCCAAGGAAACCGGTGGCCCACAAAAACACGAAGATCGGAGGGAAAAAGGCGGTCATTGCCCGCCATATTGACCATTGCCGATCCCGGCGCAAAGACTTTAGCGATCCGGCATGTCTGATATGCGCTGGGCGATGATGTCAGGACGCACGTCCGGTCAACAAGTATCAATCCCAGTTGTTCGGAATTTCATCCTTCCAGATATACATCCGCAAATTGCCACGAAGTGCCTTTATCGAATTGAAGGGTTATCGGTCAGGAAGAAAAGCCGATCGATGACAAGATAAAAGATCCTGACGCTACGGCAGCCTCAAGGATGATTGAAGGAAAGCGCTCATGAACATTGAAATCCAGCAGCCGCAACCGTTCGATCTGGTCGGCAATCCTATTCTGATTGCGGGCAATGCGGTCGGATTCGAGGCCCATCTGACGGTTCGTGTCAGCGAGGGCCATGACGAGGTCATTGGCAATCTGACAGCCGGGTCGACCTCGATCCGCCAGTTTCAGGGCAGCGTCACGATCCCGCCGAACCCCGCGTTTCAGCTCAACCGGCTGTTTGTCACCGTTGCCGATGACAGCGGCGGCGGCGACGGCGCGCCGATCCCGTCCGTCACCGTTCCCGTACTTTACGGACCGATGATCCTGGAAGGCTATACCGGCTATTTCAATCATGTGGTCGTGTCCGGCGACACCCTGTCGGCGCTTGCCGGACGGTATTACGGCGACACATCGGCCTGGGAACCGATCCGCCAGGCAAACCAGCACATCATCTCCAACCCGAACCTGATTTTCCCGGGTCAGGTCCTGCGCATCCCGCGCAACGACTGATGTCGCCTTGGAGAAGGACGCCGGGCGCGTCCTTCCGATGCGTGGCCGGTGCGGTCAGGCGGATCCGAACCCGGACTGCATCAGCGCGCTGAATCGCCGGGCATAATCGGCCGGATCGTCGGGCAGTTCGCCGTCAAGGATCCGCGCCTGGCCGAGCAGCAGCCAGGCCGCATCGGCAAACCGGCTCTTGTCACCAGCGGCGGCATAGGACCGGGCCAGTTCCGCGATGAGCGCGTGTTTGGGATTGATTTCAAGGACCGGGGCCATGCCGCCCATGCCCTGGCCGGCCCGCTCCATGATCTTTTCCATCTGCCGATCCGGTCCGAATTCCGGCGCGACGAGACAGACCGCGCTTTCGGCCAGCCGTTGCGATTCCACAACGTCCTGGACCTTGTCGCCAAGCGTTTCCTTGAAGAAGGCCTTCAGCACCGCGACATCGGCCGCGCGCGAACCGTCATCCGCATTCTCGTCCGTTTCCGCAGCATCCGAGTCGGCAAGCGGGATGGCGTCGAGGTCGGCGCTGCCCTGGGTGATCGATTGGAACGGCTTGCCGTCGAAGCCGAGCGCCGTCTGCACCCAGAACGCGTCGACGGAATCCGAAAGCAGGAGCACTTCCACATCGCGCGCCCGGAACCCTTCGAGATGCGGGCTTGCCAACACCGCTTCGGGGCTCTCGCCCAGCGCAAAGAAGATCTTCGTCTGGTTGTCCTTCATGTCGGCGACATAGTCCGACAGCGCCCGCAGCCCGTCGCCGGACCGGGTTGAATTGAACCGTGCGATTTTCAACAACGCGTCACGGCGTGCCGGATCTTCGTAGAGACCTTCCTTCAGAACCGGTCCGAACGCGTCCCAGACCTTGGCGAAGGTTTCCGGATCTTTCTCGGCGGTCTTTTCGAGCTCGGAGAGCACGCGGTTGGTGACACCCTTGGTGATCGCCTCCAGCACCGGATTGGATTGCAGCATTTCCCGCGACAGGTTGAGCGGCAGGTCTTCGGAATCGATCACCCCCCGGACGAACCTCAGCCAGGCCGGCAGGATTTCCGCTTCGTCGGTGATGAACACGCGGCGCACATAGAGCTTGATCCGGCCCTTTCGGCTCGGGTCGAACAGGTCGAAGGGTTTCATGGACGGCACGAACAACAGCACGGCATATTCGTGCCGGCCTTCCGCCCGGTAGTGCAGCGTCAGCGCCGGCTCGTCGAACTGCCCGGACACATGGCCGTAGAAGTCCTTGTATTCTTCGGATTTGACGTCGGACTTCGATTTCACCCAAAGCGCCGAACCGTCGGTGACGGCTTCGGCGGCTTCGTCCCCGGGTTCACGGACCGAGACCGGGATCGGGATATGCGCCGAATACGCCTTGATGATGCGCTGCAATTCCGGTTTTTCGGCAAAGCCCTTTTCGGCATCCTTTAAGTGAATGAGGATGCGGGTTCCCCGCGCCGGTGCCTCTTCCGCGCCGGCCGGCTCGACCGTGAAGGCGCCCATCCCGTCCGAGGTCCAGCGCCAGGCCTCGTCCTCGCCGGCCCGGCGGCTGATCACCTCGACCCGGTCGGCGACCATGAAGGCCGAATAAAAGCCGACACCGAATTGTCCGATCAGCGCCGACCCGTCCTTGGCCTCTGACAGGCTGTCCAGGAAGGCCCGGGTCCCGGAGCGTGCGATGGTACCGAGATTGTCGATCAGGTCGGCCCGGTTCATGCCGATCCCGTTGTCGGAAATCAGGATCGTGCCGGCTTCCTTGTCCGGCTCGATCGTAACCGAAAATCCCTCGTCGCCGATGCTCAACGCCGGGTCGGTGATCGCCGCATAGCGCAGTTTCTCGCAGGCATCGGCCGCGTTGGAGATCAGTTCGCGCAGAAAGATCTCCTTGTTGGAATAGACCGAATGCACCATGAGGTGCAGAAGGCGGGAGACTTCGGCCTGAAAGGACAGGGTTTCGCCGGTGGGTTCGGTTTCCGGCTTGTCTTTTTCTTCAACGCTCATGGCTGGATCCCATATCTGACGGGCGGGCACGCAATGCTGCTCGATGCATGAATGAAAGGGAAGGAGCGCCGCTGCTGGGCGATCTGATACCCGAGATACGAGTGTCTCGGTAGTTTCCCGGATGCAGCGGAATAAAGGCTGATCCGCAGCGGATTTCAAGGGGAGTGTGCGTGTCGGCGCACAAAAAAACGGGCTCCGAAGAGCCCGTAATTTGGCGAATTACCGATTTCAGTGGCCCGGATCTCGCACTCCCCGAGGGGCTGGGGGGCTAACGGTGCCGGGAAGACGAAGATCCGGGCCGTCTGAGGCAACAATCGTAATATGGGGGTCGAACGTGAAGTTGAAAGGGCCAAATTGGGGCCTTTCTGTGACTTTTGACAAGGGATTCAGCGGTGTTGGAAACCCTCTGTTAACCCTGATCCGGCCCGGTTTCGGCGTGAGGTTCTGCTTGCCAAGATCTCCTTACCCGGCAATTATATCCTTCAGTTGATCGATCCCACTGGCCAACAGGAGGCGCCATGAGCGAGTCCGAAGAAAGCCGTATGACGCGCAGCGGTCCGACGAACAGTCAAATGGCCGTTGCGCAGAACAGACCCTCTCCGCCGCAGCAGATCGCCTTCAACCGGCATGAGCTGGGCGCAATCCTCCGGGTATACGGACGCAAGGTCGCCGAGGGTGAATGGCGGGATTACGCCATCGACCATATGATGGAAAAGGCGGTGTTCTCGATCTTCCGCCGCACGTCCGAAGTTCCCCTTTACCGCATCGAAAAGAATCCGAAGCTGGCCCGCAAGCAAGGCGCCTATTCGGTGATCGCGCCTGGCGGCATGATCCTGAAGCGGGGCCATGACCTGGCCAAGGTGCTGCGTGTCCTCGACAAGCGGCGGCATCTGTCGGTGGTCGTCTGACGAACGGCCGACCGTATCGCATTCCCGTAAACAATCAAAAAGCGCGGCCAAACGGCCGCGCTTTTCGGTGTTCGTAGAAGGGCGCTGTGACCTATTCGCGATTGCCGAACAGGCTGAGCAGGAACAGGAACATGTTGAGGAAGTTGAGATAGAGGCTCAACGCTCCCATGATCGACATCCGGCCGACGGCCGTTCCGTCGAGGCGCGGATCGTATTGTTCCTTGATCCGTTGTGTGTCGTAGGCCGTCAGGCCGGCAAACACCAGCACACCGATCACGGAGATCGCAAATCCAAGCGCCGAGGATTGCAGGAACATGTTCACGATAATCGCGATGAAGACGCCGATCACGCCCATGATCAGGAACGAGCCCCAGCCGGACAGGTCCTTCTTCGTGGTGTAGCCGTAAAGGCTCAGACCGCCGAAGGCCGCTGCCGTGATGAAGAACACGCGCACGATGCTTTCGCTCGTGTAGATCAGGAAGATCGACGAGATCGAAACGCCCATGATCGCGGCAAAGGCCCAGAATGTCGCCTGCGCGGTCGGTACGCTCATTGTGTGCACTCTGGCAGCGAACAGGAAGACGACGCCGAGCGGTGCAAACATGATCACGTAGCGCAACCACGAGCCGTAAAGCGCGACGCCGAGGCTGGTCAGCATGGTCCCGTTGCCGAACTGGCCTGCAGCCTGCGACGGATCGCTCGCGACAGCGAGATTGGCTATGACCAGCGCCGCGATCCCGGTGATCGCCAGGCCGATCGCCATGTAATTGTAGACGCCCAGCATGTAGGCGCGCAAACCCTCGTCGATCGCGCCGTCCGCAACGCGGCCGGCAGTACCGAACTGCGCGGTGCGATCGCGCTCATAATTGGCCATGTGTAATCCCTCTTTGTTCACCAGACATGGAACGACCAATAGGCCGCAAAAGCGGCCTTCCCGGACCTAATATGGGCCGAGTCCTGCATAAGGACAAGTCCGTACTGTACCGGAAAGCATGCGGCAAATCGGTGACAGAAACTATCTCGGTTAACGCGAGGTAATCCGCGCACATGGTCAATGACGTTTTCGGTCAGAGATTCCGCAGGATTGGCGCCGGTTTCTGGCCGAGCACGCGCCATGTTCCGAGCAGGCCGAACCCGACCGTCAGCACCAGCGCGATGGCGACTGCGGCCACAGCCGTACCGGGCATGAAGGTAAACGGGATCGACATCACGCCCTCCAGCACGCCGTAGGCCGCAAGCGTGCCGGCGACAACCGCAAACACGGCCGTCACCAGTCCGAGCGCCATATATTCCAGCACGAAAGCCGTCATGATACGGCCGCGCGTCGCGCCAACGGTCTTCAGAATGACGGCATCGTAGATCCGGTATCGATGTCCCGCGGCGAGCGCCCCGGCGAGCACAAGCACGCTGGCAACGAGCGCGACGGCGGCCGCGACCCGCACCGCGGTCGCCAGATGACCGACCAGTTCGTTGATCGAATCGAGCGCGTCCTTGACGCGGACCGACGTGATCGTCGGGAATTCGGCCGTGACCGCCCGCAACAGGTCCAGTTCCTCTTCAAGCGCCGTCTGTTCCGGATAGGTGACGGTTGCCAGATGCGTATGCGGCGCGCCCGCGAACGTATTGGGCGAAAACACCATCACGAAGTTGATGGCGAGAGATTCCCATTGTACGCGCCTCGTATTGGCGACGCGTGCGGTGATTTCCCGCCCCAGCACATTCACGGTCACCCGATCGCCGACCGCCAGGTTCAAGCCGTCCGCGACCTCGTCTTCGAACGACACCAGCGGCTCGCCGTCATAGTCCTGCGGCCACCAGGAGCCGGCGATCAGTTCCGAATTGTCGGGCAACGATTCAGAATAGGTCAGTCCGCGGTCGCCGCGCAGGGCCCAGGCGACGTTCGGCGGCGCGTCAATTTCGGACGCGGACACGCCCTTCACCGAAACCATGCGTCCGCGCAGCATGGGCACACGCTGGACGGTGCCGCTCGCCGCCTCGCGAGCCAGCAGTTCTTCAAAGGATTCGACTTCCGAATTCTGGATATCGACGAAAAAGAAACTGGGCGCCCGCTCCGGCAGACCGGATGTCAGCTGATGTCTCAAATTACCGTCGATCAGGGCCAGCGCGACCAGCAGGGCCAGACCGAGGCCCAGAGAAAGAATGACCGATGGTGTCAGAGCGCCCGGACGATGAATGTTCGACAGCGCCATGCGGGCTTCCGTCAGCCGTGGATGCGGCGCCCGGCGCGCTGCCGCCATGACACCGATGGAGACCAGGCGCAACAGCACGAAGGCACCGGCCGTCGCCGCGATATAGATGACCGAGATGCGCGGATCCGTCGTGACCACGATGGCCAGCCCCGCCAGACACGCAACCGCCAGCACCATGGCGAGCAGATAGGGCAGCCGCGGCGGCCGCTGGCCGTCGCCGAGCCGTTCGCGAAACAGGGCCGTCGGCGGAACGTCGTGGGCCCGGCCGAGCGGCCACAGCGCGAACGCAAGTGCGGTGAGGAACCCGTAGACCACCGCCAGCGCCAACGCATCCGGATAGACCCGGATATGATCGCCGATCGGCAGGATCTCGGCAAGGAAACTGCCCGCAATGAACGGCGCGATCGCCCCCGGCACCAGGCCCGCGGCGATGCCAGCCGCAGCCAGCAGCATGATCTGGATGAGATAGACCCGGAACACGAAGCCGCCCGGCGCGCCGAGACACTTGAACGTCGCGATCACGGACCGTTTCGAATCGAGGAACGCCCGCACGGCATTGGCAACGCCGACGCCGCCGATAATCAGGGCCGTCAGACCGACCAGCGTCAGGAATTCCGAAAACCGCTGGATCTGGCGTTGCAGGCCGGGCGCGGCATTTGCGTAGGACCGGATGCGCCAGCCGGCCTTCGGAAACTGTTCGCGGGCATCAGCGATCAGCGCCTGTACCGGTCCCATCGCCGACGGACCCGTTTCCGACAGCCGGACCCGATAATGCCAGCGCACCAGGCTGCCGGGCTGAACGAGTTCGGACGCGGTGAGCGCGGCATGCGAGATCATCAGACGCGGTCCGAATCCGATGCCGCCCCCGACCCGATCCGGTTCGGTCTCGATCACGGAATCGATGCGAATGGTGGCCTCGCCGATCGTGATGCGATCGCCGACGGCAAGTCCGAGACGGGCAAGCAGCGCGACGTCCACCACACCGCCGTATTCGGTGCCCTCGGCCGCAAGGGCTTGATCCAGGCTTCCACCCTCTGACAGGCGCATCGTCCCGTAGAGCGGATAGACGTCATCGACCGCCTTGATCTCCACCAGCGTCTGGTCGAGCGTATCCGGTTTGCGCGCCATGGCCCGCAAGGTGGCGATCCGGGACATCGCACCGAGCGACTCCAGATAGGCGCGTTCGTCCGGTTCCGCCTCCCGATGGATCAGGGAAAACGACACGTCGCCGCCGAGGATCGTCTGGCCTTCGGCAAGAATGCCGTCGATCATCGCCCGCGACACCGAATTCACGCCGGCGATCGTCATCGAGCCGAGCGCGATGCAGGCGAGAAACACGTAAAAACCTCTGAGCCCGCCGCGCAATTCGCGCAACGCAAAGCGCCACGCCGTCGACCAGCCTGCCGGATTTCGCACCGGCGCAAACGATGGCATAGCGTTTACGCCTCCGCCATGGTCGGCTGACCGGTTTCGATTTCACCAAGCCGCACCCGCACCATGCGGTCGCAGCGGCGCGCCAGTCCGGTATCGTGGGTCACCAGCGCCAGCGTCATCGCCCGGTCCGACACCGCGTCGAACATCAGCTTGATGATTTGTTCGCCGGTTCCCTCGTCCAGGTTGCCGGTCGGCTCGTCGGCGATCATCAGCCGCGGTTCCGGCGCCAGCGCCCGGGCGATCGCCACGCGCTGCTGCTCGCCGCCCGACAATTCGGACGGATAATGCGTCGTACGATCGCCGAGCCCGACCAGCGCCAGCTCTTCGCGGGCTCGGTCGAACGGCGCGTCGAAGCCCGCCAGTTCCAGCGGCACGGCAACGTTTTCCAGCGCCGTCATGTTGGGAATCAGGTGAAAGGATTGAAACACGATGCCGACGGATCGCCCGCGGAACCGGGCGAGCGCATCTTCGCCAATCGCCCGCAGATCCTCGCCGGCAACCCTGACCTCGCCGCTGTCGGCCTGTTCCAGCCCGGCCAGCACCATCAGGAGCGTGGTCTTGCCCGACCCCGAAGGTCCGACGATACCGACGGATTCGCCGCCGTCGATCGACAGGTTGACGCCGCGTAGGATATGGACGTGCGATGCCCCGGTCCCAAGGCTCAAATGAACGTCATTCAGAAAGACAACTGGTTCGGACAAGGTGGGCTACCCTATATGATGGGTTTGCGGGCGGTCGGACCGCGGCACGCCGATGCCGCAAACATCGCCGTGAAATGGGCTCAGAATTGCATGACTGACAGACTATACGCACGAATCGCGGGGACGATCACCTTAATGAAAGTTCATAATTTATTGTTTGTTGCCGTGCTGCTGGCCGGTCTGGCGACCGCCGGCCGCGCCGCCACGCCGGAAACCATCCGTATCGTGGCTTTCGGTGACAGTCTGGTGGCCGGATACCAATTGCCGGCCGGCGCGTCCTTTCCGGCACAGCTTGAGGCATCGCTCGCCGCCGATTATCCGGGCGTGACGGTGATCAATGCCGGCGTTTCAGGCGATACCACGAAAGCCGGCCTTGCCCGGCTGGACTGGACGCTCGGCGACGACGTCGACGCGGTCATTCTCGAACTCGGTGCCAACGATGCCCTGCGCGGCCTGCCGCCGGAATCCACAGAAAAAGCGCTCGACACCATTTTGCAAAAACTCGCCGAACGCGATGTCGAAGTGCTGATCGCCGGCATGCGCGCCCCGCCGAATCTGGGCGCCGACTATGCGACTGCCTTCGATGCGATCTTTTCGCGGCTTGCAGAACGGCACGGCGCACTGCTTTACCCGTTCTTTCTGGACGGTGTGGCGGCAGACCCCGCGCTTAATCTGCCGGACGGCATGCACCCGACCGCAGAGGGCGTTGCGGTCATCGTCGATAAAATCCGCCCGCTTGTTGAAGAACTGATCGCTCGGGTACGCGAGCGGCAATCCGGATAAGGCTCAGCAGGGGGCATTCACATGCAGAAACGACCGTTGGGCTCAAGCGGCATCGATGTCAGCGTGCTGTGCCTGGGTTCGATGAACTGGGGCGACCAGAATACCGAACGCGAGGGTCACGCCCAGATCGATCGCGCCCTCGATGCCGGTGTCAATTTCATCGATACCGCCGAGCTTTATGCCATCCCGCCGCTGCCCGACACGCAAGGGCGCAGCGAAGAGATCCTCGGGACGTGGATGCAGCGCTCCGGCCGCCGGGCCGACATCGTGCTCGCGACCAAGGTGGTCGGCCGATCGAAGAACACGTGGTTCAGGGCCGACGCCAGCCCGGCACGCCTGACGCGCGCCCAGATCAACGAAGCCATCGACGCGTCGCTGCGGCGGCTCAGGACCGATTACGTGGACCTCTATCAGGTGCACTGGCCGGATCGAGACATTTCCGCATTCGGCGGCAATCCGACGGTTTGGAAGGGCGTCGACCGCCATGCCGACGAAACGCCCATAGAGGTGACGCTCGAAGCCCTGACCGACCTGGTCAAAGCCGGCAAGGTCCGCGCCATCGGCCTGTCGAACGAAAGCGCCTGGGGCACCATGCAATATGTGCAGGCGTCCGATGCCAACGGCCTGGCGCCGATTCAGTCGATCCAGAACGCCTATTCCCTCGTCAACCGGACGTTCGAGACCGGCCTTGCCGAAATAGCCGACCGCGAGAAGGTCGGCCTCCTGGCCTATTCGCCGCTCGCCCAGGGATTCCTGACCGGCAAATACCTGAACGGCGCCCGACCCAAGGCGGCCCGCCGCACCCTGTTCAACCGGCAGCAGCGATACGAAAAGCCGGGTTCGCACGAGGCCTATGCCGCCTATGTCGATCTCGCCCGGGAATCCGGCCTGACGCCGGCCCAGCTTGCGCTGGCCTTTGTTGCCTCGCGATCCTTCACCACTTCGGTGATCATCGGCGCGACAAGTCTGGAACAATTGGACGACGATCTGTCGGCGGCCGGCATCCGCCTCGACGCCGACCTGGAGTCCGCGATCAACGCCGTTCATCAAAGGCATTGCAACCCCGCCCCCTGAACGATTTTCACCCGCCTTACGAGCCGCCGCGCCCCGCCCGGTTAAAACACGGTTAACCAAACCCTTGATAGGGTCCTGACGGGCGTGGCCGAGCGCGCTCTGACTGTCCCGAACGAACGCGCACAGACGGATTTCCGTGCGCGATCGGCGGGCAGGCTGCTTTTACGGAAAGGGCGTCGCGGGACCGCGGGATCGCTGTCACGACGGCATAAGACGCCCATGCATTATGTTGTAGACCGGACCGGGTGACCATGCCGCTGCTTCGAACGTCGGACGACCAGCCCGACGCCGATCAAAGACTGAAAAATGCCCTGACACGCAATTTCGAAGGCGCGTGCGGTCTCTTTCTCATCGCAATCGCGGCGATGATCGCGGCGATGCTGGCAACCTGGTCCGTTGAAGATCCGAGCTGGAGCCACGCGACCACGGGGCCGGTGCGCAATGTGCTTGGAGAGCCCGGCGCAATCCTGTCCGACCTTGCCATGCAGTTTGTTGGCCTCGCCTCGGTGCTCATGCCGCTGCCGCTCGTTTTTTGGGGTTGGCGCCTGATCAACGGCTCTCCGGCGCGTCCGGCGCGGCGCGCCGGTTTGGCGTGGTTCGCAAGCGTGGTTGTCGGCGCCGGCTTTTTTGCCTGCCTCCCGGTCTCGGCCGCATGGCCGCTGCCGCTTGGGCTTGGTGGCGTGATCGGCGACTGGATCCTGAAACTGCCTCTGCTTGTCGCAGGCGCCGGCGCAGAGGGCATCGTCAAGGTCCTCGCCGGCCTGATGCTCGGCGGCGCGATGTTGTCCTGCGTGGTGCATGCCTGCGGCCTGTCTGTCCGCCATCTGCGCAGCGAGGCCGGTCGCGCGCGCCGGAGCCTGATGGGGCGCAAGAAACCGGCGGACGCACGCGAACCGGCCTTCGATATCGACGATTTCGACGACGAGGGCTACGACGACGACGCGGAGTCGCGGCAATCGCTTCTGTCGCGCGCCAGCACCGGCCTGGGCGCGCTCTTCCACTGGACGCTCATGGCCCGTGCCCAATTGCGCCGGGCAACCGGGTCCAGACCCGTGGCACCGAAACCGGAACGTCCGACATCGTGGGTCTCGAAAATGCGCGAATCGCTGCTCGAACCGGATGACGGTCTGGAAGAATTCTATTCCGGCAATCGTGCCGAACCGGCATTCGGCCCCGGCGAAGCCATAGAGCCGGGCGGTGCCGTGGAGCCGGGTTATGACGATTATGACGGGTTTGACGACGACCTGGTCGCGGAAGTCCCGCCACCCGGCAATTCGAGCGGACACTTCGAGGCCGGTGAACCGTCGGTCGCGCAAATGCGGGCCGGACAGCCGGCCGCAGAAGCCCCGGATCGGCAAGCGGCCGCGCCGCGTGTGACGCAAAAGGCGCCGCCGGCAAAGCCCGGCAAACGCGTCATCCGCGAGGCGCAGGGGTCGCTGCTTGCGCCCGAGGATTTCGAGTTTCCGCCGCTGCATGTGCTGAGCGAGCCGAAGGCACTGCGCCGCGACGCCTCCATGAGCAACGAAGCGCTGGAACAGAATGCCCGGATTCTGGAAGGAGTCCTAGAGGATTTCGGTGTCCGCGGCGATATCATCAACGTCCGGCCGGGACCGGTCGTCACGCTTTACGAACTGGAACCGGCACCGGGCATCAAGTCTTCTCGCGTGATCGGCCTGGCCGACGATATCGCCCGATCGATGAGCGCCATATCCGCCCGCGTCGCCGTTATACCGGGCAAGAACGCCATCGGTATCGAGCTCCCCAATCCGCGCCGGGAAACCGTCTATCTGCGCGAATCGCTGGCGTCAGAACAGTTCGAGAAATCGAAGGCCAAGCTCGCGCTTTGCCTCGGCAAGACCATCGGCGGCGAGCCGGTGATCGCCGACCTTGCCCGCATGCCGCACCTTCTCGTGGCCGGCACCACCGGGTCCGGTAAGTCGGTGGCCATCAACACCATGATCGCCTCGCTGCTCTACCGGCTGAAGCCGGACGAGTGCAAGCTGATCATGGTCGATCCGAAAATGCTGGAATTGTCGGTCTATGACGGCATCCCGCACCTCCTGACCCCGGTCGTGACGGATCCGAAAAAGGCGGTCGTTGCGCTGAAATGGACGGTCCGCGAAATGGAGGACCGGTACAAGAAGATGTCCAAGCTCGGTGTGCGCAACATCGACGGATACAACAACCGGGTCCGCCAGGCCGAGGCCAAGGGCGAAGTCATCACGCGCACCATCCAGACCGGTTTCGACCGCGAGACCGGCGAGGCGATCTACGAGCAGGAAGAGCTCGACCTGTCGCCGATGCCCTTCATCGTGGTGATTGTCGACGAGATGGCCGATCTGATGATCGTCGCCGGCAAGGACATCGAAGGTGCGATCCAGCGGCTTGCGCAGATGGCCCGGGCGGCCGGCATCCACATCATCATGGCGACCCAGCGCCCCTCGGTCGACGTCATCACCGGTACGATCAAGGCGAACTTCCCGACCCCGATTTCGTTCCAGGTGACCTCGAAGATCGACAGTCGCACGATTCTCGGGGAACAGGGCGCCGAACAATTGCTCGGCATGGGCGACATGCT
>JANQQB010000487.1 GCA_028285165.1 Rhodobiaceae bacterium
GCACCGAGGGCCTCCGCCTCCCGGCCCTCGTCGGTGGCCGACCTGAAGTCGAACAAGCCGCGGCCGGTCGCTTCCGGGTTCAGGAACGCGTTTTCGCGAATGGTCAGCGACGGAGCGATCGATTCGACGACCCTGTCCCGGGCGACGAGGCCGATGCCCGACCGCATCGCCGCCTGGGGCGCGGACAGATCCGGCTCGGCACCGCCAAGCAGGATGCGCCCGGAATGGTCGAGCGCGCCGAACAGGGCCCGCCCGACATCTTCGTGGCCCGCACCGCGCAGGCCCACGAGGCCAACCAGCTCGCCCCGCCTGACCGAAAAATCCACCGGGCCGGCCTCGGCCGTCGTCAATTGCTCGACGATCAGGATCGGGTCGCCCTCGTCGGCTTTCGGCCGGATCACGTCGCGCGTCGTGCGGCCGACGATCAGCCCGACCAGTTCGTCCGGATCCGTGTGGGCGACGTCGCGCACGCCGACCATGGCGCCGTCGCGCAGGACCGACACCCGGTCGGCAATGCGAAACACCTCGTCGAGGCGATGCGAGACATAGATCATGCCGACATTGCGGTCGCGGAGCGGGCGCAGGGATTCAAACAGCCGCTCGACCTCATCGGCCGGCAGGCTCGCCGTCGGTTCGTCGAGGACCAGGAAATCGCAATCCACGGCAAGCGCCCGGGCAATCGCGACCAGCGACTTTTCGGTGCGTGTCAGATCGGAGACCCGCGTCGTCGGATCAAAATGGCAACCGACCCGTTCCAAAGCCGCCTCGGCCTGGCTTTCCGCAGACCGCCAGTCGATCAGCCCGGCCCGCAACGTGAAACCCTGTGCCAGGGCCATGTTCTCGGCGACGGTCATCCATTCGATGAGACCGAGATCCTGGTGGATGAAGGCAACGGCCTGGCGATGGTTCACCCGCCCGGCCTGGTGGTGGTAAGGCTTGCCGTCGATGAGTACCGAACCGCTGTCGGCCTTGTGGATGCCGCCCAATACCTTGATCAGCGTCGACTTGCCGGCCCCGTTCTCACCGAGCAGCGCTACGATCTCGCCGCGCGCAATGTGCAGGGAGACGCCGCGCAGGGCGTGCGTGCCGCCGAAGGTCTTGACGACATTGTCGAAAAACAGACCGTCCTGCCGCAATCCGGGCACGCGGTTTCCTCCTTGCGGGTCGCACGTTTATGATGTGCGTTACCGGTAACGGTATCCAGCTTGCGCGCCCGGCTCTAACCCCGTCAAGTAAAAATATGTTATCGATACCATCGCGCCGAACATGCACGTTCGCAAGGCAGTCATCGCAGCTATGAAAGACAAGAAACAACGCGCCAGCCTGGCAGAAATCGCCCGCGCCGCCCGAGTCTCGAAAATGACAGCCTCGCGCGTCATGCGCGATGCCGGAGGATTTTCCGAGGAGACGCGCGAACGGGTGCTGCGCGAAGCCAGCCGGTTGAACTACGTGCCGAACAGGCTGGCGGTTGCCTTTGCCTCCGATGCGGCGTCGACGCTCGTCGGCGTGCTCGTGCCGCGCCTGTCCGGCGGCCTGTTCGGCGACGTGGTGGAGACCATCGACCGAACGCTCGCACGCTTCGGCTATCAGACCATGATCGGCACTTACGAACAGCGCCTCGACGTCGAGGAAAGCTGGCTGAAAGCACTGCTGTCCTGGCGGCCGACTGGCGTCATCCTGACCGGGCGCCGGCACTCGCCGCAGACGACGGCGATGCTGCAGGCGGCCTCGATCCCGGTCGTCGAAATGTGGGAACTCAATACACGGCCGATGGACGTGTCGGTGGGGGTCAATCATTTCGATTGCGGGTACGAAATGGGCCGGCTGCTGGTTTCGCGCGGCCGGCGGAAAATCGGCTATGTCGGCGCGGAACCGCACGCGCCGGGCATGGGGCGCACGCGCATGACCGGCTGCGCCGAGGCGATCCGCGATGCCGGTCTGGCGCCGCTCGAAACCGAGATCCTGAACGACCGGCCGGGCTTTTATGCCGGCTTCTACGGAACCGAAACGCTGCTGTCGCGGCACGCCTCGCTCGACGCCATCTACTATCAGGACGACGCCATGGCCGTCGGCGGCCTCTCCTTCTGCTCGGCGAACGGAATCACCGTGCCCGACGATATGGGCATTGCCGGGTGGGGCGGTATGGACGTGACGTCGGTCCTGGAGAAGAAGCTCACGACCACCACCATGGCCGCAACACGCCTTGGAAAGAGCGCCGCGGAAGCGCTCGTCGCGCGCATCCACGACGAACCGGTGGCGGATGTCATTGAGGTTCCGACGCGGCTCGTGCCGGGCAATACGGGATAGCGGGGCTGCAACCTGAAGACAGGTGGCGCCTACCCGACGATCATCTGCTTCAGTTGAAGCGCTTCGTGCTCCAGTTCCGTCAAACGGTAGTGCACGACATCTCCGATCGTGATGACGCCGCAGAGCTTGTCGTCGTCAAGCACCGGCATGTGCCGAAAATGGCCTTTTGTCATTGTGCGCAGTACCGTGACGAGCGTGTCGTCCGGCGCGCAGGTTTCCACCTTGCGCGTCATGTTCTGCCCGACGGTCTGCTGAAGCGACACGTCCTCGGTATCCGCAAGCTTGCGAACGATATCGCGTTCCGACAGGATTCCCTGCAGATCCCCGTCCGGACCGGTAACGACGAGGGCGCCGATACCCTTTTCCCGCAACAGTTTGGTCGCGGTCAGAAGCGTGTCTTCCGGACTGACCGAAAACACGCTGCCGCCTTTGCCGTCGAGAAGTTTGCTTACGGTGGCGGTATCTTTCGACAGGTTGCTTTTTGTCGACTGGCTCACCGTCTTCGGTTTACGCTCCGCATCCTGCCGCATCGGGGCTTGGTAAGAACTTGGCATCGGATATACCCTCCACGCCTGCGTGTCAGACCATGACGATTGGTGAAATGTTAGCCGAACCGACGCGATCTGGGAATCACCTGACATGTCCTTTTCCGAATTGACGCTCACGCCGATCGTCGCAACCGCGCTTTTCGTTCTGGCCGTGCTTGCCGGTTACCGGTATCGCCGGGTCTGGAAAACCCAGGGTCCGCAATGGCAGTTATGGGTGTTCGGTCTGGTTGCGGCCACGTGCCTACTGGCGCTCGGCTTCATTCCGCTGGAATTCGGCTAAGGCCTTTGGATTTCGGCGAATTCATCCTTCAGGCCCGGCTGGGCACACGCGATCACACTTTTGCCGCTCGACCGACCGCCTTCCGTGACCCACGATCCTGTTTATTCGGGCAGGCAAGGCGCTCCCTGAGCGGGCTATCCGGATCGATCTCCTTGTTGCAGACCGCACACCGATCCGCGCCCGAAATCGCATTCAGGCCGCCGCAACTTCCTTTGATCGTGCGGCCATTCAGGATCACGCCCAGCGCCATGCCCAGCACAATCAGCAACAAAATGCCGAACGCAAACAGGAATGTAGCCACTTTAGCCTTGCCTCACTTGCCAGCCTGCGCCGCCTCGAACCGAGGCGTGACAATGCTCGAGAAACCGGTTTCAGCCGAACTGTCATCGCGCACAATGAAAAAAACGGCAAGATCATGCCGTTTCGAGACTTCCATGCCGCGTTGCTCGCCAAGCGCCAGAAGCGCAGTGGCCCAGGCGTCAGCCAGCATCGCGCTCTCCGCCAGAACGGTCACCGACGCCGTCTTGTGCGTCACCGGACGTCCGGTCACGGCGTCGATAATGTGAGAATAGCGAACGCCATCCTCCTCGAAATAGTTGCGATAATCGCCCGATGTGGCCATGCCCAGACCGCTCAGCGTGACGACCTCTTCCACCGCACGGTCGGTGGCGTCGGGGCGCTCTATTCCAATGCGCCAGGGTTGTCCGTCGGGATTGCTGCCGGATGCGTAGAGATCGCCGCCGATCTCCACCATGAAATCCTCGATGCCGAAACCCCTGATCGTCGCCGCGACTTCATCCACGCCATATCCTTTGGCGATCGCCGCCAGATAGACCGAAATGTCCGACCGCCCCTTGCTGAGCGTTGCGGGATCTCTTGTCAGGGTCAGACCCTTCGACTGTCCGACGCTGTCCAACGCGGCCTTGATCGATTCGTCAGAGGGAACCGGGCTCTCCGGGGTGCGCGCACCGAACCCCCACAATTCGATCAGCGGCCCAAGCGTGACGTCGAACTGTCCGAGGCTCGCCTCATGAACCTCGTCGGCGGCCTCCATGACCTTTGCCAATTCTGGGGATATCTCAACCGGTTCCGTGTTCTCGATCGCATTGAAGCGGGATATCTCCGAGTTCGGATCCCAGTTCGACATCTTGGCGTTCACCTCCGAGAGGGTGCGCTCAATCGCGGCCTTTATTTCATCTTCTTCAAGCGTCGCCGTCCGGTCCAAGGCGACGATCGAGTAGGTCGTGCCCATGGTTTCGCCGGAAAACTCCAGCTTTGCCGTATCCGCCTGACACGCAGCCAGAACCATGACGAGACCGAGCAGGAGGAGCCGTTCCATGGTCTAAACCCAAGCTCAAGCCGCGAAGTGGATGGACATAACGCTATGCGTTTTCAGCAACGCGGATCTGGACCGATTTACTGCAAGGATTTATGTCAGAAATGTCAAAAGTGTATGGGTTTTTTCGAGCCAACGCGGTATCAGCTTGGACGCAAGCGCTCTTCGATCATAGCTGAGACAGGGGGAACAGATTGCAGCGCTTCGAATTACGCAAGGGTCTGAACCTGCCCCTTAACGGCGCGCCGGTTCAAGAGATCCACCCGGGCCCGACAATCCGCACGGCTGCGCTGTTGGGTGCCGACTATCTCGGCCTGAAACCCCGGCTCTCCGTCGAGGAAGGTGACCTTGTCGGCCCCGGTACGCCGATCTTTGTCCACAAGGACGTTCCCGAGGCGCATATCGTCTCGCCGATCGCGGGCCGTGTGAAGGCGATCAACCGCGGCGCGCGGCGGGTCCTTATCAGCGTCGAAATCCAGGCCATGGAAGGCGCCGCCGAGCCTGTGGATTTTTCCGGCGTCGGCGACACAAACACGGCCGAGGGATTGGCGGAGCGCCTTTGTGCGGCAGGATTGTGGACTTCGTTTCGAACGAGGCCCTATTCAAAGGTGCCGCCGGTCTCGTCGCGGCCGGCAGCGATTTACGTCACAGCCATGGATACCGAACCGCTGGCGCCCGACGCCGCTGTCGTGATCGGTGCAGCGGAAGAAGCGTTCGCCAGAGGGCTCGAGGCGATCGCCAGTCTCAGCGATGGTAAAACCTATCTGTGCTGCGAAGCCGGCACGGACAATCCGGGCAAGACCATAGCGGGTATCGAGACCGTGGAGTTTTCCGGTCCGCATCCCGCCGGCCTGCCCGGCACGCATATGCATTTTCTTGAAACGCCCACGGCCGGGCGAACCGTCTGGACCATCTGGTACCAGGATGTGATCGCCATCGGTAAGCTCCTGGAAACCGGGCATCTCGACGGCGAACGCATTGTTTCGCTTGCCGGCCCGCTCTGTCGGAAACCCCGCCTCCTGCGCACGGTCATGGGTGCATCGATGGGTGACCTGACCGAAGGCGAAATCGATGCGTCCGTGCCGGTGCGCCTGATCTCCGGGTCGATTCTGAGCGGTCGCGCGGGCGAGGGATCGGACGCCTATCTTGGCCGCTACGACCGACAAGTCACCGTCATCGAAGAAGATCGCAAGCAGATACCGATGGGCTGGATCCTGCCGATGCCCGGTAAATATGCCTTCCAGCCGGTGCTCGGCTCGGCCTTGTCAAAGAAACTCTACGCCCTGACGTCAAATCTGAACGGCGGGCGGCGCGCCATGGTGCCGACCGGTACGTTCGAAGAGCTCATGCCGCAGGATTTTTTGCCGACACAGCTCTTGCGGGCACTGCTCGTAATGGATACGGACACGGCTCAGGACCTCGGCGCTCTGGAGCTTGACGAGGAGGATCTCGGTCTCGTCAGTTTCGCCTGCCCGGCCAAGTACGAGTACGGGCTGGCCTTGCGTGACTGTCTGACCAAGATCGAGAAGGAGGGGTAAGGCGTTGGGTCTACGCAGCTTTTTCGATCAGATCGAACCGCATTTCAAAAAGGGCGGCAAGTGGGAGACCTATTTCCCCATCTACGAGATGGTGGAGAGCTTCCTCTACACGCCCAAGACGGTGACGACCGCAGCGCCGCACGCCCGGTCCTACATCGACATGAAACGGATCATGACCTACGTGGTCCTGGCGACGATACCGTGCATCCTTTTCGGTTGGTACAATACCGGCTTACAGGCAAATCTCGCGATTGCCTCCGGGCTGGAACCCTCGGGATGGCGGGCCTGGATCCTGGCGCATTCCGGGGTCGGCTTCAACGCCGACAGCCTCGCGGCCAACATGATCCACGGGGCGCTTTACTTCTTTCCGATTTACATCGTCACCCTGGTTGCCGGCGGGTTCTGGGAGGTCGTGTTCGCGACCGTTCGGCGGCATGAAGTGAACGAGGGTTTTCTCGTCACATCGATGCTCTACACGCTGATCATGCCGGCGACTGCGCCGCTCTGGCAGGTGGCGCTCGGGATTTCCTTCGGCGTCGTCATCGGAAAGGAAGTCTTTGGCGGAACAGGCAAAAACTTCCTCAATCCGGCCCTGACAGGTCGGGCGTTTCTCTACTTCGCCTACCCGGCCCAGATGTCCGGCGATACGATATGGACACCGGTCGACGGCTTTTCCGGCGCGACCGCGCTGTCCGTGTCGGCATCGGACGGCTTTCAACAGCTTGCCGCGAACGGCATGAGCTGGATGGACGCGCTCATCGGCACGATCCAGGGCAGTTTCGGGGAGACCTCCACGCTTGCCTGTTTGATCGGGCTGGCCTTCCTGCTTGCCACCAAGATCGGCAATTGGCGGCTGGTCGTGGGATGTCTGGCCGGCATGATCGGCTTCTCGACATTGCTGAACCTGATCGGATCCGATTCAAATCCGATGTTCGCCATGCCGTGGTACTGGCATCTTGTCGTGGGCGGCTATGCGTTCGGTCTGGCCTTCATGGTGACCGAGCCGGTATCGGCGTCGCATACCAACCTGGGACGCTACATATACGGCGCGCTTATCGGGGTCATGGTGGTGATGATACGCGTCATCAATCCGGCGTTTCCGGAGGGCATGATGCTGGCGATACTGTTTGGAAACGTCTTTGCGCCACTCATAGATTATTTCGTGGTGCAAGCGAACATTCGGCGGAGAGCACGGCGCAATGCCTGACGAACCGAGACAGAGCAAGGGCCTTATCCGGCGATTCCTGGATCTGCCTTCCGATTCCGTTCCGAAGACCATTTTTGTTGCCGTTTCGGTCTGCCTTGTCGCCTCGATGGTCGTGTCGGCAACGGCGGTGGCGCTCCGCCCGGTGCAGGAAGTCAACAGGCTCAAGGACAAGCAGGTCAACATCCTGCAGGTCGCCGGCCTTTATGAACCCGGCATGGACGTTGTGGAAGCCTTCGAAGCCTTCGAACCCCATGTGCTTGAAATCGCGACCGGCCGGTTCACCGACGCATTCGATCCCGCAACGTTCGATGACCTGGCCGCGGCCGACGATCCGCAGACATCGATTGCGCTTGAGAACGATCCGGCGTCGATCGGGCGCCAATCGAAATTCGTGACGATCTACCTGCTGCGGCATGACGACGGATCGATCGACAAGGTCATCCTGCCGATCCACGGATACGGGCTTTGGTCGACGCTGTACGGCTTCATTACGCTGGAAGAGAACGGCAACGACATATTCGGCCTGCAATTCTACCAGCATGCCGAGACGCCGGGCCTTGGAGCAGAAGTCGACAACCCGCGCTGGAAGACGCTGTGGTCCGGCAAGAAACTGACAGACGACGACGGGACCCTGCAGATCACGGTGGCCAAGACCCCGCCGGCGGCCGGGTCGGATTACCACATTGACGCGCTGGCCGGCGCGACGTTGACATCGGTCGGCGTCGACAACCTGGTGCGCTTCTGGATGGGCAAGGCAGGCTACCAACCCTTTCTGGCAAATCTCAAATCGGGAGAGATCTCATGAGCCAGACGCGGAGGCAATTGTTGGTCGATCCGCTGGTCGACAACAATCCGATCACGCTTCAGGTGCTGGGCATCTGTTCGGCGCTGGCGGTGACCACGTCGCTGCAAGTGTCCTTCGTGATGGCATTGGCGGTCATTTTCGTGACCGGCTTTTCGTCGATGTTCATCTCCATGCTCAGAAACCACATTCCGGGCTCGATCCGGATCATCGTGCAGATGGTCATCATCGCGTCGCTGGTGATCGTGGTCGACCAGTTCCTGAAGGCCTATGCGTTTGAAATCTCAAAGACGCTGTCGGTGTTCGTCGGCCTGATCATCACCAATTGCATCGTGATGGGCCGGGCCGAGGCATTCGCCATGAAAAACCCGCCGGTCGCCTCCTTCATCGACGGTGTCGGCAACGGTCTCGGATACGGTCTCATTCTGATGATGGTCGGCTTTGTGCGTGAACTGTTCGGATCCGGCAGTGTGTTCGGCGTGACGATCCTTGAGACAGTGAACAATGGCGGCTGGTACGTGCCGAACGGCATGCTTCTGCTGCCGCCGTCTGCCTTCTTCATCATCGGGCTGATCATCTGGGCGTTCCGGAGCTGGAAACCCGGGCAGGTCGAGGAACGCGAATACAAGATCCAGACGGTCGAGGCACACTGATGGAGGCCCTTGTCTCGCTTGCCGTCAAGGCGATCTTCGTTGAGAACCTGGCGCTTTCGTTCTTTCTCGGCATGTGCACGTTCATCGCCGTGTCGAAAAAGATCTCGACCGCGCTCGGCCTCGGCATCTCGGTGATGATCGTGCAGTCGATCACCGTTCCGGCCAACAATCTGATCCTGAATTACCTGCTGGCGCCCGGCGCGCTGGCCTGGGCCGGGTTCCCCGACGTCGATCTGACCTTTATCGGCCTGATCTCGTACATCGGCGTCATCGCCGCCATGGTGCAGATCCTGGAAATGGTTCTCGATAAACATTTCCCGCCGCTCTACAACGCGCTGGGGGTCTTCCTGCCGCTCATTACCGTCAATTGTGCGATCCTCGGCGGCTCGCTGTTCATGGTGGAACGCGACTATAATTTCGGCGAATCCGTTACATACGGCATCTCCTCAGGATTCGGCTGGGCGCTGGCGATTACCGCCATGGCGGGGGTGCGCGAGAAGCTGAAATATTCCGACATTCCCGACGGATTGCAGGGCCTGGGCATCACATTCATCACCGCCGGCCTTATGGCCTTGACGTTTATGTCGTTCAGCGGCGTGAAACTCTGAGAAGGTCCTGACCATGGCCACGTTCGGTCTCGGCATCGTCCTCTTCACGACTATCGTGCTCGCGCTGGTGACGATCATCATGGCGGCGCGGGCGCAGCTGGTCTCGACCGGCAACGTCAACATAACCATCAACGGCGAAAAGACGATTGCCGTCCCGGCCGGCGGCAAATTGCTGCAAACGCTGGCCGAGCAGAAGCTGTTCGTGCCGTCGGCCTGCGGCGGCGGCGGAACCTGCGCGCAATGCCGCGTGAAGATCCATTCC
>JANQQB010000018.1 GCA_028285165.1 Rhodobiaceae bacterium
GCCCGCAGGCGTCACAGCCGCTGGCCGTTCATCTTCAGGACTGGGCCGGAGAGCGATTCACCGCCACACAAGCCGACGAGATCCCACCCTCGGGCCATCCGACCTATGGCCTGCCGGCTCCGCTATCCGATCTTTGGGACGGGCATCTGGTTCTCGCCTCTGCCGAGACCGGCCAGCACTACGGTGGCTTCGTTGAAGGCGCGCTGGAAGCGGCGGAGGCGGCTGCGCAAGCGCTCCTGACCGGGATGGTGGACCCGGTCTGACAGGCCAAGAGAGCCGCCTTGTTTCATGCCGCTGTCCGCCGGACGGCGACGACGCCCGCGGTGCGCGCCCGAACATCCGGTGATGCCAGACAGGTCGCGATCGCCTCGTATCCGGGTGCACCCGGACAGGGCGTAACGACACTCGGCGGCGCATGATTGGCCGGGCACAACAGGATCGTCTCCTTGGCACCGACTGCCTCAAGATCCAGGATCGCAGCGGACCGGGTTGTCATGATAATCGGCTTTGCTCCGGCGTCACGCTGGCGCAGATAAGCCATCAGCGCCACTTGGGTCGCCGCATCGAGGCCCTGTTCGATCATGTCGATAACAAGAGCGGTCGAGTCGTCGGAAAGCATTTCGGCGAGCAGACCGACAAGCGCATCCGAGTCGGTCGCGCCGTCCTCAATGAGCCACGTAAGGATGTTGTCGACGCGGCCCTGCGATACGCCATCCGGTGCCAGCTCATCGCGGGTGCTGCCGGCGCGGTCAAGGCGGAGAAATCGGGCGTCCGGGATCGAGTTTGAAAGCTCTTGCGCCAATCGCGTCTTCCCGCTGAACAAGGGGCCTACCAAGTAGGTTAACTGACTTACCAAATTGAGTTCAAAGCGTTCTCCGGCCCATGGCCAGGGAAGATCAAAGGCGATTGCCAGCGCCCGAGACGATGCAAGCAATTGCGTTAGTCCGACGGTGTTCGGCTCGGCACCGTCGGCCAGACGGTTCCGCATCCGGCGGACCTGTTCAACCTGATCGGAGATCCGCCGTGCCTCGGCCTCAAGCCGCGACTGGTGGTCGGCCAGCGCCTCATCGAGACCGTCCGACCGGTCGTCCAGTACCGCCGCGATCCGGGCAAGGCTCAGGCCGAGCGACCGCAGCGCCGCAATCTCGGCGGCGCGGTCCATTGTATCCGGCCCGTAGGTGCGCCAGCCGGCCTCGGTTCGCACCGGCGAGATCAATCCATGCTGTTCGTAGATCCGAAGCGCTTTCGGCGACACGCCGAGTTTCCGGGCGGCCTCGGAAACGGAGAGAAAGGGAGCGGAAGCTGTCATCATGTACCTCTGTTCTGGTCGTCCGCCTTCTCTTTGCAGGCTGCCCCAGGGAACGGGTCAACAGGTTTGTCCGGAATAGGCCCCTAGGACCGGTATGCGGGGTCCGGTTGCGCATCTGGTTCCCGGGTTATTGTCATTGTCCTATAACCGCGAAAATCCACCGGAAGACAGGTTACGCGACCGGGAGCCGACCATGACACGGGCCATGATCATCGGAAATGCGGGCGGCGGAAAATCCACATTATGCAATGCCATTTGCGCGGCCCACAGCTTGCCGCACCTCGCGATCGACAGGATTCAATGGCAACCCGGCTGGATCCCGACTCCGGAAGCGGAATACATGGCCGCGCACGAAGCGCTTCTGGCCCGCGAGCGATGGCTCATCGACGGGTACGGGCCATGGCCCTCGGTCCTGCGCCGGTTGGATAGGGCCGACACCGTCATCTTCGTTGATCATCCTTTCCGTGTGCATTGCTGGTGGGCTTTGAAACGGCAAGTCAAGTCACTGTTTTGGGGGCGGCCAGACGGACCTGAAGGATGTCCGATGTTTCCCGTTACGCTTCGACTGTTCCGGATGATGTGGTGGCTGCACCGGACGATGCGGCCAAAGCTGATCGACGCCATCGAGGCACGCCGCGACCACGCGCGCATCATCCACATTCGATCGCCGGCGGAACTGAAAGCGTTTGCGGCAAACCCGGTTTGATGATGCGATCGTATCTCGGAAGACGGACAGGTATTGATGCTTTGTCGACCGAACGCCTGATCCCACGTTTCGTCTTATCCATCGGTCATCGGGACGATGCGGGAGACCCGGCGGTTCTATCCCGGCCATAACCCTTTGATGCATAGCGTTCTTGACCGGATCGCAAAGCTTGCCTAAGTCCGGACGGCCAGCCGGCCGGACGGTCGCTCTGCCAGGGCGCGAAAGCGCGGCGGGGAGGAAAGTCCGGGCTCCACGGAGACACGGTGCCGGATAACGTCCGGCGGGGGCGACCCCAGGGAAAGTGCCACAGAAAGCAAGCCGCCCCGGCCGCGGCCGGGGTAAGGGTGAAAGGGTGGGGTAAGGGCCCACCGCGCCGGCGGCAACGCAGGCGGCATGGTAAACCCCACCGGGAGCAATACCGAATAGGGGCGGCGCGGAACCTCGGTTCCGGTGCGTCTCCAGACCAGCCGCCCGGGTTGGTAGCACGAGGCGCGCAGCAATGCGCGTCCCAGATGAATGGCCGTCACGCGGGCCCAGCCCGCCATACAGAACCCGGCTTACAGGCCGGCTGGCAATTTTCTCCTTTTGGTTGCGTTTGCGATCAACCCTTCAACGTCATTCCGCTCCCAACCGACCGCGTTCCATACGGCGATCTGTGCCAATTCCCGCCTTGTTCCGCGTTCCGTCGCCTGCAGGAAATCCGGGCCGTCCGGGGCTTTGGAAACCTCCTGTTAAACCTACCGAAGGTTTAATGGAAAAAAGGCAGTAAGTTCCGTCAAATGGGAGCGGATTCCATTGACGCCCATGTACTCCCATGCTATCCCATGACTGTTCAAATCCGTACAAGATTTGCAGGGTCACACAGACGACAAATCGTCCGTCGTGGGGAGACGGCGACGTGTGCCGTGCAATGGGGCGAAACGGATCTGGAATAGTTGTGTGTGCGAGCGGGGGACGGCGCCTTGATGGGCGGTTTCGTGTCTAATTACACGAACAAGATCGACGGAAAGGGGCGGGTCTCGATTCCCGCCGCGTTTCGTGCCGCGCTCGCGAAAGACGGCTATGACGGCCTCTATTGTTATCCTTCCCTCGACATGAATGCCGTGGACGCGGGCGGCAATGGGCTCTTGCAGGCGATCGACAGCCGGCTCGCGCGGGTCGAGACCTATACCGAGGCGCACGATTACCTTTCGACCGCATTCTACGGCATGAGCGAACAGCTCAAGATCGATCAGGACGGTCGCACCAGCCTGACCGATACGATCAAGGGCTATGCCGATATCGGAACCCATGTGACGTTTGTCGGCCAGGGCTATAAATTCCAGATCTGGAATCCCGACCGCTTCGAGGACCATCGCCGGAAGGCAATGGAATTGGCGTTGCAGATGCGCCGGTCCGGAACGATTGAGGGGGGCGTGCAATGAACGCGGCCCGCGATCCCTCCCTGGACGCAGTGCGGCATCGCCCGGTGATGCTGGCCGAAGTGGTGGCGGAACTGGCGCCGCGCGACGGTGAGCGTTTCGTCGACGGGACCTTCGGCGCCGGCGGCTATTCGAGCGCCATTCTCGACTGCGCCCGGTGCTCCGTGCTCGGCGTCGATCGCGATCGTACCGCCATCGATGCCGGTGAGGCGCTTGTCGCGGCATCGGCCGGCCGCCTGCACCTTGCGCATGGCCCGTTCTCGGAGCTCGCCGACCTTGCCGAAGCCGCTTCCTGGGACAGCGTCGACGGTGTCGTGCTCGATCTCGGCGTGTCGTCGATGCAACTCGATCAGGCAGAGCGCGGGTTCTCGTTCCAGAAGGACGGTCCGCTCGACATGCGCATGGGGCAGGACGGTCCGAGCGCAGCCGATGTCGTCAATTCCCTGCCGGAAAAGGATCTAGCCGACGTGCTGTTCCGCTACGGCGAAGAGCGCCGGTCTCGACTGATCGCCCGGCGCATCGTCGATGCACGCTCGAACGCGCCGTTCACGCGGACCAAATCGCTTGCCGATCTCGTGAGCGATGCTATCGGGCGGCGCGGCGGTCAACCGATCCATCCGGCCACCCGCACGTTCCAGGCGTTGCGCATCTACGTGAACCGCGAATTGCACGAACTCGCCGACGCCCTGTTTGCGGCAGAACGCCTCCTGAGGGCCGGCGGACGTCTCGTGGTCGTTGCGTTCCACAGTCTTGAGGACCGGATCGTCAAGCGCTTCTTCGCCGATCGGTCGCGCACATCTGGCGGCGGGTCCCGACACCAGCCGGAAGCGCAGGTTGCCCCGGCAACGTTTTCGGTTGCACGCCGCAGTGCGCTGACACCGGGTGCGACCGAGATCCACGACAATCCGAGAGCCCGGTCGGCGCGGCTCCGCTCCGGCATACGCACCGACGCGCCGTCGCGGCCTGCCGATCCCGGCCTTCTCGGTCTTTCCGCATTTCCCGCCCTTGCCGTTTCACAAGGACAGATCCCGTGAACAGATTTATCAATTTTTGCCTGCTTGGCGTCATGATCGTCGCCGCGATTGCTGTCTACGATATGAAACACCGGGTCGAGACCGCCTCAATCAACGTCGCGCGGCTTGAAAGCGACATCCAGATGGAACGCGAGGCGATTGCGCTCTTGAAGGCGGAATGGAGCCACCTGACGCAGCCGGCGCGCCTGCAGCAATTGATCGAGCGCTACGACAATTATTTCGTCCTGCGCGATGTCGGGGCGGATCAGATTGCCACCGTCTCGGACATTCCGCTGCGTCCGATCGATCTCATGCCGAACCGCAACCCGTCGCTCGGCGGGTTTGCAGGCGGTTCCTCCAGCTTCGTGCAATAGGGGGAAATCATGCTTGCGCCTGCAGAACGCCTGCCTCGCACCTCTCCGGATGCCGGCCGCTCGAAACGGGACGATTCCCGGTTGCGACTGGTTTTGGCCATGGTTGCCTTTTGCGCGGTCTACGCCCTGATTGCGGGCCGATTGGTGCAATTGGGACTGACGCCGGATCAACCGAGCATCGCCTATCGCACCGCCCAGGACGCAATCTCCGCCGCACGGCCGGATATCATCGACCGCAACGGCCTCATCCTTGCCACCGACCTGAAGACCTATTCGCTCTATGCCGAGCCCCGGCGCATCATCGACGTCAACGAAGCGATGATCGGCCTGATCTCTGTGATCACCGACCTGCCGGTGGAAAGCACGCGGCGCAGGCTGGAAAGCGAGGCCGGCTTTGTCTGGCTGAAGCGGGAGATCACGCCGGAACAACGCGATGCCGTGCATGACCTTGGCATTCCCGGTATCGGCTTTCTGACGGAAAATCGGCGCTTTTATCCCGCGGGGCAGACCGCCAGCCACATTGTCGGGCATGTCGATGTCGACAATCGAGGCATTGCCGGACTTGAGAAGTACATCGACGCCCAGGGTCTGAAGGACCTGCACGCGGTCGGCTTCGGCAATGGCCGCGATATGAAACCCGTGCGTCTGTCCATGGACCTTCGCGTCCAGCACGTGGTGCGTCGGGAATTGTCGCTGGCGCTGGAACGCTATCGCGCGATTGCCGGCATCGGCATCGTGCTCGATGTGAAATCCGGCGAAGTCGTCGCGATGTCGTCGTTGCCGGATTACGATCCGAATGATCCCGTGCAGGCGCTCGACAAGAACCGGATGAACCGAGCCACGGCCGGCGTGTTCGAGATGGGCTCCGTCTTCAAGACGTTCACGACGGCCATGGCGCTCGATTCCGGTCGCGTCGGCCTTGAGGACCGCTTCGATGCGCGTAACCCCATACGGATCGCGCGTCACCGCATCCGCGACTTCCACGCCAAGCGACGCATTCTCTCCGTACCGGAAGTGTTCATCTATTCCTCCAATATCGGCACCGCGAAAATGGCCCAGGAGGTCGGCGTCGACGGTCATCGCGATTTTCTTCAGCGGATCGGCATGCTCGACCGGTTGGACAGCGAATTGCCGGAACGCGCGCCGCCGCTGAAACCGCGGGAATGGACCCAATTGGGCTCGATGACCATTTCCTTCGGCCACGGCCTGTCGGTCACGCCGATGCACACGGCGGCCGCCGCGGCAGCCCTGGTCAACGGGGGCAAGCTGCTGCCGCCGACCTTCATGTCCCGCGACGATGCGGAAACCGCAGAGGCCGGTGCACAAGTGATTTCGCCCGGCACCAGCCATGCGATGCGCTACCTCTTCCGACTCAACGCGGAAAAGGGATCCGGGCGCCGGGCCGAGGTCGACGGCTATCTGGTCGGCGGCAAGACGGGGACTGCTGAAAAAGTGGTGGACGGCCGCTATAGCGGCGACAAGCGCTTCAATTCCTTCCTCGCCGCGTTCCCGATGGACGACCCGCGCTACGTGGTTCTTGTCGTGCTCGACGAACCGAAGCCCGAACCGGGCAAACACTCGGCGACGGCCGGGCTCAACACCGCGCCGACCACGGCCAACATCATCCGACGCATTGCGCCGATGCTCGGCGTCAAGCCGCGGTTCGGCAAGGATTCCCAGACCATCATGGTGTCGTACTGATTGCTGGCGAACGCCTTGCAATTCGGAACAAAATGGGAAAAACCCTCGCGCAGACGGATTGCGGCCCGACGAATCGGCGGTTGTTATGAATGCCAATGCGACGATCCTGCTGTCGAGCCTGGCGCGGAGTGCCGGTATCGCGCCGCCGCCGGCTGACGCCGCCGTTTCCGGCCTGACGGCCGACAGTCGGGCCGTTGCGCCCGGCATGCTGTTTGCCGCGTTGCCGGGCACACGGGTCGACGGCACCGCCTTTGTCGATCAGGCTTTGGCCAGCGGCGCCGCTGCGCTTCTAGTTCCCGATGGATTTAAGCCCGAGCCTCAGCCCGGCATACCGGTTCTGTTTGCCGATGATGTCAGGCGGGCCTTTGCGCTTGCCGCGGCGGCCTATTTCGACCGCCAGCCGGAAACATTGGTTGCCGTCACGGGCACGGCCGGCAAGACCTCGGTCGCCGGGTTCGTGCGCCAGATCTGGGAACGAACCGGCCGGCAGGCCGCCAGTATCGGTACGCTCGGTGTCGTGCGTCCCGAAAGCACGGATTACGGCAGTCTGACGACCCCGGACACCGTCCGCTTGCATGCGCTGCTCTGCGAACTGGCCGAGGCGGGCATCACCCACACGTCCCTCGAGGCGTCAAGCCACGGGCTCGACCAGCGGCGCCTCGACGGGGTCGAGCTGGCGGCGGCCGCCTTTACCAATCTGGGGCGCGATCACCTCGACTATCATCCGGATCAGGACGCTTACTTCGAAGCCAAGGCAGGGCTCTTCACGCGGGTTCTGGAGCGTGGCCGGCCGGTCGTCGTCGATCTGGAGGAACCGTGGAGCGACAAGGTCGTCGCGCTCGCCGGACCACGCGAGCAAAAGGTGTTTTCCGTCGGCAGCAGCGGCGCGGATCTCCGCCTTATGGCCTGTCATCCTGAGGATGCCGGGCAACGTCTGGAGATCGGGACGCGCAGCGGAACCATGTCCGTCCTCCTGCCGCTGATCGGCCGGTTTCAGGTGTCCAATGCCCTGATCGCCGCCGGCCTTGCCATTGTGACGGGAACCGAAACGGGCGCGGCCCTCAATGCCCTGGCCGACCTGAAAGGCGCGCCGGGGCGGCTGGAACGGGTCGGGACCCATCGGGAAGGGGCGCATGTCTTCGTCGACTATGCGCATAAGCCCGACGCGCTCGAAACCGTGCTCACGACGCTCCGGCCGTTCACAACGAACCGGTTGATCGTGGTTTTCGGGGCCGGTGGCGACCGCGATCCGGGCAAGCGGGCCCTGATGGGTGCGGTGGCGGAGCGCCATGCCGACCTTGCAATCGTGACCGATGACAATCCCCGCACCGAGGAACCGAAAAGCATCCGGGCGCAAATCCTTGCCGCGGCACCGTCGGCGCTCGAAATCGGCGATCGGGCAGAGGCAATCGGTGCCGGCATAGCCATGTTGCATGCGGGCGATATCCTTGTGGTCGCGGGCAAGGGGCACGAGGAAGGGCAGATCGTGGGAGACAAGGTTCTGCCGTTTTCCGACACGAAAGCCGTTCTGGAGGCCTTGAAACCATGACGGACAGCGGGTCGGAGCTCTGGACGGTCGACGCCGTGGTTGCGGCAACGGGCGGACGGCTGGAAGGATCGGCAAAAGATCCGATTGACGGCATATCCATCGACAGCCGGACGGTGGCGCCTGGCGATGCATTCTTTGCAATTCGGGGCGATCGGTTCGACGGGCATGATTTTGTCGGTGCCGCACTCGATGCCGGGGCCGGCCTTGCGGTGGCCGCTGCGGACCGGGCGGCCGGCATCGATGTCTCGAAAGGGCCGGTGCTGATCGTCGACGATGTGCTTGGCGCGTTAGAGCGCCTTGGGCAGGCGGCGCGCGCCCGGATGAACGGTCCGGTTGTCGCGGTTACCGGCAGCGTCGGCAAGACCGGCACGAAAGAGGCGCTGAGGCTCGCGCTCGCGGCCTCCGGCAGCGTTCATGCGGCCGTCAAATCGTTCAACAATCATTGGGGCGTGCCGCTGTCGCTGGCGCGCATGCCGGAGGCGACCGCTTTCGGCGTTTTCGAAATCGGCATGAACCATGCCGGCGAGATCCGGCCGCTTGTGAAGATGGTGCGGCCGCATATCGCGATCATCACCACGGTTGAGGCCGTGCACATCGAGTATTTTGACTCCGTCGCCGACATCGCGCGGGCAAAGGCGGAAATCTTCGAAGGGGTCGAACCAGGCGGAACCGTGCTCTTGAATGCCGACAATGCGCATTATGACTTGCTGTGCGAACTGGCAGGCAAACAGCCTGCCATCGACCGGATCGCGTCGTTCGGCGAGGCGCCCGGAACCGACGTGCGCCTTGTCGAGGCCACGATCGCCGACCGGTATTCGGACGTGACCGCCGAGGTTTTCGGCAAAACCATCCGGTATCGCCTCGGTGCGCCGGGACAGCATCTGGTGCTGAACAGCCTGGCGGTGATCGGCGCCGCATCGCTCGCCGGTGCCGATGTCGATGCCGCCGGCGCCGCTCTCACCGACCTGTCCGCGCCGCGCGGCCGCGGCGAACGCCGCAATCTGAACATCGACGGCGGAACCGGAGTTCTGATCGATGAATCCTACAATGCCAATCCCGCCTCGATGCGGGCGGCACTCGATCTGCTCGGCAG
>JANQQB010000093.1 GCA_028285165.1 Rhodobiaceae bacterium
TTTGAATCGCCGCTTGCCGGGCTCGAAAGCGTCGAGACGGACGATGCCGTCATCCCCGCATGGCAGATCAACGAGCTGGTCGGACCGAACACGGTCGCGGGCAATATCGGTCCGGACGAACTGGTCGGCACCTGGGCCGCCGATCTGTTCCTGCCCGGTGCCGGCGACGACATGATCAAGACGCTGGGCGGGCCGGACCGGATCGTGATTGGTCTCGAAGGCGGGCGCGACAGCATCGAGGGTTTTGTCGGCGGGCCGTTCGGGACGCGGATCGAACTCCCTGCTTCGGCATTCGAGAGTTTCCAAAGCCTGCTGGCGGCCGCGTTTCAGGACGGCGAGGATGTCGTCATCCCGCTCGATGGCGCGCCATCGGCTTCGCCGATGCAAGCGCTGGCGTCACCAGCAAATCTGCTGGTTCTGAAGAACACGCAGCTCTCCGATCTGGAACCGGAGAATTTCGGGTTCGAACGGCCGCCGATAGTGGGCACCGAAGAGGCCGAGACGCTTGTCGGCACGCCGCTCGACGACGACATCCGGGCCAGCGCGGGCGATGATACGATCCGTCCCTTCGGCGGCGACGACGATGTCGACGCCGGCGCGGGCGACGATCACATCGTGCTCACTTCCGGTGTCCATACGATCGACGGCGGCGAGGACGAGGATGTCGTCGAAGTTGCCGGTAATCGGGCCGATTACGAGATTGTCGAAATCGCCGACGGGTACCGGCTGGCGCCGATCGCTCCGGCAACCGGGCCGCTCGCCAACCTTTTCGGGGTTGAAAAGATCCTGTTCGACGACGGACTTTTCGATCTCGTCCCGGCGAACCGGCCGCCCGTTGCCGAGCAGGATTCCTTTGAGGTCAGCGAAGACAGTCCGACCGCATTGGACTTCCTCGCCAACGACATCGATCCCGACGCGGACCCGCTCGTTGCCGAGATCGTTGCCGGACCGGCCAATGGCACGCTGACCTTCCAGGATGGAACATGGACGTACACGCCGGATCCCGACGTTTTCGGACCGGACGGTTTTACCTACGTGGCCGTCGACCCCGAGGGCGCCCGCTCGGAAGAAGCCGTCGTGGCGATCGCGGTGCTTCCGCTAAACGACGCGCCGGTTTTCGAGGCGTCCGGTCCGTTTGTCGTCGAAGAAAACAGTGTCGAGGCCGGGATCGTCCAGGCGAGCGATGTCGACAGCAGCGATCTGACCTTTTCGATTGCCGGCGGCGATGACGGATCGCTGTTTGAGATCGACGCGGAAACGGGCGCGTTGTCCTTCAAGGCCGCGCCGGATTTCGAGCAACCGGGAGATGTCGATGGCGACAACATCTACAGCGTGGATGTCGACGTCTCCGACGGCGACCTGAATGCCGTAACCACAATCGATGTAACCGTGACCGATGTCGACGAAACACCCGTCCCGATCGCGCTCGACGGCACGTCGGGCCGCGACAACCTGGTCGGAACCGATGCCGCGGAAGCGATCCGCAGCTTCGGCGGCAGCTATGACCGGATGTTCGGCGGCGACGGGGACGACCAATTCATCTTCGGAAACGAGACGTCGAACGGCCGCCGGGAGCGCGACCTGATCCAGGACTACCAAGTCGGCAAGGACAGCATCGTCTTGGAGGAGGGGGCTGCGATCGCCTCCATCCGCGAGACGTCGAGCCAGGTGATCATCTTCCTCGAGGGCGACCGGGACGTGATCTACGTGCGCGGTGACGGCGTTACCGCGGACGCCCTCACCATCACCACACAGGACCACTTTGACATCGCGTGAGTATGCGTGTGCGTACAGAAAGGGTTTGACCATGAAACTTCAGATGACGGCGTTTGTGTTCCTCGCCGGTCTGGTCTTTGCACCGGCATCCGCGTTTGCCGCGACGCTGGGCCTGCAGACCGAGGCGCCGACCCTGACGGTCGGTGCGGCCGTGATCGACTACATCGAGTTTGCGCCGGACGGCGATCTGTCGACCGTCGCCGCCGAAGTCGACGATGCCAGCGGCGTCCTGCCCGACGGCTTCACGACCATCGATTTCGGTGTCGGCTTCTCGCTTTTCGACCCGACGGACGGCGCCGATCCGGCCTTCGCCGGATTTCTCGATGTGATCGATGAATCCGGTCAGTTTCTTGCCGGAGACCTGACTGCAATCGGCTTTACCGAAGATGTCATCGAACTGCAGTTCAACAATCTGTCCGGTACGGGCGCTGGCGCGTTCGGCACGTCGGTCCTGATGCTCGTCACCTTCGACGATCCGCTCGGCATCAACCCGTTCGCGGGTCTGTTCGACGGTGATGCGCTCGGTGCTTCGATCAGCATTGCCAGCGTGCAAGCCGTGACGCCGATCCCGCTGCCCGGCGCGTTGCCGCTCCTGGGGGCCGGCCTGGGCGTGCTCGTGATCCTGCGGCGGCGGCGCACTGCCTCCTCACGTTCCTTGTCGCTGTGACAAGCCTTCTCAACGCCGCCGCTGGGTCGCCCGGTCAAGCCGGGCGAAGACGGAGCAAGGGGTGTGCGTGAAGAGGAGGAAGCGTGCGCGCGCAGACGGCGAAGGGTTTGCGCGTAGACGGCGAAGGGTGCGCGCGCGGACGGCGAAGAGTGAGCAGGCGAGCCGATCTGGCACGCGCTGATCCTCGAAAAGAACGTCCAACCGTCCCCCAATCCGTCATCCGACGGCTCGACCGGCGGATCCAGCTCATAGCACGTATCGCGTGCCGATGCTGGGTCGCCCGGTCAAGCCGGGCGAAGACGGAGAGGGGTGTGCGAGAAGACAGGGAAGGGTGTGCGCGCAGACGCCGAGGGGTGAGCGCGAAGACGGGAAAGGTGTGCGCGCAGGCGGCGAAGGGTGTGCAGGCGAGCTGATCTGGCACGCGCCGGTCCTTCAAATAAAGGCGCCAACCGCCCCCCAATCCGTCATCCGACGGCTCGACCGGCGGACCCAGCTCATGGAACGTATTGCGTGCCGATGCTGGGTCGCCCGGTCAAGCCGGGCGAAGACGGAGAGGGGTGTGAGTGAAGACAAGGAAGGGTGCGCGCGCAGACGGCGAAGGGTGAGCAGGTGAGCTGATCTGGCACGCGCCGATCCTTCAAATAGAGGCGCCAACCGCCCCCCGATCCGTCATCCGACGGCTCGACCGGCGGACCCAGCTCATGGAACGTATCGCGTGCCGATGCTGGGTCGCCCGGTCAAGCCGGGCGAAGACGGAGTGCGGTGAGCGCAAAGACAAAAAAGCGTGGGCAGGTGAGCTTATCCGGCACGTGCCGATCCTCGAAAAGAACGCGCCATGCGCCACCAATCCGTCATCCGCCGCCTCAAACCGAAAACTCCCGCTGCCCGCGTGGGTCGGCGGTTTCCGTGCGATGCGGCGTTGCTCCGCTCAGCACCAGGACCGCGGCGCGTGCGGCGGCGTCCCGGTAAGGCATCAGGACGAGGTCGGCACCGGCGCGATCCAGGGCGTCGACCATGTCGTCGCTATGGGCGGCAACGGCGATTTCGCCTCGGAAATCGAGTTCCTTTAGGGCATGAATGAGCGTCCGCCTCGGATCGTCGTGGGTGATGCCCGTGTCGTGTTCCGGGACGGCTGATATCGCCCAGGCGGTGCCGCCGAGCGGCAGGTGGGCGAGGAATTCCGGGTCGGTGGCGTCGCCAAAGACCACGTCGAACCCGAGCCGGCGGGCATGGCGCACCGCGACCGGATTGAAATCGACACCGAGCACGCTGCGCCCCGCATTGCGCAATTCCTGGGCGATGCCGAGGCCATAGCGGCCGAGACCGAAAACGACGAATTCGCAAGGCCGCTTGCCGCCCGGACCCGCATCCTCCAGTCGTCCGGCCGAGCGCCGTTCGAACAGACCGAGCATCGGCTCAAGCTGGGCGTAGAGCGCGTGGGAATAGGTGATCATGTAGGTCGAGGCGGCAATCGTGATGAGGCCGACCAGGGTGACGAGGCCGAGCGCTTCGTCCGGCACATGGCCGATCGTGACGCCCATCGCCATGAAGATCAGGGAGAATTCGCTGATCTGCGCCACGGTCAGGCCGGCCAGAAATCCGGTGCGCTTGCGATAGCCCATGGCGCCCATGATCGCGAGCACGATCAGCGGGTTGCCGATCAGCACAAAGAGCGAGAACAGGAGCGCTGCGCCGACGCTTGCGCCAAGCACGGACAAATCGAGCGAGGCGCCAAGCGCAATGAAGAAAAACAGGAGCAGGAAATCACGCAAGGATGCAAGGCGTGCGGCAATGGCCTCGCGATAGGGCGTGGACGCCAGTGAGATCCCGGCCAGCAGGCCGCCGAGTTCCTTGCCGAACCCCATGTAATGGCCGAGCGCGGCCAGCAGGGCCGCCCAGCCGATGGCAAACGACACAAGGAGTTCCGGGGCTCGCGCCAGCCGGCCGACAAGCGGATTGGCCAGAAACCGTACGAACAGGACGACGGCGACCAGCATCGCCGCACCGTAGCCGAAGACCCAAAGCACGTCCGTCATCGCCGCATCGCCCGCAGTGCCGACGCCGATCGCCGACAGCACGATCATCGCCAGTACGACGACGACGTCCTGTACGATCAGAAAGCCGAGCGCGATGCGGCCGTGCAGGGAGTCGATCTCGCGCTTGTCGGTCAGAAGCTTCACGATGATGATCGTGGAGGAAAAGGTCAGCGCGACCGCGACGTAGAGGCTGGTGACCGGTCCGAGACCCAGCGCCAGACCAATCAGGAAGCCGAAGACGGTGGTGAAGATCACCTGGCCGAGCCCGGTCATCAGCGCGACCGGCCCGAGCGTGCGCACCAGTTTCAGGTCGAGTTTCAGCCCGACGAGGAACAGGAGAACGGCGATGCCCAGTTCCGCCAGCAGGTCGATGTGCTCATCGGATTTGGCGATGTCGAGAACGGACGGGCCGGCCAGGATGCCGACGGCAATAAAACTGACGATCAGCGGCTGGCGCAGCAGCAGGCCGACGAAGCCGACCCCTGCGGCCAGCACAAGGAGGGCAGCGATCTCGTAAAAAATGTAGCCGTCGATCGCTTCGGCCATGGCACGCCGTTTCCGGTCTCGATTGCGGGGAGAAATGTACGCGGGGAGTCGGCTCGGCGGATTTCCATCTCACACCACGGCTCATTCAGATTTAGGCCGCGCAGTGACAGGAAACATCCTCGGTTTTGAAAGGATTTTCCGACAATGCCGCGCGGACCAGCGTTCGACGCCGCCGGTTCGCAAAAAATGCTTGCAACCTTCCGGCCGGACCCATGCCGAAACGGGTGGCGCCGATCTCTGATAGACGCCCGCAGAAACAGCTTCGGCTATCGACTTCTTGAACCGTCGGCGTCTTCGGTTTCGCCGACGAAAGACGCTCTAATCTCGATAGTCTCTTGTCATGAACGTTCCGGATACGCTTTTGAAGGTCTCGCCGATTGTTTCCCGGTCTGCGTTCAACAGCCGGAGGGTTTCGCCAGTCTCATCGCTTTCGTACTGGATCGACACACCATCCTGTTCACGGGGAAGCCACCCGTCGAGACCATCATGCGCTTCCTGCAAGAAGGGGTCGTTGACAGCGTCGGGCTTGTATCCATCTCGCACGTCTCTTTGGTAGTTTCGGATGTCGTGAGATGCGTCGTCCTCGTCAAGTTTATCAGGATCAAGGATGAAGGGACTCACAAGCCCGCCGTACCGGATCGTAAGCAGGTTCTTGCTTCCAACCTTGCGTTCTCCGGGCGCAAAAGGCGAAAGGACGAAATTCGTGCTGGTGAGCTGAAGATCGATATTGGTCACCCACGACAAAAGCTGATCGGTATCGTCCGGATAGATCGTTAGAAACTTGCCTTTTTGCGTCTGATGACCGTTCATTTCGTCGCGCATGAACTCACGCATCTGGACATATTTGTGCGGCACGTTGGCGTTCTGCAGATCAATGAAGATCTGTTTGTATTCGTCGCTTAGCTCATAGGTCTGCGGCGCCGTGACGTGGATTTTCCACCCTTGGAAATTGCTCGGTGACCCGAACACCATGAACGGTCCGTGCTGTTTGTACTTGCCAGGGTTGGGCACAGCAAATTCGCCGGCCGCGTTGGCCGCTTTTGTTTTCCGAGGATCTTGCTGTATAAGCCGCGATCTTCGCGTTCGCAGCGGAAAATTGGGTTCCGCGGGCGGCTGGACTCCCCCTGGTACGGCCGTGCTCGTACTTGCTGCGCTGCTACCAGTACCGTCCGTTGAGGAACGGTTGGCGGTCGATCTTGCCGAGCCGAATCTGTTCATGGAAGCCCCCCAGCTTCGAGCAGAAACCCGGACGCCCAAAAGCCTTGAAGCGTCTCATGCTCCAGTAGAAATCGTCGTTTGGCCAAGTCAAGCGCACCCAGCTTTAACCCTGCCGCTTTCCCGGACGCTCCGATGAGCGTGACCCGTTTACAGACCAGTATTGCTCGCTTGGTTTAGTGTCGTTGCGGTCACCATGCGTTTACGGGCTACGAGCCTTGGTGGCGCGCTGAAAAACGTCCGACCTTTCTCGAAAGTGTCTGTCAGCCTTGCAGTTCGGCATGAAGCAGCGATTGCGGAAAGTTCTGGTAAGACACCGGCCTTAACCAACGCACGATAGCCAGCGTGCCGACCGACGTTGCGCGCACATCGGTGCTCGCCGGGTAGGGGCCGCCGTGCATCATGGCGGAACAGACCTCAACGCCGGTGGGAAATCCGTTGCAGAGCAGGCGGCCGGCTTTTTCCTCCAGGATCGGTAACAGGCTTTGTGCGAGTGCGGTGTCGGCATCGTCCATCTGAAGAGTGGCGGTCAGTTGGCCGTCGAGGCCTTCGGCGACGGCGTGCAGCATGGCGCTGTCGTCGCATTCGACCAGAATACCGGCGGCGCCGAAGACTTCGTGGTGCAGGTCCGGGGTCGCGAGCCAGGCCCTTGCGTCGGTGCGGAAGGCCGCGGGAAAGGCGTTGCGGCCATTTGCGCGCCTTAACCGGGTGATCGGCGTCGCCTGATTGCTGAATTCCTCGACGCCGCGCTCATAGGCCGTGTGGATGCCATCGGTCAGCATCTTCTGGTCGTCGGTCGCCTCCAGCGCCTCGATGGCGGCTGTCTGGAGTGCGTCGAAGCCGGCGCCCCTGATGCCGAAGAGGACGCCCGGATTGGTGCAGAACTGACCGGCGCCAAGCACCAGCGAGGCGGCCCAGCCAGAGCCGATTTCGGCGGCGCGGGCGTCCAGCGCCGCCGGCAGGCAGAACACCGGATTGATCGAGCCGAGCTCGCCATAGAAGGGGATCGGATGGGCCCGGCCGTGGCATTGGTCGTAAAGAGCCCGCCCGGCCTTGAGCGAGCCGGTAAAGCCGACTGCGCAGATTTCCGGATGGTTGACGAGCGCCAGGCCGACCTCCGGTCCCATGCCCTGCACCAGTTGGAACGTGGCCGATGGCAGACCTTCTTTTTCGACGGCAGCCGCGATCGCCTGCGCGACCAGTTCGGCGGTACCGGCATGCGCACCATGCCCCTTGACGATGACCGGGCATCCGGCGGCGAGCGCGGAGG
>JANQQB010000129.1 GCA_028285165.1 Rhodobiaceae bacterium
GCCCCTTGGGAGCGCCGTCTCCTGTTCCTTCCTGCAAACAGCGTGTGTCATGACAACCAAAGATCTTGTGCTGGTCGCGCTGTTCGCGGCACTGATTGCCGTTCTCGGCATTTTTCCGGCCATAACGGTTCCGGTTTTGCTGGTCCCGATCACCGCCCAGACGCTCGGTGTCATGCTTGCGGGATCGCTGCTCGGTGCGACCCGGGGCGGGCTGGCCGTGCTGGTTTTCCTGGTTCTGGTTGCCGCAGGTCTGCCGTTTCTCGCCGGCGGTCGCGGCGGGCTTGGCGTCTTCGGCGGTCCGAGCGCCGGGTTTCTGATCGCCTGGCCCGTTGCGGCTTTCGTCATCGGCTGGCTGACCGAACGGGGCTGGAGCCGGTATGGTGTTGCGACAGCGATCGGCATCAACCTTTTCGGTGGCATCGTCCTGATCTACATGCCCGGAATCGCCTGGCTCGCGGCCGGCGGCCTGGCGCCCATGCAGGCGCTGGCCGTGTCGTCGGCCTTTGTGCCCGGTGACGTGCTGAAGGCCGTCCTGGCCAGCCTCGTCTCCGTCACCCTCAGACGCTATCGCCAGCACCCAATCGCCGAAAAGCGCGCGCGGCCCTAGACATTTCGGCGCTTGGCCGGTGCATTCGCGTCCTGGCGCATGTGTGACAAAAAAATGTCAAATACCCCCTTCAAATCCGGCCCGGCGTTTGTTAGATACCCCTCATTCGAAAGCGGAACAGCCGCTCCGGTCCGGTCGCCGAAACGGTGCCGGGTCGCAGGACCAGCCGGAACCAAACCGGCGAAACCTGACGACAGCCGGGCGTCTCCCTTGAAAACTCGAATTCTTGGCGCGGGGTGGAGCAGCCCGGTAGCTCGTCAGGCTCATAACCTGAAGGTCGCAGGTTCAAATCCTGCCCCCGCAACCAACAAACACCGGTCCATTCCGGACACATGATTTACATTTCATTCCGGAGACATTGTTAACACTTTCTCCGGGGCGAAGGGGTTTTGAGCGGGTTCGACCCGCCCCTGCTCAGCATCGAAGAATCCAAGATCGTAGTCGAGGAATGAGACGAGCCAGATCTTGTCGTCGACCTCGCGGATGCCGATGACCTGGCCGGCAAACACGGTGCTCAGGTTAATCTTACGCTTTCCAATGCAGATCCTGCCACAACGGGTGACACGAACGCTGCGGTCGTGGAAGGGATAGTCTGGTTCGGGTGGCGGCCGATAGTCCCGTGCTGAAGGTGTATAGACTTCACCCGGATACGCTCCGTTGAGCGCCTGGTGTGGCCGCTCGTTGTTGTAAACGTCAACGAAGCGATCGAAGCGTTCCTGCTGCTGGAGGAAGTTGAAGGACGCCGGCTTTGTCGCCTCTTTCTTCAGCGTGAGGTGCATGCGTTCGTGCCGACCGTTTTGCTGAGGATGCCCGGGCCTGATGCGTTCGATGGCAATGCCAAGCCGTAGCCACCAGATCGACAGCTTTGAGAGGCCGAACAGGGCATTGGGACTGGCAAAGGGCACACCATTGTCGGTTCGGATCGCTCGGGGCAGGCCGAAGTCCTTGAAGACGCGCTCAAATAGGGTGAAGGCAAAGTCCGATTGCGTGGATGACATGCCTTCACAGGCGAGCAGGTAGCGGGACCGGTAGTCCGTGATGGTGAGCGGATAGCAATACTGTCTGTTACCGAGCTTGAACTCGCCTTTGTAGTCGGCACACCACAATCCATTCGGTTCGCGCGCCTCATTCAAGGAGGTGCCTTGAGGTTTATGCCGGCGCCGCTTGCGGCGTTTGACCAGTCCGTTTCGGTCGAGCACGGCATGAACGGTGCTGATCGCGGGGGGTTTGATCATGGGATAGTGCCTGATCAGCTTATCGCGGATTTTGGGTGCGCCCCATGACGGGTGGTCGTGCTTGAAGCCAAGAATGCAGCGTTCGACCTGGAACGGTAATCTGTTGGCTTGGCGGTAGGGGCGACGGCTGCGATCACACAGTGCATCCAGGCCGCATTCCTTGTAGCGATTGAAAATCTTGTAGCCTGTGACACGGGAGATGCCGAACTCGCGACACAACGGAGCCATCTTCTCGCCCTCGAGAAGTCGAGCCACAAAACGTAAGCGTTCATCCATGGGTCCACACTCTTTCCAGGGCATCCGGGTTCTCCCCAAATGCCAAAAGGTGTAAACCATGTGTCCGGAATTAAGTGTCAGCCATCTGTCGATAAGAACAACCCGGCTTCGGCCGGGTTTTTTGTTGGTTTCGAGGTCGCGGCTTTTAACCTGACCAGGGGCCCGCAAGGAGGGCCTTGCCCGACGCCGCGGGACAGAAACGGTCAAATCCTGCCCCCGCAACCAACAAACACCCGGCTTCGGCCGGGTTTTTTGTTGGTTTCGAGGTCGCGGCTTTTAACCTGACCAGGGGCCCGCAAGGAGGGCCTTGCCCGACGCTGTGGGACAGAAAAGGTCAAATCCTGCCCCCGCAACCAACAAACGCCCGGCTTCGGCCGGTTTTTTGTTGGTTTCGAGGTCGCGGCTTTTAACCGGACCAGGGGCCCGCAAGGAGGGCCTTGTCCGACGCCGTGGGACAAAAACGGTCAAATCCTGCCCCCGCAACCAACATGTTCTTCTGATTAGGCCGCAAGAACGCAAGGCCGGCGAGAGATAAGCTACACGAACACTTCTGCTGCGAGATCCACGAAGGCCCGAACCTTCGGCGTCATATAGCGGCTGGAGGCGAACACGGCGTGGACCGGAACGGGGATCCGGCTCCAACCAGGCAGCACCTGTCTGAGCGCGCCGCTGGCCACAGCACCTTCGGCCATATAGATCGGTGTCATAACGACACCCAGACCAGCGACGGCCATGTCCATGGCGGCTTGGTTGTTGTTCACGGCATATCTCGGTTCAGCGTCGATTTTGGTCGCCTCCCGTTCTTTTACCAAACGCCAGACCGGCCGGCCGCGTGGCGCGAACATGATCAGGTCGTGATCTGACAGGTCAGCTGGCGCTTTCGGCGCCTTACGCCCTTTCAGATAAGCGGGACTCGCATAAAAGGCGTAGTCGAGCTCGCCGAGCTTGCGCGCAGAAAGCTCCGAGTCCGGCAGAGAGCCGATCCGGACCGCGACGTCGAAGCCTTCATGGATAATGTCGACGATGCGGTTGGTGAATTCCGCTTCCACCCGCACTTCCGGAAAGGTTTTCAGGTACTCAGCAATCCAGTTGTTGACGCACGACAGCCCGAATTCGGGTCCGGCCGTGAGCTTCAATATCCCGGCCGGTTTGCCAAGAGACTTTGCGACGGCGGCTTCGGTCTCAGCCAATGCCCGCAGAATACCGGACGCGCGTTCATAAAACTCCCGTCCTACCTCCGTAACGTTCAATCGCCGGGTCGAGCGCTCCAGCAGTCGCGCGCCCAATTTTTCCTCCAGGCGCGAGATGATCCGGCTGATATGGGCCTTGTCTGTCTCCAGCGCCTCGGCGGCGGCCGTGAAGGACCGCCTCTCGACAACGCTGGCCAGCGCCCGCAGTTCCAATATCTCGATTGTTGTATCCATGTACAACAGATTGTCACGTTTGAGCGTATTTTTCCAGCGCTCTCCAGGCCTCAGATTAGCGGTCAAGACAGCGGCACGCCCGCCGCTATGACGAACGCACACAAGGAGAAATGACGATGAGTGACCAAAAGTCTCTACGCGAAAAGGTTCAGACCACGCTCGGCTCGACGGAGGAGCCCTTCGCCCTCTTGACCAGGCTGCGCGTCAAGGATGTCGCCGGCGGCGACCGACTGGAAGAAGCAATGAAGACGGTCGTGCGCGAATCTCGAAAGGAGGTCGGCAACATCACCTATCACGTCCATCGGGACGCTGCCGATCCCACCGTCTTCTATCTCTACGACCGCTGGCGGGACGTCGAGGCGACCGAGGTGCACGAAGAAGCGGACTATTTCAAATCCGGTGTGGCCGTGCTGCGCGAGGTGATCGCGGGGCCGCCCGAGGCCACGATCCTAGCAATCGCTGCAGAAGACGAAGCCTGAACGGCATCGCGCAGAGAACAAGTCAGCACCGGAGAATGATCATGACCGACAGCCCTAACATTCAGAGTGTGCGCGGATTTCTGGACACGCAATACACAGGTGATTTCGAAACCGCATTCCGCGATTTCGCGCAACCGGACTTCCGGTGGGTCGTGTCGACCGCGGACAGCGACGATCTTCGCGCCCTCATCCCTTGGGCTGGGTACGAGCACAAGGGCAAGGAAGGCTACATCCGCCTCACGAATTGCCTCTTTTCCGAGTTCGAGCCGCTCGAATTCAATCCGTCCAGATACACGGATGCGGGCGACACCGTGTTTGTCGAGGGGCGGTTCGTCTTCCGGCACCGTGAAACGGCAAAGATCGCCGTTAGTGACTTCATATCGCGCTTCGATATGCGCGACGGCCTTATCGCAGGCGGACAGTTCTATGAAAACACCGCGGCGGTCGCCGAAGCACGACGGGCCGAATGAGCGTCGGCCAACACACTTTTTCTTGATGGAGATCGCAATGAAAATCGGAATCATCAATGCCGGGAACGTCGGCGGGCGTTTAGCACGCGCCTGGGTAGCAGCCGGCCATGACGTCATGCTCTCAAAGGACGGTGACGACGCTAAACTTCGGCCGCTGGTCGACGAGCTAGGAGGCAAAGTCGCGGTCGGCAACCTGCGTGACGCCGCGCTCTACGGCGATATCGTCCTGTTCTCGGTCTACTGGCCACGCCTCGACGCGGTTCTCGGCGAGATCGGCGATGCGCTCGACGGCAAGACCGTGATCGAAACCATGAACCCGCTCGGCGTCACGGAAGACTTCGTCCACTATCACGACACCGAGTTCATGCGCGACAATTCGACGGCTGAGCAGCTTCAGGCAAGGTTGCCCAAGTCCCAGGTCGTCAAATCGTTCAGCACCCTACCGGCACCTATTTTGGAGGCCTCCGCATGGTCCGGCCAAGATGAACCGATGAGCGTGTTCTACGCTGGCGGCAACGAGGCCGCAAAGGCAGCAACCCGCACTCTGATCTCGGCTGCAGGCTTCCGTCCCGTAAACGCTGGGCCTATTGGTGCAGCGCGCCAGCTGGAGCAGATCGGCGTCCTGCTGCACCACGTCGCCCATGCAGAGTTCAACGGCGATGAGGATCTGATCCGGATCGGATTTGCTCTCAAGGAAGCCAATCCGGGACCCGTGATCCGCCCGCGCGTCGCCTGACCGGTTACCACCCGTTACAACACACTTGGAGAACTGAGAATGTCGCACCCCAACATTACTCGAGCGAGCGAGACAATCCACAACCCGGACGACCCGCGCCACTTCATGCGCGTGAAGCCGATTCCCCGTACGGTTCGGATCCTCTGCGGTGGTCGCGTTCTTGCAGAGAGCAACGCGGCCTTGCGTGTAACCGAGGTCGCCGGAGATGTGCTCGACCCGATGATCTATTTTCCTTCGGACGACGTGAGCGCAGCGCTTGAAGCCGTGGAAGGCAAGACCACGCATTGCCCACTCAAGGGAGATGCATCCTACTTCGCGCTCGAAGGCGCTCAGCCAATTGCCTGGAGCTATGGCGCGCCCTTCGGATTCGCCAATCAGATTGCGGGCTATATCGCTTTCTATCCCGACGAAGTGATCGTCGAAGAAACCGGTCCGAATGCGTAACCGCTGTCGACGAGATCGAGCCGCTATGGCCAACGCCAACAGCGTTTTTCTGGTCCTCGCCGCACTGGTTCCGTTCCAGCTTGTTTTCAATTCCCAGCTTGGCATGGCCGCGAAGGGTTCCTTTCCTATGTGGCCGGCTCTATCGTTTTTGCGATCGGCGCGACTGGTTTTGCCACGGCGGTCGCGATCCTGCGGCAGCCCCTGCCGGCCATAGGTGAGCTCGCCGGGGCGCTGACAACGGTCTGGCTTGGCGGCGCCATTTCCGCACTTTACATTCTCGACGTCGTCATTGTGACGCCGAAGCTGGGATTAGGCTCGACGGCGGTTCTCATCATTGCCGGGCAGATTTCTTTTCTTTTCCTGCATGCATATGCGTCCGCAAGAGGTGCCCGTCCGCGTCCTCGCTTTCGATGTGGAGGGCGGTGCAAGGAATATCGGCTGATACCTCGAAACGTCCCGTGTGCTTGCGACATTCACCGCAGCGGCAGGCGACCGGACGAGGCAGACCTGCTTCCGTGGTGATCCGTACGGCGCCGCAAAGGCACGAATCCTTAGGGATCGCTTGGTTCAGCCATTGTGTGGGCGCGTGTCCGTCGACGCGCGGCAAGCGCCCTGATCAGGGTTTTCGCCTCGGCGGGCGGTTCCTGCTCGATGCGTCGATAATCCGTTCCGTCTGTCCGGCGCGAAAGAAGATCGCAAGAGATCATCGTCCGGCGCACTATCGCGGGATCGCCGAACCGATGCATTCCGGGGCTATTGGAGACTGCATTGGGCCGTTTTGCCGCTGCGTTGCAAGGGCCATGCTGACCTTAACAATCGCGCGCTCCTGCAACCAAAGACCACCCGGTTTCAGCTGCTTCTTCGACAGCCAGGCCGGTGGCAAACGCATCGATCAGGCGGTCGCTTTCACTTCCGCCCGTCTTCTGTGCAATTCCGTGCTGTCATGGGGCGATGCACGATGGGCCTGCGGCTCAACCGGCGCCGCACAGGAAACAGCTCACCGTATCGGAACGCTCAAAAATGCACGGACTTTGTGTCCAGCGGTTTGAGATTCGGCGGCGAAAACTTGGTCAGGTCGATCCCTTGCACGGCGGTCTTGTACTCGTCCAATGTCGGCGTCCGGCCGAGAATGGCGGACAGCACGACGACCGGGGTGGAACCCAAGAGCGACTCGCCCTTCTTGGTCTCGGAATCCGCCACGACCCGTCCCTGAAACAGTCGGGTCGATGTGGCCAGAACGGTGTCGCCCTTGGCCGCCTTTTCCTGGTTGCCCATGCAAAGGTTGCAGCCCGGCCGTTCGAGATAGAGGATGTTTTCATACTCCGTGCGCGCCGTCTGCTTCGGTGCGTTGTCATCGAACTCGAACCCGCAATACCTCTGAAGTACTTCCCAGTCGCCCTCTTCCTTCAGTTCATCGATGATGTTGTAGGTCGGGGCGGCCACGACGAGGGGAGCCTTGAACTCGACCTTGCCGTGTTCTGCTTCCAGGTTGCGCAGCATCTGGGCGACGATCTTCACATCGCCTTTGTGCACCATGCAGGACCCGACAAAACCGAGGTCCACCTTCTTTTCCGCCCGATAAAAGGAAATCGGCCGGATCGTGTCATGGGTATACCGTTTTGAAACATCGGCATTGTTGACATCCGGATCCGCGATCATCGGCTCTTCGATGTCATCAAGGTCGACAATGACTTCGGCAACGTATTGAGCGTTGTCGTCGGGTTTGAGTGCCGGTTTTTCGCCCGATCTGATCTGAGCGATCCGATTTTCGGCAATGTCGACAAGGCTCTTGAGCATTTGGGCATCGTTGTCCATGCCCTTGTCGATCATGATCCGGATCCGATCTCGCGCAATCTCCAGCGACTGGATCAGCGTTTCGTTCTCGGAAATACAGATGGACGCCTTTGCCTTCATTTCCGCGGTCCAGTCGGTGAAGGTGAAGGCCTGGTCGGCCAGCAACGTACCGATGTGCACTTCGATGATCCGGCCCTGGAAGATGTTGTCGCCGAATTGCTGCAACATCTGCGCCTGGGTCGCGTGGACGACATCGCGGAAATCCATGTGGCCCGCCATTTCGCCCTTGAACGTGACCTTGACCGATTCCGGGATCGGCATCGTTGCCTCGCCGGTGGCGAGCGCCAGAGCCACGGTTCCGGAATCGGCGCCGAAGGCGACCCCTTTCGACATGCGCGTATGGCTGTCGCCACCGATGATGATTGCCCAGTCGTCGACCGTGATATCGTTCAGGACCTTATGGATGACGTCCGTCATGGCGTGATATTCGCCCTTCGGGTCGCGCCCGGTGATCAGTCCGAACTTGTGCATGAACGCCATGAGCTTGGGCGTATTGGCCTGCGCCTTGAGATCCCAAACGGACGCTGTGTGGCAACCGGATTGGTAGGCGCCGTCCACGCTCGGCGAAAGCACGGTCGCGGCCATCGCCTCCAGCTCTTGCGCGGTCATCGGCCCGGTTGTGTCTTGCGAACCGACGATGTTCACCCGGACGCGCACGTCCGATCCGGCATGCAGAACCTTGCCGGGAGTCACTCCCAATGCGTTGGCATTGAAGATCTTTTCGACTGCGGTGAGGCCCTGTCCCGCGTGGCTGACTTCCTTTGACGGTGCAAAAACCAGCGGGGCTTCGATGCCGAGCGTCTCGGCGGCAAAGGTCTGCAGTTTCTTGCCGAAGACAATGGCATAAGAGCCGCCCGCCTTCATGAATTCCAGTTTCTGCGGCGTGAAAGACGACGCCATGTCGACCAGTTCTTCGTCGCCGGCCTCGTTGTAGAGTTTCTTTTTCTTGGTGTTGATCGTCAGAACCGTGCCGGTTTCGACCGAATAGCGCTGCTCCAGAATCGGATTGCCGTCGTTGTTCAGGATCGGTTGGCCGTTGTCATCCAGCACCTTCACCCAGTTTTTGAGGTCCACCCCGATCCCGCCGGTCACGCCGACAGTGGTCAGGAAGATCGGTGAAATCCCGTTCGTACCGGCAACCACGGGGGCGATATTGACAAACGGTACGTAGGGGCTTGCCTGTTTTCCGGTCCAAAGTGCGACATTGTTGATCCCGGACATCCGCGAGGAGCCGACGCCCATCGTCCCTTTCTCGGCGACAAGCATGACGCGCTTGTCCGGATGTTGGAGCTTCAGGGCTTCGATTTCTTTCTGCGCCCGCTCCGACATCATGCACTTTCCGTGCAATTCGCGGTCGGCCCGAGAGTGCGCCTGATTGCCCGGCGACAGGAGATCAGTCGAGATGTCCCCCTCGGCGGCGAGATAGGTGACGATTTTGATTTCGTCGTCGACGTCGGGAAGCTTGGTAAAGAACTCCGCCTGGGCGTAGCTTTCGAGAATGTCACGGGCGATGGGGTTGCCGGCTTCCAACGCTTCCTTGAGCCGGTTGGTGTCCGCCTCATAGAGGAAGACCTGGGTCTTGAGGACGTCCGCAGCCCCCGTTGCGATCCCGGTATCGTCGCCGAGCGCAAGATCCAACAGCACCTTGACCGACGGCCCGCCCTTCATGTGCGACAAGAGCTCAAACGCAAAAGCCGGCGTGACTTCTTCGACACCGATCTCACCCAGAATGACCTGTTTCAGAAACCGTGCCTTTTCACCGGCAGCGCTCGTCGTGCCCGGCAGCGTGTTGTAGATCATGAAGTGCAGGCACTCGCTCCGGTGCTCGCTTTGGCGATCGACTATGTGCGCGATGACTTCCTTTAAAAGGGCACCGTCCTCGATGGGCTTCGGGCTGAGCCCTTGCGCTTTTCGATCCTCAATTTCCTTCAGGTAGTCGTTGTACAAGCTCATGATCAATCCGACGCAGGCGTGGTTGGGAGGGAGATGCGTTTCAGCAGCATCCCCTACTATATTTAACAATCAAGCTGCAATTGCGGAGTTCGTGTCCGCGTGGCTCATGCCGAGTAAACGGTCCGTGCCGCTCCGTCATGCTGCTTTTGCATAGGTTGGACATCGCGAGCAGCGCGCATAAATCATGAGGAGTATCCATGTATCAAGACGCTATCAAAGCAGGCGGCTATGCTGTCGTGACAGGGGCTGCCAGCGGCGTCGGCCGGGTCGCTGCGTTGCGCTTTGCCCAGGCCGGGTTGGGCGTCATTCTGGCGGATCTCGCCGGTGACAAACTCGACGAGGCCGTGGCGGAAATCCGCTCCGCGTCAGCCGACGGCGTCGAGGCGATCGGCAAGCCGACGGACGTAACGAAGGATGCCGACCTGGAAGCGCTGGCCGACCTGGCATTTTCGAGCGGACCGGTGGCGGTCCTGATGAACAATGCCGGCATCGGCGGATTGCCGACGACGCCTTGGTCCGGGCTGGACAATTGGGATCGGCTGCTTGATGTCAACTTCCGCGGTGTGCTTCGCGGTCTGCATGCCTTTGTCCCACGCATGATCGAAGCGAACAGACCTGCCGTGGTCATCAATACCGGTTCGAAACAGGGCATTACGACGCCACCAGGCAATCCGGCCTACAATGTCTCGAAGGCCGCAGTGCGCATTCTGAGCGAACAGCTTGCCCATGAATTGCGGAAAGCCGAAGCGCCGATCTCGGCGCATCTTTTCGTTCCCGGTTTCACGTATACCGGCATGATCGCACGCTCGATACCGGACAAGCCGGCTTCGGCCTGGACGAGCGAACAAACCGTCGACTACTTCATCGCGCGCATGAGCAAAGGCGATTTCTACATCCTGTGTCCCGACAACGATGTCGACGAAACCCGCGACCGCCGTCGTGTCGAATGGTCCGCGCGCGATGTCATCGAAAACCGACCGGCCCTGTCGCGCTGGCATTCGGAGTATGCCGAAGCGTTCGCCGGATTTGAGAAATCGTAACGATTCGGCCCGCGCCCGGCGAACCGGGTTGTCGACGACAAGCGCCGGCTAGGCCGAGGCGAAGAGGTCCCGCGGATCGCTTTGCTGGCGTTTCGGCAGAAACGGGATTGCGCTCACCGTGACGGCGCGTGTCCCGGTCCATGTCTCGACCTCTAGAGAGGTTCCCACGTTCGAAAACTCGGGCCGGACCAGGCCGATGGCGATGTTCCTTTCCAGCCGCGGAGAGTGGGCAAGGCTTGTAAGTTTGCCGGCTGAATGTCCCTTTGAAGTGAGGAGCCAAACATCCTCGTTCGGCTCCAGCGCGTCGCCTTCGACGTGCAAACCAACAAGTTGCTTTTTCAAGGGCTCGTTCTTCAGTCGCTCAAGTGCTGCGCGGCCGATAAAGTCGGGCGTGTCGTCCAACTCGACCAACCGGCCAAGGCCGACCTCGTAGGGCGTTTCCGCGGGTGTGATATCAATACCCCATGAGAGGATGCCGGATTCGATGCGCCTTGCATGGTTGACCGCGGCAGGCACTGCGTCGCATGCCTTGCCTGCTTCCATCAGCGCATCGAAGAGCGCTTCTCCAAGCGATGCATCCTGAAGATAGATTTCGTAGCCGAACTCGCCGCTCCATCCGGTGCGGGATATCTTGAGTTCGCTGCCCTGAAAGTCCACCGAACACAGCCAATAATATCGAAGATCCAGAATGCCCTCGCCGAACAGATCCACCATCAGGCGGGGCGATTTCGGTCCCTGCACCTGAATGGCCGAAACGTTCACGTCCGCGATCGTTACCTGCATCCCGGCATTGACCGCAACGCCCTTTGCCCAAAGCTCCAGATCGCAATCGGATGTCGAGAGCCAGTACCGGTTATCGTCGATCCGGAGTACAATAGGATCACTGATGATGCCGCCGTCGCTGTCGGTGAGGAGAGCGTACTTGCACTGATTGACGGCGCACTTGCGCATGTCGCGCGTGGTCAGATACTGCACGAAATCGGATGCATCGGGGCCCGATATCTCCACCTGGCGCTCCCCCATGACCGGGCAGACGGCGACGTCCTCGATCACCTTCCAGTATTCGGTGATCGGATCGGAAAAGGTGCTCGAGATGTAGGTTCGATTGTAAACGGAGAAACTTCGGCAGCCATGTTTCCAGGACGCCTCAAAAAAGGCGCCTCTGCGAATGCGCGGCTGGAAAGAAAGTGTGGCACCCTTGTGTTGTGTCGTCGCCATTTCGGGGTTTCCTCGGTCTGTTGTTGGCGACATTTTCAAGATGATCTTTGAGAAAATGAAGCCAGTATTCCTGCTTACACCGAAAGCCGAAGGTCAGTTCAATTGGAGTTTAGGGTCTCGCGGGTGCCGTTTTTGTCTACTCTTGCGCCAAGCATTGGTGGCTGAGCGATGTTGCGCATCTTTGATTCAGCAAACCGCTTTAGGTTGCGCCCGACGAGCCCCAAAGCCGGGCCACTTCCGGAAAACGCAAGGCGATCTGCCTGGCGGTTCTTTGGCCGAACACCGGCACTGGCTCCTGCGATAGAATCTGCCGCGTCCGGTCACGCGCGGCTTCAAGCAGCCGGGGCGTGCCGGCCTCGACCCAAGCCTGCGGCGTGTCGCGATTGGCCAGCGCCGGGTAATAGTAGTCGCTTTGCATGCGCGCCAGGGTTTGCCCGCTGCCCAGGAAATGGCCGGGCCCGTTCAGGCAGACGTCCCTGATCACCTCGAATGCCAGGGCATCGTCGCTGATTTCGAAACCGCGGGTCGCCCGCAAAATCGATCCGATGAGATCGTTGTCCAGCACGAAACTCTCCTTGGACGCCGCCAAGAGCGAACCGTACATGCCCGCCGCTTCATAGATCAGGTTCGCACCGGCCAATGCGCTCAGAAGTTCCGTGATTCCTTTTTCATATCCGGCTTGAAAATCCGGCAATTTGGCATCGGTCATCCCGGCGCTGACGGCGCATGGGATCCGGTAGAACTGAGCCATCTGCGCACAGGCGGCCATCAGGATGCCCTGTTCCGCGCTGCCCCCCGACATGGCGCCGGTCCTGAGATCGCTGACGAACGGCAGCGCACCGAAAAGGGCCGGGTGCCCCGGATTCAAGAGATTGACGTAGACCAGACCGGCAAGCACCTCCGCTGTCTGCTGAGCCACTGCGCCTGCGAGCGGGGCAGGGCTGGTCGCTCCTGCCTGACCGGCCGAGACCAGTTTGAGCGGTGTTCCGGTTTCCGCCGCGCATTCGATGACGCTAAGCGCTTCCTCGGCAAAGGTCAGCGGCGGCACGACGAAGCAGGTCGAGACGCAGCAGAACGGCCGCGCGCGCCATGCGGCCTCCCCGCCGGCGATCATGTGGAACATTTCGACTGCCGCGCGCATCGTCCCGGCGGAACTGAAGGACGTGCCGATCGGCTTGGCCGTGCCCGCGGCGCAGGCATAGGCGGTGCTCATTTCCATCGCATGGGTATCGGCGATATCGCGGGCGACCACCGTGCGCTGGAACATGTGGATGTTCGGAAGGGCTTCCGCCAGCCGCGCCATGTCGTAGAGATCGGACAACACGCTGTCGCGGATGTCACCGGTCTCGCTGTCGATGATGTGGACTGCTGCTCCGGAGGTTCCGAGGTGGATGCGCGTGCCGGACGGGTCGAGATCGTGCTCGGGGCGCTGTCCGAACAGTTTGAAATCGCGTCCGGCCGTCTCCAGGACCCGCAACACCAGGTCTGAAGGAAACACCAATCGTCCCTGTTGCGAGACGATGCCGCCGGCGGCCGTGACGGTTTCAATGCAGCGCGGCGTCGCGCTGGCCACACCGATCTCGGCCAGGATGCGCAAGGCCGTCTGATGGACAGCCTCAATGCCGGCGTGCGAAATCGGGCGATATCCTCCGCCCTCGATGCCGGGCCAGATCGCTGTGGACGGTCCGGTTCCGGCCCCGTTCTGCCGTTCCGCCCGCCGCGCCGCGCGTCCGGATCTCGCTTTGCTCATGGTCTCGGACCTTTCCGAATAAACAGGTTTGCGGCGTCGGCTTCCGACGGCCAGGTGCACAGCTTTTCGATCCAATCCGCCGGGCCGGATCCGACGTTGGCCGTGAACTTTTGCCAAAGCAATTCATCGGACAGGGGCGCTTGCGGAGCGCCGGTCGGGTAGACGCATGTCTCTTCGATCACATCACCGTCGCGTGTCGTTACGGCCATCCGATCGGGATCTTCGTCGGCATAATTCCTATCCGGCCGCGCGGGCGCATAGGCGTGGACGTGCACCTTCTGCATCAGGTCCCTGAAATCCGGATCCGCCCAAGGCGCGTCCGCCAGATCCGCCAGCGTCAGCCCGCCGCGGCACAGACCCATGATGGTCACAAAGGGCAGGCTGAACAGCGCTTCGGATCGTGAGGCCGGTTGGTCAAAGGGAAGCACTTGCGCGTGAAAGTCCGGCAGATGCAGGTCGATCCGATCGATCCGCCGCGGATCCAGCCGGTTCCGCATCCGCAGGGCACAGGTCATGATGCGGTGGGTGTAGCCGCAACTGGGCCAGGGTTTCAGCACAAGTCCATATTCCGCCAGTGCCGGTCCGTGTCCCAATCGGTCGGGCAGGGCAGCAATCCGGTCTCGCGGGACCGCGCCCATCAGTGCGGCAAGGCCCCGGTCATGGTCGAGCACATGCGCCCGGCCCGTCAGGCCCGCCGAAGCCAGGAGGACCGCCTCGACACCGCCGCGCGCGGCAAAGCCGGCCTGCAGCGGCTTGGCATGCGATCCGAACTGGCAGGTGAACCCGGTGGCCATGCTCGCGGCGATCGACAGGGCGTTGGTCATCGCGTCCGCATTCAATCCGATCATCCGGCCAGCCGCCGCGGCTGCACCCAAGGTGCCAAGCGTCATTGTGGAATGCCATCCGGCCTCGTAGTGCCGGACGTTCAGTGCCTCGCCCAAGCGTGCAATCACCTCGAAGCCCCCCAGATAGGCGCTCGCAAAGGCGGCGCCCGATGCCGTGTCGCTGCAGACCGCAAGCATTGCGGGGAACAGGACGACCGTCGGATGCGTGTTTCCGGGGATCTCCCAGTCATCGAAATCCAGTGCATGGCCCGCCACGGCATTCAGAAAGGCTGCCTGCGGGCGAGCGGTTTGCAGGTCGGTTGCAATCACCTGGGTTGATCCACCATGACCCATGGCGGCTACGGCGCGGCGCGCCTTCATGGCAACATCCGTATCCGCGCCCGCGTGGATGCAGCCGAGCGTGTCGATCACTCCGTCGCGCAGCGTCGCAAGCGTCCGGGCATCGGCATCCAGCGGATCCTCGGCAACGAAGCTTGCGAGGTGGCGCAGCACGGGCGGTGTTGTCGACGCCGGACCGGCTAACACGAGCCTGTCTCCGAAGTGCGTGGCGGCCGGAGGGCCACGTGCCGGGTCCGCTTGCTCATGGCGCATCCATCCCGAACAGGATCACGCTGCGCCCGGCCTGGCCGGCCAGCATGTCGTCGATCGCCTGGTTGATCCGGTCCAGCGTGTATCGCCGGCCGATCAACCGGTCGATGGGCAGGTCGCCCTCCATAAAATGCCGGGCATACCTTCGGAAATCCCGTGTCGTGCAGGCCGACCCGAAGATCGAACCTGTGACCGTGATCTCCGATCGGGTGATGCGCGTCGATGGCAAGGCGATGGTCGCGTCGTCTGCGTCCAGGCCGACAAACGTCACCTGCCCGCCGGGTCGGCAATAATCGATGGCGGCGCGCTGGAGCGTGCGCTTGCCGACCGCTTCGAACACATGATCTGCCCCGTGCCCGGTCATGGCGGCGATACGGGCCGCCACATCTTCGCCGGCCAGCAGAAAATCCGTGGCGCCGAGATCGCGTGCCAATGGTTCGGTGTCCGGGACCGCATCGATTGCGATGATCTGGGCGGCGCCCGCCAGCTTCGCGCCCATGATGATCGACAAGCCCACGCCGCCTGCGCCGATGACGGCCACGACGGCCCCTTGTTCGACCTTGGCGCGGTTCAGGACGGCCCCCACGCCGGTCGTGACAGCACACCCCAGCAGCGCCGCCACCTCAAAGGGCACGGCCTTGTCGATGACGATGCAGCTTTGTTGCGGAACGACGATTGTCTCCGACCAGCAGGCCAGCATCGACAGGTGGCGCATCGGTCCGTCCGCCGAAGAAAATCGACAGGTGCCGTCCATCATGGTGCCGTTCGACAATTGGGCTTGATAGCTCCGGCAAAGGTGCGTTCGAGCGCGGGTGCAAAACGAACACTCGCCGCAATACGGGATCCAGCTCAGCACGACGTGATCGCCGGGCACGATGCCCTTGACCCGCGCACCGATCTCGATCACTTCGCCCGCCCCTTCGTGACCCAGCACAACGGGCAGTTCATGCGCGGCCTGACCCGTGATGACATGATAATCCGAATGACAGACCCCTGCGGCGCCGATCCGGATAAGGACCTCATCCGCCTTCGGGGGAGCGAGGTCGAGGGTTTCAACGTCCAGTGGCCCGCCGACCCTGCGCAACACGGCAGCTCGGGTTTTCATGGCCAGGCCGTGTTCGGATCGGCATTCATGGCGAGGGCAACGGAACGCGATGGCGCGACCGGGCGAGCCCGTAAGAGGCACCTCATGTCATCGTCCCAAACGCCGCTTGCGGTCCCGGATCCGGTGCGTCGCCGCAGACGTTCCATTGTGGAACGAGCCGAACACCACATCCCAGGGCACTTCGGCCGTGCCGTAATTGCATTCGAAATAGCGATGATGGAGCTGGTGAAAAAAGTCGCCAAGCGCCATCCGCGCGCGCCCCTTTGTGACCAGTTTCTCGAACCCCGAATGGGAGAAGGCCGGGTTCAGCGCCAGGTTATATATATGAAAAAGCACGTGAACCGGGTCGGACGGAACCACGAAGTGGATCAGCACTGACGAGAAATAAAGCAGATGCTCGATCGGGTGCATCGACAGTCCCGTCCACGGGCCAATGGTGATGTTGCGATGATGCAGCCCATGTGCAAGGCGGTAGAGCGGCGGCCAGTGCAGAAAGCGGTGGATCCAGTAGAAATGAAACGAGGCCCAAAGCGGGATCAGCAGAAACCACAGAGCCGACCAGAACGGGGCGTCCGCTAGCCCAAGAACCGGCGCAAAGCCATTGGCCGCGGCCCAGAAATAGCCGACTTCGATCGACGTCCAGACCGTCACGCCCGAGACGAGCGACCAGAACATATTGTCCAGGACCTGGTTCTTGAAGGTGAAGGGCCCGCGATGCCGGGCCATGGCGCGCGGGTCAAATTTCGTTTGGTCGCCCTGCGCGCTGATCTGCCAAAGCCATACATGCAGCGATCCGGCGACCAGTATCAGCAACACAAGGTTTCTGAGCCAGATCGTCAGGATCCAGCCCGGCGCCAAGGTCTGCAGGGCGTCCCATGTCGGTTGGGTCAGCCACCAGATTGCAAAGGCCAGTGCGAGTTCGATCATTGTGGAAGAAATCGCCAGCCAAGAGCCCGCCAGCCATTTTGCCGCGGCGACGGGCCGGGGTGGCCAGCCAAAGACAGGGCTGACCGGGATCGGCAGGTCCGGATGCCAGTACCATTCCCCGGCGGCGCCGGCGGGGATGGGCTGATCGTCGGCCGGTGAGGGCATCGCGTGCTCGCAAACCAGAAAAAAACCGCGCTGTTCGTCGATGAATAGCCCTTTGGGTTGCCTTGTGGAACGCCGGTTCTTCTCATAGTTTGTATTCTTTCAGAGAATAGTTATGGCATCTCTCGATTGGAAATTGTTGACGGCCTTCGAGGCCGTGGCCCGGCATCGGAACTTCTCGCGAGCGGCAGCAGAACTGAACGTTCAACAGCCGGCCGTCAGCCGGCGTGTCGCTGCGCTGGAGGCAAGCCTGGGGATCACCTTGCTCCACCGCACCCGCCCGCACGCAACGCTGACGCCCGAGGGGGAGATCCTGTTTCGGGGGCTGGTCGACGGTTTCGAGCAGGTCAGAACCGCACTTGATCAGGTCAGGCGGCATGCGCAGCGGAACGTCGTGACAGTGAACACGACGATCGGTTTCGCCAGTTGTTATCTGATGAAGCGGTTGCCTGCTTTCCGTGCGGCGCATCCGGAGATCTCGGTCGAGCTTGTCTCGCGAGACCAAAACGAGTCCTACGGAGTGGACAATGCGGATCTGGTCATCGTCTTTGACGCACCGGACCGTTTGCCCGGCATCCGACATGCGCGCATCTTCTCCGAAGTTCTGGTTGCAGCGGCACGTCCTGGTTTTGTCCAGGATCTTCCGGACGATCCGACGGCTCTGGCCGATCGGCCGCTCTTGCATCTGACATCGGGTCTCCACGGCGACGATTGGCGGACCTTTCTCGCGGGGACCGGTATCGTTGCGAATGCGCCGCGATCGGATCTGCGCTTCACGTCGTTCATGGTCTATCTTCATGCGGCGCTCAACGGAGAAGGGATCATGCTCGGCTGGGAAACCCTGCTGCAGGACCATTTCGACCTTGGGCAACTCGTCCGCATCACAGGCCGTCGGGTGCATACGGATCGCGGCTATTTCGTGTGCATGACCGCGCGTGCTGACACGGATCGCTCGGCACGGCTGTTCATGGATTGGCTGGCGGGTTTGGAATGACTCGGAGCCGTATCGTGTAGGCTGACACTCGACCGATCCGACGCGGTCGTTCGGCGTGTGAGAGGGGCGCGATGGGCATGATGGTGGGCAAAGAGCGAACAGCCCGTCGGGTTCGAATGGTCACCGTCCGGCGTTGCAAGCGCTGCGTGATCCATCAAAGGGTCGGGACGATCGGTCATCCTATGTCCCCGACCTCTGCTTGTACGGACCTGCCCTTCAGTCAAGCACAAAATCCTGGTTTCAGTCCGGTATCGCGGTGCGCCAATCGGCGAACGGCCTTCCCTCAAAGACGGTGTCCGGCCCCGCTGTCCATCCCGACGCCGTTCGCCACGTCGGACGCTAACGCTTCTCCCTTTTCAGTAATTGCGAGAGGGGCGCCCCACTGCGCGAGACTGATGTCGTGCGGGGCGAGCGCCAACTCAAACCGTGCCGCCATCTGCGCGGGGCAGCAGTTGAGCAAGTAACCGAGATTGTTCGTAAATCCGTGGGGTTGGGCCATCTACGCAGTCGTGAGCCAAACGCTCCGGTTTCAACCGTTTTTGCGCGCAGCGCGGGTTCGAAGCAAGAACGTGCAGGATGACACCAAGACCGTCATGTATCGAAGAAATCATGCACGGCCCGACGCGTAACGTCGACGATCCTGGTGGCATCTGCCTCGGTCAGACAAAGGGGCGGAGCGAATCCGATGACGTCGCTTTCCGGCATTGCGCGCGCGATCACGCCATGTCGGGCCATACTTGTCACGATGGAGGCGCCGACCTTTTGATCGGGCGCAAAGAAGTCTCGCTTCTGCCTGTCCAAGACCAGTTCCACCGCACATAGCATGCCCTCGCCACGAATTTCTCCGACATGTGGATGGTCGCCGAGCGCCTCCGCCAGAGAGCTCTTCAGAAAGGCGCCGACCTTGCGCGCGTTCTCCTGCAGACCCAGCGCGTCGATCAGTTTCAGATTGGCGACGCCTGCGGCAGCACCGATCGGGTGGGCCGAATAGGTCCAGCCGTGACCCAGGGGGCCGTTCTCGTCCGTGCCCTGTTCCAGGACGCGCCAGACCCTGTCTGAAACAATTGATCCCGAAAGCGGCGCATAGGCCGAGGTGAGCCCTTTGGCAATCGTCATGAAGTCGGGTTCGATGCCGTAATGGTCCGATCCGAACGTCGAGCCCAGCCGTCCGAAACCGGTGACGACCTCGTCGGCGATCAGCAGGATGTCGTGTTTTTTCAGGATCGGCTGGATCGCATCCCAATATCCGAATGGCGGCGGCACCAGACCGCCGGTGCCGAGGATCGGCTCGCCGATGAAACCGGCGATCGTGTCCGCGCCTTCCTGTTCGATCAGCGCTTCAAGCTTTGCGGCGCAATCGGCGACAAACGCCGCTTCGTCCATTGTGACATCGGCGCGTATGTAGAAGTAGGGCGCCTCGGTGTGCACCACTTGCGCCATCGGCAGATCGAACTTGGCGTGAAACAGTTTCAGGCCGGTCAGAGAGCCGGTCATGAGGCCGGAGCCGTGATAGCCGCGCCAGCGGGAAATGATCTTCTTCTTTTCCGGCCGGCCGAGGATGTTGTTGTAGTACCAGATCAGCTTGATGTTGGTTTCGTTTGCATCCGATCCGCTCAAGCCGAAATAGACCTTCGACATGTGCACGGGCGCCCGTTCGAGAACCATCCGGGCCAGCGTAACCGAGGCCTCGGTGCCGTGGCCGACATAGGCGTGGTAATAGGCCAGCTCGCGCGCCTGCTCGGCGATCGCGTCGGCGATCTCCCGGCGGCCGTACCCGACGTTGACGCAATAAAGGCCGGCGAAGGCATCGAGCAGGCGGTTGCCGTCGCGGTCCTCAATGTACGCCCCTTCGCCGCCGGTCATGATGCGGTTCGGGCTGTCGCCGCGCGCATGCTCTGCAAGATGCGTGGACGGGTGCATGAAATGGTCCCGATCCCAGCGATCAAGCACGTCGTTCGGCAGGGGCTCGTATGTCATCGTTTAGATTCCTGTCATTGAAGAAGGCCAGCGGAAACAGGCCACTTTCGGCTCGGTCATGGTAGCGATCGCCGCACCGACGCCTTCGCGTCCGATTCCGGAATGACCGGTGCCGCCGAACGGCATGGCATCGAGCCGGTAATCCGTACTGTCGTTGACGATGACGGCGCCGACATCAAGTGTCCGGATCGCCTTTTGTGCATGCTCGAGGCGCTGGGTGAATAGGCCGGCCTGGAGGCCGAACGGGGTGGCATTGGCGACGTCGATTGCCTCGTCGAGGTTGTCGACGGCGATCAAAACCGTGATCGGGCCGAAGACCTCGTCTTTCAGCAACGGGTCGGCGGCGTCGACATGCTCCAGAAGGGTCGGGGCGACTGCAACGCCGTCGCGCGTGCCGCCTGCAAGAAGGCGTGCACCAGATTCGATCGCATGGCGCGCCGTCGCGTGGACACGGCGTGCCGACTTCTCATCGATCAAGCAGCCCATCTGGCTCCGCTCGTCGCGCTTGGGGCCGACGATGGTCGAGCGAAAGCCGTCCGCGAGCCGTTCGCGCAAATCCGACATGACGGCCCTGTGGGCAATGATCCGCTGGACATGCAGGCAATTCTGTCCCGCCGCGGCGACCGCTCCCGACACGCAAGCCTCTGCGGCCCGAGAGATGTCGGCGTCGTCCATGACGATCGTCGCGCAATTGGATCCCAGTTCCATCACCAGACGGGTCAGCCCCGCCGCGGCGGCGATCCGGCGTCCGGTTTCCAGGCCACCGGTAAACGATACCAGACGCACGCGATCGTCGGCCAGAAGCGGGGGCACGATTTCGCTTCCGTGTCCGGTCAGGATCTGGACAGCGCCATCGGGCAATTGATCCGCCAGGCGGTTTACCAGCCAGTTCGCGCTGAGCGGCGTTTCCGCATGCGGCTTTAAAAGAATGGGACAGCCGGCGGCAATGGCCGGCCCGACCTTGTGGGCGACAAGGTTGAGCGGATCATTGAAGGGCGTGATGCCGAGAACGACGCCGATCGGGACCGGTTCCGACCAGCCGGTGCGTCCAATGCCGGAAGGATATTGATCGAACCGGATGGTCTCGCCGCTGAGCCTGCGTGCTGCTTCTGCTGAAAGACGGAGCGTTTCGACGGCTCGGGCGACCTCGCTCCGTGCCTCGTTGATCGTCTTGACACCTTCCCGCGCGATCAACGTGGCAACCGACTCGGCCGCTTCCTCGAGCTTTGTCGCGACAGATGAAAGTGCGGCCATGCGGGTGCGGGTCGGCAAGGCTGCGATTTCCGCGCGCGCGCCATCGGCTCGATCTAGGGCGGAAAGCGCGTCCCTTGCCGTCAGGCGGGGAACCGTTCCCACCGTTTCACCCGTTTCCGGATCCGTCACAACCATGCGCGCAGCCGTCATGCGTCAGCCTATCCAACCTCAACTGTCACCAAACAATAAGGTTGCTTGACGCCGTTTTTCTGCGAATTTTATAATGTCACGCAGAAATTCATCGTCTCAAATAAATTTTGTGCAGGAAAAATGATTGAGCTGGACGATTTCGATCGGCGTCTGCTCCGGGCGGTTCAACGGGACAGCCGGCAGACCGGTGATGCGATTGCCGAAGCAACCGGGCTTTCACCCACGGCCTGTCAGCGTCGATTGAAACGCCTCAGAGCCGCCGGTGTCATTGAGCGCGACGTCGCGATTGTCTCGCCGAAAGCCGTAGGCCGTCCCGTGACACTCATCGTTACCCTCAGTCTGGAACGGGAGCGGGCCGACATTATCGATGCGTTCAAACGCACCGTGCGGGAAACGCCAGAGATCATGGCCGGATATTACCTGACCGGCGACGCTGATTTTCTGATGGTCGTCACCGCGCGCGATATGGAGGATTTCGAAGCCTTCAGCCGAAGGGTCTTTTACGGCAACCCGCATATCAAGGGGTTCAAGACCATGGTGGTGATCGATCGCGTCAAGGCGACTTACGACGTGCCGGTCTAAACGGGTATCGACTGGCCCGCGTTCGCAAAGGTCGCGTGGACGTGGCACGCAATGGCGGTGTCCTGGGCACCCGTGCCCGTTAGATCGCAAAGCGTTATATCGGCGGGATCCCGGCGACCCTTTGTTGTTCCCTGCACCAGTTCGCCGAGTTCTATCGGCCGGCGATCCGACCAGGCGCCGGAAGCAATCGCGCCGCGCAATTCGCCCAATCTGGCGCATTGGGATTCGGAATCGCAGACATAGGCCTCGACTGATCCGACCACGTCCGGCGCGATCTCGGTTTTGCCGGCCTGATCGGAACCCATTGCCGTGATGTGGAGCCCGGGATGCAGCATGTCTCTGGTGACAAGCGGGGATTTTGAGGCCGTTGTCGTGACAACCAATTGGCATCGGGCGACAAGATCGCCCGGCGTGGCGACGGTCTCGACCGGCAGGTCGAGTGACCTCGCGATGTCGCCGGCGCATTCTTCGGCTCTGTCGGCATTGCGGCCCCATACCAGGGCGCGCCGGAAGGGCCTTTCCAGATGCGCCGCCTGCAACTGCAGTCGGGCCTGAACGCCGGTGCCGATCACGCCGGCGGTGTCGACATCGGCCGGTGCGAGATGGCGCGCGGCGACCGCGCCCGCGGCTGCCGTGCGCAAGTCGGTCAGGTAACCGTTGTCCAGGAAGACGGCCTCGACCAGGCCGGTCTTTGACGACAGCAACACCATGAGGCCGTTGAGGCTCGGCAATCCGAGTTTCGGGTTTTTGAAGAAGCCCGGGCTGACTTTGATGGCGAACCCGTCGAAACCGGGGATATAGGCCGTCTTCACGTCGACTTCGCCGTGGACATCGGCAAGGTCCATCGACATGACGGGCGGCATGACGACATGGCCCTCGGCCAAGGCGCCGAACGCGCGCTCGATCAGATCGACAAGGTCCGAATCCAGGCCGATCAGGGCCCGTAACTCGCTTTCGGTCACAATTTGAATGTTACGCGGCATAGGCCCGGCCTCGAAGCTTCAGATCGCCGAGCACGACGTCTTGGCCGCCGACGATGCGCGTGAACACGGCCATATCGACATTGCGGCCCGTGAGAATGGTCGCGATCGGGCCCTTGGGCGCCGACAGTTTGCCGGACAGCAGGGCGGCGGAACCGACGACGGAAGCGCCTTCGGCGACCAGGCCATCCTCAAAATAAAGTGCCTGCATGGCGTGCAAGATCTCCTCTTCCGTGACAAGGACGACATCGTCCAGCCACTTGCGGCAAAGCGGGAAGGAAAGCTGGTTGCTCAGCCCAATGCCGCCGCCCAGACTGTCCGCAAGAGAGACATGTTCGGTGACCTCAACAGGGTGTCCGGCCTGCAACGAAGCGTGCATCGCGGCGCCCCGATCCATGGATATTCCGACTACGCGGATCGCAGGATTGATGGCCTTAGCCGCGAGCGCCACGCCCGCGGCCAATCCGCCGCCGGAAAGTGGAACCAACAGGAGGGCGGCATCTGGAACCGCCTCCAGGATCTCAAGTCCGATGGTCCCCTGACCGGCGATGACATGTGGATTGTCGAAGGGCGATATTTCCGCGAGACCTTCCTCTTGCGCAAGCCTCTGGCTTTCTCGCAGGGCATCGTCCTGGCTTTGCCCGACGATGCGAAGTGTGCCGCCAATGGCCTGAATGGCCTGGCGCTTGGTGTCCGGTACAAGCGCGGACATGCAGATGAGGGCCTGCATCCCGGCCCGGCGTGCGGCATAGGCAACGCCGCGACCGTGATTGCCGGTCGAGCAGCACGTTACGCCCCGTGTTCCCTCCGGAAGATGGGCAAGCGCATTCACGGCGCCACGCAGTTTGAACGCCCCGATCGGCTGCATCGTTTCGAGTTTGAGATAAAACGGCTGGCCGGCAGCCTTCGACAGGAAATCGGATTGAAGCAGCGGCGTCTTTTCGGCGATGCCGGCGATCGTTGCGCGGGCTGCCAGGATGTTTGCGAGCGTCACCATGCGTCCGGTCGTTCAACCGGTCTGGCGCTGCGCCTGCAGCGCCTCGATCTCGGTTATCACCGCGTCGGTGCTGCGTGTCCGGCAGTAATGCCCTTTCATCTGTGCGATCGACACGTCGTGCCGCCCCGGATCTTCGGCGGCGCAGCAATCCTCGATCTGAGTCACCAGAAACCCTCGGTCGGCCGCATCGCGGATCGCGCCCTCCACACATTGGTCGGTACAGACGCCGTAGATGATCAGGTATTCGATGCCGAGGTTTCGCAGCACATATTCAATGTTGGTGGCATTGAAAATGCCGCTCGCGGTCTTTGGAATGACGATGTCGTTCGGCATGGGGGCGACGGCGTCGATCACCTTGGCCTCCCAGGAGCCTTTGGGAAACAGCAGATTGGAGATCTTGTGATCGAGGCTGCGGTCGCGTCCGTCCAGTGTGTAGGCTTCTATCGTTGTGTAGATGATTTCGATGCCGGCGGCGCGCGCCGCTGCGTGAAGCCTTTGCTGATTGGGAATCAGGACATCGCCGACACGATCAAGAAAATAGCGATGCGGCGCCTCAGGCGAGGAGAAGTCAGCGGCAGCGCGCTGTCGATCGGCGGTCCATTCCGCATTCTGCATATCGACCGAAAGAAG
>JANQQB010000131.1 GCA_028285165.1 Rhodobiaceae bacterium
TTCGAGGCGACGATGCCCGCTCCCGCCAACGGGCTTTCGATAACGGTCTCGCCCTTCCGGCGCCCGACGCTGGAAACCATGCCGACGGACGCAAAGTCCGGCTGCCTTTACCCGAACAATGGCCGCGCCGTCGTCGAAGCCAACAATCGCGGCTTTTCCAATGCGCTGGTGCTCGACATGCTGGGCAATGTCGCGGAACTGGCGACCTCCAACATCTTCATGACGCGCGACGGCAAGGTTCTGACCCCGGCCCCGAACGGCACGTTCCTCAACGGCATTACCCGGCAACGCATCATCGCGCTCTTGCGTGAGGCGGGCCACGACGTTTTCGAGACGACCCTCAGGCCCTCGGATTTCTTCGAAGCCGATGAAATCTTCTCTTCCGGCAATTATGCCAAGGTGATGCCTGTGACCCGGATCGAGGATCGCGACCTACAGCCTGGCCCGGTGGCCAAAGCTGCGCGTGACATGTATTGGGACTTTGCACACGCCTGATCCGCGTCGCGGCCCGCCCCGCGGACTGCGGCAACCCTTGCCCTTCCGTGCTCCGGTTCCAGATATCCGACGGGACAGGGGCACACCAAACCAGGACATGACCTCCTAGCGTCCGAAACCGTAAGGGCGTCCGTGCCAGTGCGGTTCGGTCGGCCCTGCGAATTGTGTTTGCTGTCCGTGTTCGGCGCTCTATAGAAGGCGAGCCGGACCCCAACCTGAAAGTGCCTTGAGAGGAGACCCGATATGGCGTTTGAACTCCCCGATCTTCCGTATGCCTATGACGCGCTCGCGCCCTACATGTCGGCCGAAACGCTAGAATTCCACCACGACAAACACCACCAGGCCTATGTGACCAACGGGAACAAGCTGCTGGAAGGTTCCGGCCATGAAGGCAAGAGCCTGGAAGAGGTCGTCAAGGCGAGCTTCGGCACGAATGCCGGTCTCTTCAACAATGCCGGCCAGCACTACAACCACATTCATTTCTGGAAATGGATGAAGAAGGACGGCGGCGGCGCCATGCCCGGTGCGCTGCAGGCACGGGTCGATTCCGATCTCGGCGGCACGGCCGCGTTCCGCGAGGCCTTCATCCAGGCCGGCGTGACCCAGTTCGGGTCCGGCTGGTGCTGGCTTGCCCTGAAAGACGGCAAGCTTGAGGTCATGAAGACACCGAACGGCGAGAACCCCCTCGTGCATGGCGCAACGCCGCTGCTCGGCTGCGATGTCTGGGAGCACTCCTATTACATCGATTACCGCAATGCCCGGCCGAAATACCTCGAAGCGTTCTTTGACAACATGGTCAACTGGGACTACGTCGCCGAACTGCTCGAAGCGGCATAGGCTGTCACGAGACACCCGGTAAACCGCGTCTTCCGGGCGATCCTCCCGAAAGGAGGGTCGCCCTTTACGTTTTGCATACCATGCCACCAGATTCAGAATGGCACCTTTGCCCATGGGACGGGATTAACCGCAATTAAAACCGAATTCTAACGCTTGTGGGGTTTGATCGTCGCGTTGCTAGGCGAGGAAGTGATGAGCGACGACGTCGATCTGATTGCGGACATGAGCATTGTTGTTGTCGATGACAGCCGCAATTTCCTGAAACTTGTCACATCGATCCTGAGGAATTTCGGCATCAAGGATTGCATTTCCTTCGATGATCCGGTGCAGGTGATCGACTTTTTGGAAATCAACACAGTCGATTGTCTGGTGACCGATCTGGTCATGCCGAAGATGAACGGGTTCGAACTCGCCAACCGGATCCGGCATTCCCGCGAAGTGGTCAACCGGCGCATCCCGATCATCATGGTGACGGGACATGCCAATCGCGAAAACATCAGCCGCGCCATCAATTCCGGCATCGACGAGGTTCTTGTAAAGCCGTTCCGGCCGAATGACCTTCGCAAGCGGTTGTATGCGATCGCAGCCAGCCCGCGTCGGTACATCAAGACCTCCAACGGCTATTTCGGGCCGGACCGCCGCCGGTCGCGCGACAAGGCCTATTTCGGCCCTGACCGCCGTCTCGTGGAAGACGTCGATACGATCGATCCGCGATCCGGGCGGCGTCCGGACAACTACAAGCTGGCCGTGCGTCGCAAGGCGGCTGCAGCGAAGGCGGTTCCGGCAGAGGCCGCACCGATTGAACGCAGTCTGCCGGAAATCGGACCGCGTCCGAAGCGGAGCGATGTTTTCAAGGTGCGCCGCGACAACGCCAAGTCTGCAAAACGGCCGGCGACGCCGGCAAAAGCCGCCAAGCAACGCAAGCCTTCTCAGCAAAGTGCGGAAAACGAGGACGTCTGGGAGATCTGACGGGTCCGTCAGTCGCCCTGCGGAATCAGGCCGGCCCGGACCCGACGTGGGTCGGCCGGTGTGCGGCCGGCGATTTCAAGCACCATTTTGCGCCGCACCGCTTGGGCGAAGTCCAGTTCACCTCCGGCAACAATCACGAACGCACCCGGACCGCCGATCACGTCGTTCCGGTAGTGAATGTCGAGCGGTTCGCCGGAAGGCCCGCGATAGCCGCCGCCGGGCCGCTGGATGACGAGCCCGTTGATGGTAATGCCGAGTGCGACGGCATCGTCGCGGGCGGCCCGCACGGACCGACCGCCGATATTGGGACCGTCGCCGGAAACGTCGATGACCCGGCGCAGGCCGCGCGCCTCGTTGGTTTCCAGCAGGTTTACCGAATAATCGATCGCCGCTGAGATCGAATTGTACCCGACGGCTGCGCGCGGTCGGGCCCGCAGGGCTTCGGCGAAAACCTGTGCCGACGCCTCGTCGCGGATGATCATCCAGTCGACGATGGTATGTTGCGAGGCCGGTCCGCCCCATTCCACGTAGGCAAGGGCGATCGCGCCATGAACGCCGGAGCGGATGGCGTCGAGCACATCCGCGCTGGTTACGGCTTGCGCGTACCCGTCCCGCTGGAAGGCGAGTTCGTCGTTGTCGATCGACCCTGACCCGTCCGCTGCCAAAACCAGTTCAACATCGACGTTGAACGGTTCGAAGGCCCATGCGGGCCTCGGCAAGGATACGACAACCACGAACGCCGCAATGACCAGAAACGCGCGAACCAGCCGGCCTGCACCCAGGCTGTGCGGTGCCATTCTTCGGTGCAGGGCAATGATCATCGGCGGATCCTGTGGACGGGGCTAGTCCTTCGTCTCAGAGATTTTGACGGTTTGACCGGCTTGTCCTGGATTTTGGCTAGGCGCCTTGCGCAGAGCGATGTGGGACATCTCTCAAGCAGGGCAACGACGTCCAAAATCCAGGACAAGCCGGCCTTCGGTGGCGAAGTCTCGTGCCTGGGCGTCGTTGCGCCGCTTGCCCGATG
>JANQQB010000139.1 GCA_028285165.1 Rhodobiaceae bacterium
TGGAAGGTCTCCTCAAACCAAAATCCATGCCAACAGGTGTCCACCATGTCCCCGAACACCTGCAAACTATGTCTCCGGGCTGAACACTTGACCGGGCGACCCAGCGGCGCTAACCGCGACGCCCTGCAAATCGGATCCTTCGGAAAAACCGGACAAAGGCGAACGGGACGGACGAGCAGCGTGGGTCCTGCAGGGAGATGTCGTACGGACTTGTGTCAGTCTATGAACTTGGTGCTGCCTGCGCCTCGGCGCGCAAGCAATACCGTCTGCTGATCGCAGGCCGGATCCTCCGCAACGAAATCCACGACCCGAAGACCGAGATCGGCAAGACGAACTCGATACTCGTCCGGCGACAAGCTGGAATGATAGACACGATCGTCGCCCACGCGGCCGACCACTTCGCCGGCTTTCGGACCGACGGTCAGCATGAGCGCACCGGTTTCCGTCATGTGCGCGACAAGCCGATCGAGCGTCGATCGTTGCTCGTCCGGCATCAGGTGAAAGAAACTGTTCCACCCAAGAATGCCGTCGAACCGGTCCGGAAGATCCAGCTCGCGCATATCGGCACGCCGCCAATCGCCATCCGGAAAGCGCGCCTTGGCAATGGTCAGCATCGCTTCGGCCTGGTCGACGCCGGTCACCGAATAGCCGCGGCCGGTCAGATAGAAATAGAAGGGCTCCCCGGCCCCGCAACCGAGATCGAGGATCCGACCGCCGTCCGGCAGGAGGGCACAGAACCGGTCGAGCCAGGAGCGTTCATGCAGGCGCTTTGGCCGTTCCCGGTCGAAGCGGGCTGCGTTGCGTTCATAAATGTCTGACGTTTGCGACGCCAGTTTCGCCAGATCGGCATCGCTCTCGTTTGGATCGTCCGGCACACTCGCCCTCGCCGCATCCGCAAGTGCGCCGCCTGCCTTCGCTTGCCCGATCCCGCGAAACCGTCAAGACGTCGCCGGCACCAGCCCTGTCAGGTGCGCAATGTTCTTCGCCATGATCTTCAAATGGGCCAGGGGCCGGGCGCGCACAAGCTTCTTGTTCATGTAGGCCTCGAAGGTAAGGCGCTGCACGTCCACATCGCGGCACAGCGACACAAAGCGCTCGCGCCGTTCGTCGGACCGGTAATAGGCGTCCTGCATGGCGCCCAGCACCTTGAAGACGGTCTTGTGTTCGGCCATGAAGTTCCGTCGCGCAAGGCGAAGGTCCCTGGTGCGGCCGGATGCCAGACAGGCGAGCGCAGCCTCCGCCGCGCATTGTCCGCCGACCATGGCGTAGTAGATCCCCTCGCCCGATGACGGTGCAACGACACCCGCCGCATCGCCCGACAGGACGACATCATGCCCATTGTCCCAGCGCGACAGCGGCTTCAACGGGATGGGCGCGCCTTCCCGCCGCACGGTCTCGCATGCGTCGAGGCCGGCCGATACGCGCAGCGACCGCGTGGCCGATTTCAGGTCGACGCCCTTGACGCTGGTCCCCATGCCGACGCTGGCGCGTTCGCCATGCGGAAACACCCAGCCGTAAAAGTCGGGCGAGATCGCACCGTCATAGATGACGTCACAGCGGTCCGGATCGTAGGCGGCCGCTTGCGCCGCGCCGTTGACCGGCGCTTCGATGACCTCGTGGTAGGCGATCACATAGGGGATTTCGGCCCCGCCGGGCACTTCGGCGCGCGCAACGTCGGAGCGCGCACCGTCGGCCCCGATGACAAGGCGTGTCGGCAGGGTCATTTCCTTGCCGCTTTGCTTGTCCCGGTAGACGACTTTTGTCCCGGCATCGTCGCGCTCGACGCGCAGGAAGGTGCCGGTGCGCCGATAGGCGCCGGCCCGGCCGGCCCGCTCACGCAAAAAGGCATCGAAATCCTCGCGATCGACCATGCCGACAAAACCGTTTTCGATGGGAATGTCGACGGTACGATGGGTCGGCGAGATCATGCGTGCCGTCCGGATGCGGGCGACCAGCAGGTGATCGGGGATGTCGAAGTCGGCAATCAGCCGGGGCGGGATCGCGCCGCCGCAGGGTTTGATGCGCCCTTCCCGGTCGATCAGCGCCACTTTGGCGCCGTTGCGCGCCATGAGTTCCGCCGCCGTTGCGCCCGACGGTCCTCCTCCGATAACGACAGCATCGAATTCCATGGTCATTCTCCCGGTACGAGGCGAATTCTCTGGATCGGACGCGGATGCGCGCCGAGCACGGTGACAGCAATGAAGGCCGACAGTACGAACAGCGCGGCTTCAGCAAGGAAGACACTGCCGAAGGCAAGCGCCGGATCGCTGAACAGGGGCCGCATGGCATCGACGCCGGCGGCGCCCGCAAGGCCACCGAAGCCGGCGGCGATCGCCTGCGCGGCACCCCACAATCCCATGCGGGTGCCCTCACGCGCGGCGCGGCCGGTCCCGGCCAGCGTCATCATCGAACCGATGGCCGCCACGGCGAAGGCGCCGTTGGAGACCCCCAGCGCCACAACGGCCGGCACGAGCAGGGAATGCAGACCGGCCTGGCCGATCCACGCAATCACGCCAAGCGATGCGGCGGAAGCAAGGCACCCGGTCACCACCCAGAAC
>JANQQB010000145.1 GCA_028285165.1 Rhodobiaceae bacterium
ACCATCTCCGACCGGGAGCTTGCCGCGCTCGCATCGGAAACCGAACTGATGGCCGATGCGGTGCGCACCGGAGACGGCCGGACCTTCATCGCGGCTGACGACCGCTTCCACCGGATCCTGGTCGACGCCGGCGGCTTCCAGCAGATCGCCGACATCATCGGACGGGTGAATGCGCAGCTCGATCGCGTGCGCTATCTCAGCACCGCGCAACCGGTCCGCTCGCGCGTCGCGGTTCGGGAACACCGCGCGCTTATCAAGTCTCTTCGCGCTCGAGACGGTGCCGGTGTTGCCGATCAACTCCGCCGCCACCTGCAAGGATCCCGGGCCGTCATTCGGTCAATCCTGTCCGAGCAGTCGTGAGGTATGCCGACTTCATGCCGCACCGGCAAGCATCGGGACCAACGACAGCACAAGCAGCGTGGCGCACGTGATGTTGAAGGCGCGCTGGCGTCGGGGATCACTCAGGAATCGGCGCAATTGCTGGCCGATGAGGGTCCAGGCCAGCATGGCAGGCAGGGCGATTGCAGCAAACACAAGGGCGACGACCAGGCTGCTAAGGGCCGGCTGCAGCGGCGGGGCATAAACACTGACCGCCGTCAGCGCCATCGTCCAGGACTTGGGGTTGACCCATTGGAAGGACGCGGCCTGCAGGAATGAAAATGGCCGGCCCGCGTCTTCCGCCGCATCCGATCCATTCGACGTTTGCTTCGGTACTGCGGTGGCGATCCGCCAGGCAAGGTAGCACAAATAGACGGCGCTGACGGTGCGCAGGATCGTATAGCTGTACGGGATCGCATCGAAGATCTGCATCAGACCGACGCCGACGAGAAACACCATTGTCGGAAAGCCGATCACGATGCCCGACAGATGGGGCACCGTCCGCACGAGGCCGAAATTCATCCCCGACGCCAAGAGCATCAGATTGTTGGGACCGGGCGTGATCGACGTCGCAAACGCAAAGGCGACCAGAGCCGAGAAGAGTTCGAGTGTCATGGAAAGGAATCTGGGCGCAGTGGACCACAATTTCCTTGTTTTCTCGGCGCTGGAATTGGTTTATGTGCAATAAATGACGAAAATAGACGATGTTGATCGCAGAATCTTGCGTGTCCTTGAGCGTGACGGCCGGATCAGCAATGCCGAACTGGCCAATCGGGTCGGTTTGTCGGCCTCCGCCTGCCTGCGCCGCGTCCAGGAATTGGAGCGCTCCGGCATCATCAGCGGGTATCGGGCGGTGCTTGACCGTGCCGCGCTCGGGGCGGGGGTCGTCGTGTTCGTTACCGTCGGACTGTCCCGGCACCTGAAGGAGGACCAGGTCGCGTTCGAGCAGGCAATGGGTCGCGCGGAGCCGGTGCGCGAATGCCACAACGTGTCCGGGACGGTCGAATACATTCTGCGCATCGAGGTCTCCGACCTGGAGACCTACAAACATTTCCATACCGAAGTGCTCGGCACGCTGCCCCAGGTCAGCAGCATCACGTCCTACTTCGTTCTCGGGTCACCGAAAGACGAGCGTGCCTGAGCCGATATCGCGCCATGCAGGCTTGACGGGTCCGGTTTCGTCTCCATCATCGCTGCACTTTTCGATGCCAAAGCCGCGTCATGTTCTGGAAACGCCTGCCGCTGTCCCGAAAACTGTTCGCCGCGATTGCCGGCATTGCCGCCCTTATCGTCCTGTTCATGGCGGTGATGGTGGGGCTCAGCATGCGGTCGGGATTTTCAGCCTTTTTGGCGGAGGAGGAACTCGGGCGTTTCGATGCGCTCGTCGCCGCCCTCCAACGCGCCCACATGCCGGATCGCCCCGGATGGCCCGACTTGGCTGCTAGCCGGAATGCCTGGCATGACTTTGTCCGCCGCAATTTAAGGCCGGTTGGCCGCGGCCCGCCGCCCGCTGATCCGAATAGGCTGCCGATTGCACCTGCGACTGATCCCCCGGGGACCCGAGCGGGCCCGCCCCAGGGGGCGGCGCATCCGCCGCCAACCGGAACAGGGCCTCCCGGCGGCGACCCGCTACAGATCGGCAGACGGCTGTCCCTGCTCGATGCCCGAAACGCGCTTGTTGCCGGGGCGCCGCAATACCGCGATGTCGTTGCCCGACGGCCGATCGAGACCGTTTCGGCGAGCGGCGAACGTCAGGTTCTCGGCTGGCTGACGCTTTCAGCGCTGCCCGGACGGCCGATCGCCGCCGACAGCGTGTTCCTGAACCGGCAATTGCTGACGCTTGGTCTGTCGGCGCTGCTTGCTGTCGTGCTTTCGGCCATCGCCGCCTTTTTCCTTGCCCGGACTTTTCTGGCGCCCGTCCATGCGGTCGCCGCGGGCGCACGCCGGCTCGTCACCGGCGAATACGACACCCGTCTGGAGACCACGCGGCAGGACGAACTCGGCGATCTGGTGGCGGATTTCAACGCGCTCGCCACTGGTCTCGATGCCGCACAAAAGGCCGAGCGGCAATGGATATCCGATACCTCGCACGAACTGCAGACCCCGCTTGCAGTGCTGCGCGCCCAGATCGAGGCGTTGCAGGACGGCGTTCGTAAACCCGATGCGGCCGCTCTCGATGCGCTGCACGGCTCCGTCATGCGGTTGTCCTTGCTTGTGGGCGACATCAATCTTCTGGCCCGCGGCCGCGAAGGCGCACTGGCCTTGAATCGAGGGGAGGAAGACCTGCACGACCTTGTCTCGGAGGCGGTCGAAAGCGTTCGACCCGTCTACGACGAGGCGGACCTGCGCCTTGACTTCGCGTGTACTGGGAACGGGTTAGTTTCGTGCGATCGGTTGCGCATCCGGCAGGTTCTCGACAACCTCCTGGAAAATGCCCGGCGTTATACGACCGCGCCCGGTCAGGTTTCGGTCCGGATCGATGACAAGGAAAACGGTGTGGTCCTATGCGTCGACGATTCACCGCCGGCGCCGCCGCCCGGAGCCTACGAGCGCCTGTTCGATCGGTTCTACCGGGTCGAATCCTCCCGCGACCGGCGGCATGGCGGGTCCGGCCTGGGGCTCGCCATATGTCGCGCCATCATCGAAGCGCATGGCGGCTCGATTTCCGCCGCGCCATCCGAATTGGGGGGCTTGGCCGTGCGTGTGGATCTGCCGAGGGGAGGCGATGGGCCATGACCCGAGATCGCATTTTTGTGGTGGAGGACGAACCGGAGCTTGCCGGCATCCTCAGGGATTACCTGGTCCAGGCCGATATGTACGTGGAGATCCTCAACGACGGAAACAACGCGGTGGAGCGTATTCTCAACGAGCGCCCGGACCTTGTTGTGCTCGATGTCATGCTGCCGGGGGTCGACGGCTTGACGATCTGCCGGCAGGTGCGCGCCAAAAGCACGGTTCCCATCATCCTCGAAACCGCGCGGGTCGAAGAGATCGATCGGCTTCTGGGTCTGGAACTCGGGGCCGACGATTATCTGTGCAAACCGTTTTCGCCACGTGAACTGGTGGCCCGCATCAAGGCGGTGTTGCGGCGGACGCAGGGCACGATGCCGATCGGACAGGAGCCCGGCGACGCTGTCGGGTTGGCGCTGGATGCCGAGCGCTGGACCGCGACGATGAACGGCACGGTTCTCGATCTGACCCGCCGGGAATTCCAGGTCCTTTTGGTTCTGTTTCAGCGGCCGGGGCGCGTGTTCTCCCGAACCCAGATCCTCGATCTCGCCTTTCCGGACGACAGCGACGTCTTCGACCGGACGATCGACAGCCACATCAAAAACATCCGACGCAAGATCAAGACCGTCGCACCCGCCGACGATCCGATCCGGTCGGTCTACGGCGTCGGTTATGCCTTTGACGGATGAAATCATCACCGTTGGTATGAAATCGCGTCTTCACGCTGCGTCCATATTTGCATCAATTCGGCTGCACATTCGGCCCCCAGATTGCGGTTGAGAGGGCAGGAAGGGTCCAACCGAAAGGAAATGCAATGACGTTCCGTATAGCCTCCGGCACAAGGCCGGTCCTTTGTCTCCTGACCGGCAGCGCGCTGGTCCTGACCGCAGGCTCGGTCGCCGTGTCCGCCCACGAAAACCAGGTTAGCGTCACCGAAACAGCCAACAAACGCTGCATTGTCTCGAACGGGTTGCCGGACCATGCGACCGGCCAGTTTCCGAACCGCGGCAACCCGCACACGATCCGCCGCCAGAATGTGCGCCTCTGCGTCACGAAAAATCCGCGAAAGTCCCGGACAGCGACGATGATCTACGGTTCCGTCGGCGTGGCGCTGAACGGCGTGCAGATCCGCCCGGGCACCGCGGACTACTACGATCCGTCCAGCCCGCGCGGTTTCAGCCGCGACCGGCGGTCGGGCTGGAACCTCGAAGGGATGGGTGCGGCCAGCCAATTGGGCATGGACCGGAATGCCGCACATGTGGATGAGCGGGGTCTTTACCACTATCACGGGGTCTCCGGCGCCCTGAAGCGCGCGGCGGAGGGCACCCTGATCGGATATGCGGCCGACGGATTTGAAATCCACCTTGCCCGGTCCGGACAAAAGCCCAGCTATCGCCTGAAACCGGGACAGCGGCCGTCCGGCCCGGGGGGACGCCATGACGGGACGTACAACCAGGACTGGCAGTTCGTCGCTGGCTCGGGCACGCTCGATCAATGCAATGGCGGCATGCTGAACGGCCGGTTCGTCTATTTCGCCACCAAATCCTACCCGTTCTTCCCGCGCTGCCTGTGGGGACGTGTCAGCGCCGATTTCAGGCAACAGCCGGTGGCTGGACGGGGCACATCGGGGGCGCGGCACGATCATTCGGCAGTCCGGTCAGGCCGGCGGGCGGCAGCGCCCGGTGCCGGCAATCGGCAGGGTCCGCCGCCGGAAGCGGTGTCGGCCTGTCAGGATCGTGCGATCGGCTCGGCCTGTCAGTTCCGAACGCCGCGCCGCAATCATCAGATCGCCGGGTCCTGCCGGCGTGTTCGCAACGGCGCGGAGGCGTGTGTTCCTGACGGGCATGGTGGTCGCCGCACACGATTGCACTGATCCCACCAAACTGGTCATGACCACTGCATCGCCTCAACGCGATGCGGTGGTGCCTCGGCAATCGTGCGGGCATAGCCGCCGCGGCAAATGCAAAGTAAGGTAGTGATTCATGTCAGCTAGGAGCGGCCATGCCATGCGGGAAACGGATCCCGGGCCTGATCTTCGACGGGCAAGACCATCGGACGCCGTAGCGCTCGGACATTTGCACGTCGCCTGCTGGCAGGAATCCTATACCGGCCTTCTACCGGCGGCTGTGCTTGACCGGCAAACCGTCGACGACCGGATCGAACTCTGGCGCCACGTGCTTCGACAACCGGATCAAGCGGGATCGACGCGGGTTTTGGTCGTCGAAGCCGATGGTGCGCTCGTCGGGTTCGGCGCCTGCGGCCGCCAGCGGTCGACCGCGCTTGCGGAAAAGGGATATGATGCGGAAATCGACGCGCTCTACGTGCGTCAGGCGCATCAGCGCAAAGGTCTCGGTTCGGCCCTGTTCGTCGGCTTGCTCGATGACCTGAGGGCGACCGGCTTCCGAAGAGTGAGCCTTTGGGTGCTGATCCAGAATCAGGGAGCACGGTCGTTCTACGAAGGCCTTGGCGGCCTGCAGACCGGGGACCGGCAGGAAGATCCGGCCCATTCCATCACCGAAATCGCCTATGGATGGCCCTTGCTGGCAGCCTGAAGTGCCGTCAGGCGGCCTTCAGAAAACGCTCCAGCGCCTCGTTGAACGCCGCCGTCTGTTCGATGTTCGACAGGTGGGCAGCGTCTTCCAGCACAACAAGATTTGCTCCCGGGACGGCCTCGGCAATCTGTTTTCCGTGTTCAGGCGGGGTCGCGGGATCGTCAGCTCCGGCGATCACCAGAACCGGGCAGGGGATCGCCTTGATGCTCTCGCGCTGGTTCATGGCACCGATCGCCTCGCAGCATCCGGCATATCCGCCGCCGGGGGTCGAGAGGATCTGTGCGCGGACCTTGTCGACGCGGTCGGGCGATCCGTCCTGGAAGGCTTTTGTGAACCAGCGGTCGATAATCGCCGCCTCGAGCGCCGGCATACCCTGTTCGCGTGCCGTGCGGGCGCGGCCCTGCCACATGTCCGGCGTCGGCATGTGGGCGGACGTGTTGCAATAGGCCATGCGGGTGAAGCGTTCCGGACGGTTCGTGCCGAGCCACATCCCGACCATGCCGCCCTTCGACAAGCCGCACCACAGCGTGGTCTCGATATCGAGCGCGTCGAGGATCCTCAGCGCGTCGCCCCCCAGCATGGCAATCGAATAGGCGCCGTCCGGCGCACCGGACCGGCCATGGCCGCGGCTGTCGTAGCGCAGGATCCGGTAATCGTTTTCAAAGGCCGCGATCTGGTCGTCCCACATGTGCAGGTTCGTGCCGAGCGAGTTGGAAAAGGTCAACCAGGGTTTGCCCTCTGTTCCGGCCAGTTCGTAATAGAGGGGCGTGCCGTCGTGGCTGTCGATTGTGGGCATGGTCTGGTCAATCCGTTTTTCGGGAAGTCGACCAGGCGGTGCGCGCCCGGTCGATGAGGGTGTCGGAGGCGCCAAAATAGCCGGCTGGATCGAAGGCGTCGACGATTTGTGAACGGTCGAGGCCGGACGGCAGGTTCGTCTCGTCCAACAGGATGTCGCGCAGGTGCCTGCGCTCGGCGATCGCCCGCCGGGTCGCGTCCTCGACGAGATGATGGGCGGCGCTTTTGCCGAGATGCGGTGCGAGCACCATCATCACCGCTTCCGCATAGACCAGCCCGTTCGTCGCCTCGATGTTGGCGCGCATGCGGTCGGTATCGAGTTCGAGGCCGGCAACGGTTTCACGCAGTTTTTCGAGCGCCCCGGCGGTCAGCACGAAGATTTCCGCGACCGGACCCCATTCGGCGTGCCAGGCGCCCGGGTCGCGTTCATAGGCGTGATCCAGATTGGATAACAGCAGACCGGACAAGGCCGAGACCTGCCTCGCGTTTGCACGGATTGCCGCGGTCGCGACCGGATTGCGTTTGTGCGGCATGGTGGACGACCCGCCCTTGCCGGGGGCAGCAGGCTCGAACGCTTCGCCCACATCTGTCTGCATCATCAATTGAACATCGCCGGCGATCTTGGACGCCGTTCCGCAGGCAAGAGCCACGCCGGACCCGATCTCGGCGATACAATCACGATGGGCATGCCGGGATACCGCTGGGAGGGGCAGGTCGAGATGCCGGGCGAGGGCCTCGGCGATGCGGGGACCGTCGGAGCCAAGGGCGGCGAGCGAGCCGGCGGCGCCGACAAAATGCGTGAAAAGCGCGGTTTCTCTCAATCGTGACAGCCGCTGTCGCGCCCTGGTGACCGCGTCGAGCCAACCTGCGACGCGCAATCCGAACGGGATCGGCAAGGCGTGCTGCAAAAGCGTCCGGGCAATCGTCGGTGTTCGGCGATGGGATTCCGCCAAGACGCTCAACGTCTCGCCGATCGCCTCGATTTCGGCGTCGAGTACAGAGAATCCGGCGCGCATCTGCAGCGCCAACCCGGAATCGATCACGTCCTGGCTGGTTGCCCCCCAGTGCACGAACCGGGCCGCATCCCCGCCGACCTGTGCCGTCAGCGCCTTGACCAGGGGG
>JANQQB010000150.1 GCA_028285165.1 Rhodobiaceae bacterium
AGCGGCACCGGCCAAAGCCGCCGCCCCGGCTCCCGTTGCAAAACCGGCAGAGCCTGCCAAAAAGGCGACAAAGCCCGCCAAGAGCGCTCCGGCGAAGGCCAAGGCCGTTGACGCGTCGCTCAATGCCATCATGCTCGCTGAACCCCAGGGGGCCCAGGACGATCTGAAAAAGATCTCCGGTGTCGGTCCGAAACTGGAACGCGTGCTCAACGAGACGGGCATTTTCCATTACTGGCAAGTCGCAGGCCTGACGGCAAAGCAGATCACCGAACTGGACGACCGCCTCGCCTTCAAAGGCCGGATCGCCCGGGACAATTGGGTGGACCAGGCCAAGAAACTCGCTAAGGAAACCGTCTAGTACCTCTGAGCAGAAGTCCTGACGCGTTTGATGGGGAAGATTTTCCCTTTGGCTAGGCGCGTTGTGTAGCGCGATGCGGGGCATCGGGCAAATAACGCAACGACGTCCAAAGGGTAAATATTCCCCACCGGAGGCCGTCTTTCCCTGGGCTTCGGACGTCGTTGCGATCATCTCATGGTGCTCCAGCACCACATCGATGACCGCGCCTAGCCGAAGACCAGGCAAAGCCGGTCAAACGGGTCAGGACTTCTGCTCAAAGGTACTAGCCGGCTGAAGTCCGAAAGCCGATCTTTTAGAGCGGTTCCGGGTTAGATAGAACCATTTGATGGACCAAATCAGGTCGTTCGGCTAGGCAAATCGCGCAGCGCGATACGGTGTATCGGGCAAGCGGTTTAACGACGCCGACGGGCTGATTTGGCCCACCAAAGGCCGGGTTTACAGGTCACGCACGCTTCGCGCGGCGCAAAAGGACGAGACCTCCGAGCGCCGTAAGCACGAGAGGCAGACCGCCTGGCAGGGGCACGGGGGTCGTGTTGCCGACGATCGCCTGGAATGTTCCGCTCACCTGGCGGTTATCAAAGATAAGCGCGCCAGCATTGGTCTGGACCAGCGTGGGGTTGGCCCATTGAATATAGCTGTGAACAACATCGATCGGCCCAAGTGAGCTGCGCAAGTCCCATGTCGAATACGCCGCGTCGGTGGAGAAGAGCAGGTCACCACCATCGTTAAAGGTGCGGCTGAAGCCGGCGATGGCGACGCCCCGATTCACGAAAGGGTCATAGATGTTCGCGCCAGAGACGTCGTTGGTCACTTCGAGCAGGAGCCCATTGTAGGCGATTGTGACCTCAGAATTGAGGAGTACGCTGACGCTTCCAAAGTCGGTCACGTTGTCCGTATCGCCCGTGACTGTGATCGTTACGTTGGATGTGGCGAAACTGACGTCGTTGAGCCTGCCGGTGGCGTCTAGGGTCGTGTAGATGAGGCTGATGGGAGCAGACGCAACTGAGCTGACAAAGAGCAGGTTAGCAACGCATGTCGCAGCGAGGGTTGAGGTTAGGAAAAACAGACAACGTAGGTTCATTGAGGTACACCCTTTTCCTGACAATAGTAACCTAGTTTGATAGAGAGCCCGAGAAAACAACCGGTGCCACTTGGGAGCGTGTTGCTCAGGATTGCAGATGTCAATGAAAATAATGGACGCGGAATTCTATTGATTTATTGAAAAGATCTGACCGATATCGAGGCGCTCGCCAATCAGGACTGACGATCAGGACTTTTGCGCATTTTTGCTTAAGAGTCAGGGGCACCGGCCACTCGTACCCACATCGGTACAACTGCCGAATTTCTGAGCATTTTCAATGGCAACTTGGATAAGTGCCATCATGTCGTTTTGTCGGGCCTGTAGATCAACCGTTCTGATATCAGAACGTTTTAAGGTTTCCCCCGTTTCGGTGAAAACCCGGCATCAAGGATTGCGTGGCGCTCGCACGCATGCCTGACCGGCCGCATCTGGCAACGGGCTTTTGCTCCCCAAGATCGTGGAGCGATAGGGCAATGGCCTTATGGCCGCACGCGAACAAGCCGTCATAGTGTCGTCTTGAGGAGTTTTTTGCACCACGACGTCCGGAGCTGCCCTGGCGCTGGTCCGATCGGAGGGTGCGTTTCTCATGCGGCAGGTAAGCGACACCCTATGCTTCGACAATGGCGCTGTCTCGATCGTACGCCACTTCGTCCCGTGCCCAGAGCAGGAAGGTTTCTATCGATTTGCGGCGCGGCGCTTCGGCAAGATACGCGACAAAAAAGGCAAGACCGTCGATAGAAACATCGAGCGGTTGAACCAAACGCCCTTCACTCAATTCTCGCTGCACAAGCACATCGCTTACCAAGCCGACGCCTTGCCCGGCCAGTACCGCCTCGATGGCATGCGGCTCTTCGGAAAAGCGGATGCCTTTCGCCGGATCGATCGATCCCACATCCTCGCCATTGCCGCGCATCTCACTGACGAACCGTTCCCATGTCGGCGGATCGAGATCGGGTCGCTTCCAGCGAAAATGGACCAGCGTGTGCGCTGCGAGATCGGACAAGGCGTTTACCGGAGGGCCGCTCGCCAAAAGGGACGGATTCATTACGGGGATGAACCGGTCCCGCGCGAGTTCGTGACATTCGAGGTCCGGGATCGGGGTACGCCGATAGCGTACCGAGAAATCCGCCGTTCCGGAGCGAAGATTGGCTGACGTCTCCGACGCGTCGATCTCAAGGCCGAGATCGATGTCCTCCTTCAGTTTGGCGAGGCGGGGCAACAGCCATCGGCTGGCAAACGCGGTGGTTGTCGAAACGATCAGCGGACTGTTGTCGGCGTCCGCCCGCAGGCCGGCGACTGCAGCCGCAAAGCGATCAAGCCCGTCGCGCAAAACCGGGAACAATTGCTCTCCGGCATCTGTCAGCGTGATCGGTCGAGGGCGCCGCCGAAACAAGGACTGCCCCGTTATTTCTTCCAGAAGTCGGATTTGATGGCTGATCGCCGTCGGCGTAACCGCAAGTCCATCAGCCGCCCGGGCAAAGCTCATGTGCCGGGCGCCAGCCTCGAAGGCGCGCAATGCATTGAGTGGAGGAAGCTTTCGCATGAACAATGAACTAGGTGAACTGCACTCATCCAGCAAGGGCGCATGTAAATGAGTTAAACTCATCTGGTTGCTGAGAAACCTGCCTTTGTGCAAGCGCCGACCGTTCCGTATTTCCAAGTCATCAGAGCTTCTCTTTTGGATGGAGATGGAACGATGACGACAGTCCGGACCGTTTTGCAAATCGATGCCAGTGCGCAGCTCGAAGAGCGCTCGCACACCCGCAAGCTGACGCAATCCTTTGTCGACCGCTGGACAAGCCTGCGGCCCCGGGATCGGTTAATTCGCCGCGACGTGGGCCGGTCGCCGATTCCTGCCATCGACCACGCGTGGATCGCGGCAGCCTTCACAAAGCCTGAGGATCGCACGCCCGCCATGATCGAGCGGTTGAGACTGTCCGATCAACTCGTCGACGAGGTGATCGATTCAGATGTCATCGTCATGGGCGTGCCGATGTACAATTATGGGGTACCGGCCGCTCTCAAGGGCTGGATCGATCACGTGGCCCGGATCGGTCGCACGTTCTCCTTCGACCTTACGCGGGGCGATGTCCCCATCGAGCCGATCCTCTCCGGGAAAACACTGGTCGTTCTTTCCGCGCGCGGAGAGTTCGGCTTCACACCTGGTGGAATACGTGCGCACATGAACGCGCTCGACCCGGCACTGGCCGCCTGTGCGCACTATTTTGGCGTCGCCCGGAAAGACATCCATACGATCACGATCGAGTACCAGGAGTTCAAGGACGAACGCTATCGGCACTCGGTGGCGGAGGCGGAGCTGGCGGTGCCGGCTCTTGTCGATCGTCTCGCAGCGCCGGCGCGTCGTGCTGCCTGACCAGGGGTTTGGGAAATCCCTCTTTCTTCTAATGAAACCGTACGGTCCGGTCCAAGCGCCCGGACAAACGCTTCATCATGGCTGATCGCCAGCACCGCACCATCATAGGCGGCAAACGCGGCTTCCAGCGCCTCGATACCATCTAGATCGAGATGATTGGTCGGCTCGTCCAGGATCAGCAATTGCGGCGGCGGCGTTGCGCCCAAAACGCAAGCGAGCGCGGCGCGCAGGCATTCGCCGCCGCTCAATTCGCCCGCCTTGCGCAGTGCGTCGCGGGCGCGGAAGCCGAACCGCGCCAATGCCGCATGGGCCATGTGATCGGTCGCGAACGGGTTTCTCAAACGGAAATTCTCGATGAGCGGCCGCTCCGGTTTGGGTAGGCTCACCTGCTGGTCAAGCAGTGCAAACGGCACCATCACCTCGGCTATCCCCTCTTGTGGGGCGATCTGGTCAGTGATCAGACGGACGAGCGTCGTCTTACCGCTGCCGTTCGGCCCGGCAATGACCACACGTTCGGGACCGGTGATCGTTATGGAAAGATTTTGGATTATCGGCCGGGCCGGGTCATAGCCGGCGGTAACACCCTCAAGCCGCAGCACGGTCTTGCCCCGGGCCAAACCGGTCGGCGCAATGTCCATGTCCAACGGCTGCAGAACTTCGATCTTCTCGCGTGCTGCCGAAACCGCCTGATCGGCGGCCTCCGCACAGGCCTCGCGCAGCCGGGCCGCCGCACCACCGGTTTTTTCAGCGCGCGCCTTCATGGCGTCGAGGATGATTTTCGGCTGTCTGCCGGTGGCCCGCGCCCGTTTGCCCTTGGCGTCGGTGCGCGCCTTGCGCTCGGCAGCTTGCCGGGCCCGGCGCGCCGCTTCGTTTCTGGCCTGTTCGGCATGGGCGAGGTCATGTTCGGCCGCTCGCAGTTCGGTATCCTTGCGCGCCCGGTAGGCGCTGTAATTGCCGCCATAGCGCGCAGCGCCCAGCGCCGTCAGTTCGACGATGGCGTCCATAGCCTCCAGCAGTTCGCGGTCATGGCTCGCGACGATCGCCCCACTCGTCCACCCGCGCAAAAGCGAGATCATCGCGTCGCGCCCGGCCCGGTCGAGATTGTTGGTCGGTTCGTCCAGCAACAGGAAATCGGGGTCGGCAAGGATGAGCGCGGCAAGAGCCGCGCGGCTGCGCTGGCCGCCGGACAGCGTAACAAGCCTGGTGCGCGGGTCGGCCGACAGGCCACAGCGCACAAGCGCCGCCTCCATGCGCGCCGTTAAAGTCCAATCGGCGTCGGCCAGTTCCCGCGCCTCGGCAATGCCTTGATCGGCCCGGTCGAGAAGATCAAGCGCGGTGCTGACGCCAAACAGGTCGGCAATCGTGTCGTCCGCCCGTTCGATCTGATCCTGCCGCATCATTGCGACGGTGCCCGCGCGTTGTATTTGCCCCGAACTGGGCGACAGGTCGCCGGCGATCACGCGCAAAAGCGTGCTCTTGCCAGTGCCATTACGGCCGACAAGACCGGTGCGCTCGGCGCCGAAGGTCAGGTTGAGTCCGGAAAAAAGCCGCGCGCCGTCAGGCGTCGACCAGGACAGATTGGACAGATTGATGAATAAGGGCATGGACCAGAACGTCTTGCAGCAGAACCAATGGGTCGGTGGCGGCAAGGTTCAGGTCCATGGCGATCAATGTCTCCGGTTCGCTTCTACATTCAACGTAAGGACAGGGGGCCTGGTTCACAAGGGTGGATCAGCGGCGGATTTGGGGCAGAGCCGGAATTGGCGCACGAAGCGGCAAACGATCTGCTGCCGGTCCTGGCGCCAACAAATGGCGTTGGATTGGCAGCGAACGAAGTTCGCATTTGTGTACGGGTGTGACAACTTCAAAAATCGCGGATGGGGTGGGATTCGAACCCACGGTACGGTTTCCCGCACGCTGGTTTTCAAGACCAGTGCCTTAAACCACTCGGCCACCCATCCTGCGATAAAACAGGTCTTTCCATCGACGGCAGCGTGGTGTCAACCGGTTTGTCCTTGAGGGGTTCCGCCTCTGGGACCATGGACAGGCGAAGGCGCCTTGGCTCTGGACGTGGGCCCGAATGCCGGTTGGTCGGCGCCGCTTGGCGGTCAATCTCAAACGGTGCGACGCCGGCCGGCGGATCGGCGTGCGGACGAGGGGGCTGACGGGAACCGCTGCCTCTGGACCCGAAGATCACATATACGTATAATCCCGGAGAAATCAGGCATTCGGATTAAACCGATCGCACATCGCCCGCGTAGGTAAGACTAAGCGCGTCTTGAAGGCGCGGCGCCGAAAGGGCGAGACAAAGCGATCGAATTCAGGAGGCCTTTATGGCACGCATGTATGCACGGACCCTGGCACTTGCCCTCGGTCTCGGCGGAACCTTCGTGATGGCGGACACGAGTTCCGCGTCCTCGCAATTGCTAAGCGGCAAGGAAATCAAATCGGCGGTCGCCGGCAAGCGCATCTATCTTGCCGTGCCGCTCGGTGGCGAACTGCCGCTGCATTACAAGTCCAACGGCCGTGTCGACGGCAGCGGCGAAGCGGTCGGTCTCGGCCGCTATCTTGCGCCGAAGGATTCCGGGCGCTGGTGGGTGGCCGGCAACTCGCTCTGCCAGAAGTGGCAGAAATGGTATGATGGCCGGCAATTCTGCTTCACGCTTGAACGGGTCGGCCCGGAAAAACTGCGCTGGCGCCGCGATGACGGACGCTCCGGGGTTGCCCGGATCGGATCCTGATCCGCACACACGACACCTTGCCGGACGACGGGAGGCGCCTGCGGGCGCCTCTTTGATTTTGTGCTGGCAGGCGGCCCGCCAGCGCCGTCACAGGCGCCCGATGGCACGCCTTCATGCAGCCACAATTCCGGCACAGTGTTGTTTCCATGGCCAAATTTGCATGTCATTAACCTTGCTGAAAGGTCTTGGCGAAGCGTTATCAGGCGGTTAAGACTCGCCGCCTAATGCTGGCAAAGTGGTGGGGACGCATTGCACAGGGGCGCCGTCGGCAAAGCCGGGCGCGCAATGGGTCTCACTTGCGGCCAACAATGGTTTGAGTGGGGCGGCATGGGACAACAATCAGGCGCGACGGGCAGGGGGTGCCATCAGGGGCCCCAGGCCCTGCTGCACAAGCGCAAAAATCATCTGATGTTTGCCGTCGCATCGGCGGCATTGTTTGCGCTCGTCGGCTGTTCCGGCGGCGGCACGAATGTTGCCACCGGCGAGATCGACAAGAAATATGGCGTGGCCGCGAGCCCGCGTGTCGTCAAGACCGGCAAATCCATTCCGAAGGGCGGCGGCCGCTACATGATCGGCAAGCCCTACAAGATCGCCGGCAAGACCTACCGACCGCACGAAGATCCTGACTACAAGAAAGTGGGCCTTGCGTCCTGGTATGGCGACGCCTTCCACGGCCGGCTGACCGCCAACGGCGAAGTCTATGACATGCATCGTCTGACGGCGGCGCACACGACGATGCCGCTGCCGTCCTATGCCCGCGTCACCAACGTCAAGAACGGCCGCTCGGTGATCGTGCGTGTCAACGACCGCGGTCCGTTCCACGGCAACCGCATCATCGACCTGTCGAAACGCACGGCGGATCTGCTCGATTTCAAAAGTGCAGGTATCGCCAAGGTCAAGGTCGAATATGTCGGCAAGGCGCAGCTCGACGGCCGCGACGACGATTTCCTGGTGGCCTCCTATCGCGGACCCGGCGGCGTCGCACCCGGCGGCTCCTTCCCGGGCACGCGCGTGGCGAGCCTCGACAGCACACCGCCAGGCTCGGTCACGACGGACACACCGGTCGTGGCCTATCGATCCCAGGACGCTAAAAATCCTGTCAGCGGCAACAAACCGCGTGCCACTTCACCGGAACGTCGCGGGGAACGGGCCACCGCGCCGCGCCGCCTTGCCAGCGCACAATCCGGCCGCTCCAGCATCGATGACGAGATGCTGAGCTTTGCAGGCTATGGACGGGATGGCCTGCCGGCCACCTACGGGTTCCAGCGCGTCGCCGATGGACGCGGCACGAGCATCGCCGCCGAACCGGTCGCCACAAAACGCCGTCCGGGACTGTTCGGGCGGGTGCGCCCGGTGGGCACGAGACCGCCGGCCGACGTGCTCGGCTACGCGCCGTCCTATGCGACGCAAAGCCGGATCGACCGCGCCTTTATTGCAATCGGTGTGCTGTTCGACGGCAAGTCCTGACGCGTTTCCGGATGCACCGGACGGCTCCAAGCCGGAAAACCGCGGACGTCTGTCGCGTCGATAAAGAGCCCGATCACTGCTCCCTTCAAAATATGTCGGAGCGGTGCAAGGCGCCCCTTGTCCCCAAACGCTCAACCCGCCAGAGCCCGACCGATTGACAGGAACCGCCGTCCGTGGTCCGACTTGGTATGCGGAAGAGTTCGGGAACCCCGTGACCGATGCCTCTGTTCCGGCCTTCCGGGTGCATACGGAAACCCGGTTTTCCGCGCAGATCGCAGTCTCAACCAAAGAGCCGAGGAGACTCGGAATTGAGAGCATTTATTGTGATATTTCAAATAACTAGAAGCGCTTTCGAAACAACATTATGTGCTGCGCTCATCATCGCAATATGTCTGATAAATTCCTCCTATGGCACTGAATTCAAAGCGAAAAACATTCTTCTGCTCGACGAGAAGTCGCGCAGCATCATGTTTTCTCGAAACGCCGAAGAAAAAGTCGCGCCCGCCGCACTGACCAAGCTGATGACGCTGGAGGTGGTCTTCCATGCGCTGAAGACCGGCAGCCTGTCGCTTGAGACGGAGTTCACGGTCAGCGAACATGCGTGGCGGACCGGCGGCGCGCCTTCGCGAACCGCAACGATGTTTGCCGGATTGAAAACGGATATCGCCGTCGATGACCTCATTCGGGGCGTCACCGTGCATGCGGCAAACGATGCCGCGATCATCCTTGCCGAGGGCATGGCAGGGAGCGAAGCCGCCTTTGCCGAACGCATGAACGAACGCGCAGCGGCGATCGGGCTGACACAATCCCGCTTCACCAACCCGACCGGGTTCGAGGATCCCGACATGGCCGTCACGGTCAATGATCTCGCCCGTCTTGCCTTACACATAATCGAGCAATATCCGGACTTTATGGGATATTTCTCCGAGGCGGAATTCACCTGGAACAAGATCCGCCAGACCAACAAGAACCCGCTGGTGAAACAGAATATCGGCGTTGACGGGTTCTTTCTCGGGTGGGCGGAAAGCAATGGGTTTGCCATCGCGTTGACGGCAAAACGCGACGACCAGCGCATTGTCGGCATCATGCACGGCCTTGTGTCCAAGAAGGAACGCGAGGCCGAGGCCAAGCGCATGATCGACTGGGCCTACCAGTCGTTTACGCCGCGCATTCTGTTCGACGAAGGCGAACAGGTCGCACGCGCCCGGGTTTTCGGTGGATCGTCCACCCATGTGCCATTGCTGGGCGACGGCGCCGTCACTATCCTCGTGCCGAACGGAATCGATGAGCGAATCAGGGCGCGTGTGGTGTATGAGGGACCGGTGCGGGCACCGGTTTCGAAGGGACAGCCCATCGGTCACGTCGAGATCTGGCGCGATGATGTCAGGGCCCAGTTGACGCCGCTCTACGCCGAGTCCGACGTCCCGGTCGGTGGCCTCACTCGCCGGGCCGTGGACGGCGCCCAGGAGTTGCTGTTCGGGTATTGGTAGAACGAAAGACGTCGCGACCCGGTGCGGTCGCGACAATGGACAACAGGATTGACGGCACGGTTCATCACATTCGAAGGCGGGGAGGGAGCCGGCAAGTCCACCCAGATCAGGCGACTGGAAAAGGCCTTGCGAGCCCGGTCGATCGATGTCGTGGTCACCCGGGAGCCGGGCGGCACGAGCGGCGCGGAGGCCGTGCGCCATGTGCTTTTATCGGGCGCTGCGCGATCGCTCGGCGCCAAGGCGGAGGCCATGCTGTTCGCCGCTGCCCGCATCGATCATGTCGACCATCTGATCCGGCCGGCGCTGGAAGCCGGCAAGTGGGTCTTGTGCGACCGCTTTACCGATTCCACGCGCGTCTACCAGGGCGACAGCGGTGTCACCGGCCCGGTTCTCGATCTGCTTGAGACCGTCGCCACCAACGGTCTGCGCCCGGACCTGACGCTGATCCTGGACGTTCCCGCCGAAGTCGGCCTCAAACGGGCCGCAAAACGCGTGCGATCCGGAACCGGCGGCGATCTTGACCGGTTCGAAAAGGATGATCTCGCGATCCATGTCCGCCGCCGAAAGGCCTTTTTAGCGCTTGCCGAGCAGGAACCGGAACGCTGCCTTGTCGTCGATGCAAACACCACACAGAAAAAGACGGCAGACGCGATCTGGCAGGCGGTCGAAACCCGGTTCGCCACGGATCTCGGCGGCGATGACAAGGATGCGTTTGCCTCGATCGACGCCGCGCTTGCGGCGTTGCGAAGCGCCGGCTAACCCGGTAAGCCGGTCCGATGACCAACACGCCGCCGGAACCGCGCACCGTTGCGAACCTTTTCGGCCACGCCAAGGCGGAAGCCGGTTTTCTCGATGCCTTTCGCGGCGGCCGCTTCCACCACGCCTGGCTGATTACCGGTCCGGCCGGGATCGGCAAGGCGACTTTCGCCTTTCGGGCCGCGCGCTATCTGTTCGACCATCCCGATCCGTCGGATCCCGCGAGCATCCTGCATGCCGATCTGAGCGTGGAGACCGGTTCGCCGTCCTTTGCAAAGGTGGCCGCGGGCGCTCATCCGAATCTGTTGCATCTGACCCGCCCCTATGACGAGAAAGCCAAGCGGCTGAAGACCGAGATTCCCGTCGACCTCGTTCGACGCACACAGACATTCTTCGGCACCACGGCAGCGGAGGAGGGCTGGCGCATCTGCATCGTCGACAGCGCCGACGACCTCAACACCAATGCGGCCAATGCCCTCCTGAAAAACCTCGAGGAACCGACCGCGCGCGGCCTTTACCTGATTGTCTGCCACAATCCGGGCCGGCTGCTTCCGACGATCCGATCGCGCTGCCGCGTGCTGCGCATGACAGGACTGGAACACAGCGACCTGGAACGGGCCGTTCGCACCACGCTTGAAGCACAGGACCTGACGGTTCCGGAAGAAGACTTGCAGGCAGCGCTCGAAGCGAGTCGAGGCAGCGTCGGTAAGGCCCTGATTTTCCTGGAGTCCGGAGGGCTCGAGGTGATGAAGGGACTGAACGGACTGGCCGCCCGGTTTCCGGCCGTCGACCGGCGTAACCTGCACGGCCTCGCGCAATCCCTGGCGGCGCGGGAGGCGGAAAGCCGTTACGACCTGTTCTGCGATCTGGCCTATGATCTTGCCGCCGATCGCGTTCGGGCAACCGGCAGCGCGCTGGCCGCCCGAATGCGGTGGAGCGAGGCGGGCAAGGACATCCTCGAAATCGGCCGACAATCCCGCATCTTCAATCTCGACCGCAAACAAGCTGTCATTCAGATCGTCGAAACACTTGCCGGTGCCGCCGGTTCTCCGATATCCCCAGAAGCCTGAAGTCAGCCGGGACCTGCCACCGCACATCCAACCCGTCGGGCTGCCACCGAAGGAAAGCATGATGGCCGAAGCGCCAAAATACTACATCACGACGGCGATCTCCTATCCGAACGGAGCGCCGCATATCGGCCATGCCTATGAGGCGCTGGCCACGGACGTCATCGCCCGCTTCAAGCGGCTCGACGGCTATGACGTTTTTTTTCTGACCGGCACCGACGAACACGGCCAGAAGATGCAACAGACGGCCGAGCAGAATGGCCAGAGCGCGGCCGCCTTCGCCGACCAGCAGGCGCCGCTGTTTCGCGAAATGGTCGCTGACCTTGGATGTTCGAACGACGATTTCATCCGCACGACCGAGCCCCGGCACATTGCTGCCAGCCAGGAGATATGGCGCCGCATGGCGGCAAACGGCGATATCTACAAAGACAAATATGCCGGTTGGTATTCCGTACGCGACGAGGCCTATTACGCGGAGAGTGAAACACGGCTGAACGGCGACGGCGTGCGGATCGGCCCGCAAGGATCGCCGGTCGAATGGGTCGAGGAGGAAAGCTATTTCTTCCGTCTGTCGGCCTATGCCGATCGGCTGATCGCGCTTTACGAAGAAAATCCGCGTTTTATCGGGCCGGACGAACGCCGCAACGAAGTCATGAGCTTCGTGAAATCCGGCCTGAAGGACCTGTCGATTTCGCGCACGACGTTCGACTGGGGCGTGCCGGTACCGGACGACGAGCGTCACGTCATGTATGTCTGGGTCGACGCGCTCACCAATTACCTGACGGGCGTCGGTTTTCCGGATGCGGAAAGCAGCCGCTACCAGCATTTCTGGCCGGCCGATCTGCATGTGATCGGCAAGGACATCGTGCGGTTTCACAGCGTCTACTGGCCGGCTTTCCTGATGTCGGCCGGTATACCCTTGCCAAAACGCGTCTTCGGACACGGCTTCCTGTTCAACAAGGGCGAGAAGATGTCGAAATCGGTCGGCAACGTCATCGACCCGAAGAACCTGATCGGCCATTACGGGCTTGATGCCGTTCGTTATTTCTTCCTGCGCGAAGTGCCGTTCGGACGCGATGGCAATTACAGCCACGAAGCGATCGTCGGACGCATCAACGCGGACCTTGCCAATGATCTCGGCAATCTTGCTCAAAGATCACTGTCGATGATCGCCAAGAATGTCGACGGCACGATGCCGAACCGGGCGGCCCTCGAACCGCAGGACCGGGCGCTGCTCGATTCGGCGCTGGCGCTTGCCGATACCTGCCGTGCGCATATGGACAATCTGGCCATCCATCTTGTGCTGACCGACATCTGGGCCGTGATTGCGGACGCGAACCGCTACTTTGCCGGCCAGGAACCCTGGGCACTGAAAAAGACGGATCCGGAGCGCATGCAAACGGTGCTGAGCGTGACCGCGGAGGTTCTGCGGCTGGTCGGGCTGATGATCCAGCCGGTCATGCCGGGATCCGCCGGACGGCTGCTTGACGGGCTCGCGGTTCCGGCCGAGTGCCGGACCTTCGTGGATATGGACCTGGGCAGCGGCGTGCCGGCGGGCACGCCGCTGCC
>JANQQB010000162.1 GCA_028285165.1 Rhodobiaceae bacterium
GATCAGGAAATCGAAGCTGCCGCCAACATGACGATCCCCGAAATCTTCGACAGTCACGGCGAAACCTATTTTCGCGACGGCGAGCGCCGGGTCATTGCACGCCTGCTCGGGGAACGGGCACAGGTGCTGTCGACCGGCGGCGGCGCGTTCATGAATGACGAAACCCGCGCGCGCATCAAGCAGGACGCCGTATCGATCTGGCTGCATGCCGAACTCGACATTCTCATGGAGCGGGTGCGGCGAAAATCCAACCGTCCGCTTTTGAAGGCGGCCGACCCTGACCAGGTCATGCGCGACCTGCTTGCGACCCGCAATCCCGTCTACGCCGAGGCCGATCTCGCCGTGGAATCCTTCGACGGCCCGCATGACGCGGTGGTCGATCAGGTCGTGATCGCCCTCGACCGTCATCTGGACAGCCCGGTCGGCGCATCCGCCGTGGGTTCTGCCCGATGAGCCTGTCGCCAGGCGGATCGCAGCCGAGCGAAGCCGCCGCCGAGCAGACCGTACGGGTCGATCTCGGCGCCCGCAGCTACGACATCCTGGTTGGTCCCGGCCTGTTGGAAAGGGCCGGCGACGAGATCGCCCGGCGCCATCCGGATGCGGCCCTGGCCGTGGTGACCGATCGCAATGTGGCTGAGACCCATCTTCCGACCTTGGAACACGCGCTTGATGCCGCCGGCATCCGGCATTCCCGGATCCTCGTCGAACCCGGCGAGGCGACCAAGGCGTTCGGCCCGTTGCAGGCCGTCCTGGACGGCATCCTGTCGGCCCGGCTGGAGCGCAACGACCTGGTGGTGGCGCTCGGCGGCGGTGTCGTCGGCGATCTGGCCGGATTTGCCGCCGCCATCGCCCGCCGGGGCATGGCGTTCATCCAGCTTCCGTCATCGCTTCTTGCCCAGGTCGATTCGTCCGTCGGCGGCAAGACCGGCATCAACAGCGATCACGGCAAGAACCTCGTGGGCGCGTTCCACCAGCCGTCGCTGGTCTTGGCCGATACCGAAATCCTCTCGACCCTTCCGCTTCGGGAGTTTCGCGCCGGCTACGCCGAGGTCGTCAAATACGGATTGATCAACGACCCCCGGTTTTTCGATTGGCTGTGCGCGCATTGGCGCGAGGTCTTCGACGGCGGCCAGGCCCGGGTGGACGCGGTCGCCCATTGCTGCCGGGCCAAGGCGGCGATCGTCGCCGCGGATGAATACGAGACCGGCAGCCGGGCGCTCCTCAACCTCGGACACACATTCGGTCATGCCCTGGAAGCGGCGACCGGCTATTCCGACCGGCTGGTGCACGGCGAAGGCGTGGCGATCGGCATGGCGATGGCGTTCCGCTTTTCCGAACGCCTCGGCCTGTGCGGCGGCAACGCCGTCGGTCAGGTCTGCGGACATCTGCAGGATGTCGGCCTGCCGACGTCACTGGCCGCCTTGAGCGATTGCGACGTTTCCGCGGATACCCTGCTGACCCATATACGTCAGGACAAGAAGGTGAGCCGCGGCGCGCTGACCTTCATTCTGGCGACCGGTATCGGCGCGGCTTTCGTCTCCAGGGACGTGGACCCGCATGCCGTTCGAAGTTTTCTTGAAGACGAGCAAACCCAATGATTCTCGACGAAATCTGGCTGGCCGCGGGCGCGGTGATCGCGCTCCTGGTCCTGTCGGCGTTCTTTTCCGGATCCGAAACGGCCCTGACCGCGGCGTCGCGGGCCCGCATGCTGCAATTGGCCAAATCCGGCAACCGGCAGGCCCGCACGGTCGATATCCTGCTGTTGACCCGCGACCGGCTCATCGGCGCGCTTCTGCTCGGCAACAACCTGGTCAACATCCTGGCCTCGGCTCTGGCGACCAGTGTTCTGCTCGGAGTGTTCGGCGAGGCCGGCGTCGTCTATGCGACACTGATCATGACGGCGCTGGTGCTCGTGTTCGCCGAGGTGCTGCCCAAGACCTGGGCGATCAGCAATCCCGACAAGTTCGCGCTGAAAGTTGCGCCGGTGGTGCGGGTCGTTGTGCTTTTGTTTGGGCCGATCGTCATCGGCGTGACGATGATCGTGCGGGCCGTCCTGAAAATGGCCGGTGTCGACGTCAGCGGTGATTCGATGCTGTCGGCGCATGAGGAAATCCGCGGCACGGTCGATCTGCAACATCTGGAGGGCGGTCTCGTCAAGGACGAGCGCGACCGCCTTGGCGGCCTGCTCGACCTGCGCGATCTCAATGTCTACGACGTGATGGTCCACCGCACCAACATGCAGACGCTGAACGCCGACGATCCGGCCGAAAAGCTTGTCGAACAGGTTCTCGCCAGCCCCTACACGCGATTGCCGCTGTGGCGCGACGACAGCGACAACATCATCGGCGTCATCCACTCAAAGGATCTGCTGCGCTCCCTCAAGGCGGTCGACGGTGCGGTCGAGAATCTCGACTTCGGCAGCATGGCCACATCACCCTGGTTCGTGCCGGAAACGACCAGTTTGCAGGACCAGTTGAACGCCTTTTTGAAACGCAAGGGCCATCTCGCGCTTGTTGTCGACGAATACGGCGAGGTGATGGGCCTGGTGACCCTTGAGGACATATTGGAGGAAATCGTCGGCGACATCGCGGACGAACACGACCTCGTTGTTCAGGGCGTGCGTCCGCAGCCGGACGGCGCCGTGCTGGTTGACGGGTCCGTTCCCGTGCGCGATCTCAATCGGGCATTCGACTGGTCGCTGCCCGACGAGGAAGCGACCACGGTCGCCGGCCTGGTCATCCACGAAGCCCAGATGATCCCCGAGGAGCGTCAGGTGTTCACCTTTCACGGCTTCCGCTTCGTCGTTCTGAAGAAGCAGCGCAATCGGATCACGCACCTGCGCATCATGCCGCTCGATGCGGTGCGATAGCGCGAGCTCGGGCGTCGGGAGTGCTCAATCGATCAGCGGCCTTTCGGATCGCTCGGCGCATAGGCCCGGATCGCCAGCGCATGCAATCCGGAGGCGAGTTCGGATTGCAGCGATTCGTTGACCAGGCGGTGACGCTGCACACGGCTCTTGTCGCGGAAGGCATCCGACACGATTTCTACACGGAAATGTGTCTCCCCTTCCGGCGAGGCGCCGACATGGCCGGCATGCAGATGGCTTTCGTCGGTCACGGTCAGCTCCAGGGGCTGAAAATTGTCCGATAAAGCCTGTTCGATCCGTTTTGCTCTGTTCATCCGAAGGCGCCTTTTGATACAATGCCGATTTGTTTTACGGGGACGGTGCCGCCGTCCGACAGACGTCGTGCAACCACCGTTTTCGTGACCGTTCTACACCAATGAAACTAGATTCGTCCCTCTTCGACAGCATTCGTGTGAAGCCCGACCAGGATCGCACGATCGAAAAGAAAGAACCCCGCTGCCAGTGGGAAGGGTGTAACCGTCCGGGCACACACAAGGCGCCGATGGGACGCGGGCGGGAAGGCCAGTTCCTGCTGTTCTGCATCGACCACGTCCGCGAATACAACAAGTCCTACAATTACTTTTCCGGCATGAGCGACGATGCGATCGCGTCCTATCAGAAGGACGCCATGACTGGCCATCGGCCGACCTGGAAAATGGGCGTCAACGGGCAGCCGGGCAGCGAGGACGAGCAGGGCTTTCGCGCCCAACGCGCCTGGAAGCGCAAGCCGCGCGATCCTTTCGACCTGTTCGACGAAGACGGTGAGCCCAAGACGGCCCCCGACAAACCGACCCGGCGCGTCCGCTCCATGGAAAAGAAAGCCTTCGACACACTCGACATGGACGAGACGTCGAATGCCGACAAGATCAAGGCCCGGTACAAGGAACTGGTGAAGCGCCACCACCCCGACGCCAATGGCGGAGACCGGTCGTCGGAGGAAAGACTGCGTCAAATCATCCAAGCCTACAAAATTCTGAAACAATCAGGTTTCTGCTGACATCCGGCTTGTGGCGCGATACATGCATGGGCTTGCGTGCCCTCCCGACCTCCCAAGCAGACTGGACAAAAAGACGATGAATGACTTGAACGACAACGTGGACGGCTGTCCGGATTGCACACTTTCCGTTCGGGACGTCTTCGGTATCGAGTCCGACCTGATGGTTCCCGCATTCTCGGAGGCCGACGAATACGTCCCGGACTTCGATGCGGACTATCTCTTTGACCGGGAAACGACGCTCGCCATCCTTGCTGGCTTTGCGCACAACCGCAGGGTCATGGTGACCGGCTATCACGGTACCGGCAAGTCGACGCATATCGAACAGGTCGCGGCCCGCCTCAAATGGCCGTGTGTTCGAGTGAACCTCGACAGCCATATCAGCCGCATCGATCTGGTCGGCAAGGATGCGATCGTCGTCAAGGACGGCGTGCAGGTTACGGAATTCCGCGACGGCATCCTGCCCTGGGCCCTCAAACACAATGTCGCGCTGGTTTTCGACGAATACGATGCCGGACGGCCGGACGTCATGTTCGTCATTCAGCGCGTGCTGGAAATCCAGGGTCGGCTGACGCTGCTTGACCAGAACCGCGTGATCCGCCCGCACCCGGGCTTCCGGCTGTTTGCCACCGCCAACACGGTCGGCCTCGGCGACACGTCGGGCCTTTATCATGGCACCCAGCAGATCAACCAGGGCCAGATGGACCGCTGGTCCGTGGTGACGACCCTGAACTATCTGCCGCACGACAACGAAGTCGGGATCGTGCTGTCGAAGGCCAAGAGCTACGACACGGAGACCGGCCGCGACAAGATCTCGAAAATGGTCTGGGTGGCGGACATGACGCGCAATGCGTTCATGAACGGCGACCTGTCGACGGTCATGAGCCCGCGCACGGTGATTACCTGGGCGGAAAACGCGGAGATTTTCGGCGATATCGGATTTGCCTTCCGCGTGACCTTCCTGAACAAGTGCGACGAGATCGAGCAGAAGGCCGTCGCCGAATTCTATCAGCGCGCCTTCAATGAAGAATTGCCGCAATCCGCCGCCAATGCGTTGATCGCCTGAGGATTTCCCGACCGTGGCATCGAACTCCAAGACCGACACACCGGCCGAGCCCCTGAAGCAGGCGATCGCCATGACGATGCGGGCTGTGTCCGGCAAGCCGGATCTGGAAGTGACCTATGCAAGCGACCGGCCGAACCTCGTCGGGGAACGCGCCCGGTTGCCCGAATTGCCGCGCAATGCCAACAAAGCGGATGTGTCGGTGGTCCGGGGCCTGGCCGATTCCATGGCGCTGCGGCTTGGATTTCATGATGCCGGGATCCATCGTTCCCTGATGCCGGAGGGCGCGAATGCGCGGGCCATATTCGAGGCCGTCGAGCAGGCGCGCTGCGAATCGATCGGCTGCCGGGAGATGAGTGGCGTTGCCGACAATCTCTCAGCCATGCTGGAAGACAAATATCACCGCGGCAATTTCCAGGAGATCACCGACAAGGCGGACGCGCCGCTCGAAGAAGCGGTGTCGCTGATGGTGCGGCAGCGGGTCGCCGGCATGGAGCCGCCCGAAAGCGCTGGCAGGATCCTGGAATTCTGGGAACCGTGGATCGAGGAAAAGGCCTGTACGGCGCTCGACCGGCTGGCGGAGAATCTGGAAAACCAACGCGATTTCGCCAATGCGATCCGTGACGTGATCGCCGCGCTCGAC
>JANQQB010000184.1 GCA_028285165.1 Rhodobiaceae bacterium
GTCCCCGCCGGATTGAGCCGCCGCGCTTGACTTCGTTGACACGCGTGGTGATAGAGATCCGATCCATTCCGGAAAGGGGCCTTTTATGTCGAACGAAGACGTCGCCGATTCCAACGCCAAACCGGCACAGCCTTCCGGCGAGGCGCCCGCCGTCAACATTCTGGCTCAGTACGTCAAGGATCTGTCGTTCGAGAACCCGAAAGCCCCGGCATCCCTGCGCCCGCAGGAAAACAGCCCGCGTCTCAACATCAACGTCAACGTCAACGCGAATCCTGCCTCGGAAACCGATTTCGAGGTCGTTCTGTCCATGGACGCGACGGCCGAATTGAACGAGGAGACGGTGTTTGCCATCGAACTGGTCTACGCCGGCGTCTTCAAGGTGCAGAACGTGCCCAAGGAACATCTGCACCCCTTCGTGCTGATCGAGTGCCCGCGCCTGCTGTTTCCGTTTGCCCGTCAGATCATGGCCGATGCGACACGCCATGGCGGCTTTCCGCCCCTGCTCATCGATCCGATCGATTTTGCCGCGCTCTATCGGCAGAACATCCAGGCCCGTACGGCGGAAAAAGACCCCGCGACCCTCAATTAACCAGGTACCGGATCGGACCGTCGGTACCGGACGGTTTCGAAGCGGGCAGACCGGGCATCGTAGAGCAACAGGCGTCCGACCAGGGATTCTCCGATCCCGGCAATTTCCTTGATGATCTCAAGCGCCTGCATGGATCCGATCACGCCTGTCAGGGCGCCGAGCACACCCGCCTGCTCGCAGGTTGGCACCAGATGCGCGGGCGGTTCGCTTGGGAACAGGCAACGATAGGTCGGGTTGGCGTTGCCATCCGCGTCCCGCTCGTAGGGCTTGAGCGTGGTCAGCGACCCGTCGAACTGACCGACAGCACCGCTGACCAGCGGTTTGTTCCCGGCATGGCAGGCATCGGCGACGCAATATCTCGTGGCGAAATTGTCGGATCCGTCCGCGACGATGTCATAGGGTGCAACGAGTTCGGCCGCGTTGTCCGGCGTGATGCGCAGGTCATGCGGCTCGACCATGACATGCGGATTGATGCGGCGGATGGCCGCCCCAGCGCTTGCGACCTTCGACTGGCCGACCGAATCCGTCGTGTGAATGATCTGGCGCTGCAGGTTCGAGAGCGAAACCGCGTCGTCGTCGACTATTCCGAGCGTACCGACGCCGGCCGCTGCGAGATATTGCAGGACCGGTGCGCCGAGCCCCCCCGCGCCGATCACCAGAACGCGTGCGGCCTTCAGCTTTTGCTGGCCCGGACCGCCGACATCGCGCAGCACGATATGCCTGGCATAGCGCTGCAACTCCTCCGGCGAGAGCGTGTCGGATCCGCTCACGACGACCCCGTGCCGGACGATCCGAAACCGCCGGCACCGCGAACCGTGTCGTCCAGTTCCGAGGTTTCAATCAGCGCAGCCTGCAGCACCGGCGCGATGACCATTTGCGCGATCCGTTCGCCGCGCCTGATGGTAAAGGGCTCGTCACCGAGATTGATCAGAACGACGCCGACTTCTCCGCGGTAATCGCTGTCGATCGTACCGGGCGTGTTCAGGACGGTGATCCCGTGTTTCAGCGCGAGGCCGGAACGCGGTCGCATCTGGGCTTCAAATCCGGACGGCAAAGCCATGCAGAAACCGGTCGGCACGAGTGTGCGGTCGCCGGGCGCCAGGTCGACCGGCGCGTCGGCCGCAATCGCGGCATGCACATCCAGACCCGCCGCCTGCGCGCTTTGGTAGGTCGGCAACGGCAATCCTTCCATATGCGGCAGTCGCCGCAGGGCGATTCTGGTTGGTGTCATTTCGGGTCCGATTCGAGCGAAGCGGCCGTATCGATGCCGTTGAAAAACGCGTCGATCCGCTCGACCAGATGGGCGGCAACGGCGTCCTTGGATTGTGTCGGCAGCGAATCGACCCTGTTGGCATGCAGGATTCGCACCGTGTTGCGGTCGCCGCCGAACACGCCGCCTTCCGGCGACACATCGTTGGCGACGATCCAGTCGGCACCCTTGCTGCGCAGCTTGGCGCCGGCATTTTCAAGCAGGTTCTGCGTTTCCGCGGCAAAGCCGATCACAAGGCGCGGCCGCCGCGCACCGGCATGGCCGACCGTGGCCAGGATATCCGGATTCTCGGTCAGCGCGATCGAATGCGGCACGCCACCGTCAGCCTTCTTGATTTTGTCCTCCTGCCGCTCGACCACACGCCAGTCGGCGACTGCCGCGGCCATGACAAGGGCATCGGCCGGCAGGGCGGTTTCGACGGCCGCCAGCATGTCTTGCGCTGTCTCGACCCGGACCATGGTCACGTCGGGCGGATCCTCGATCGACACAGGACCGCTGATGAGCGTGACATCCGCCCCCGCCATCTGTGCCGCGCGCGCCACGGCATGCCCCTGTTTGCCGGACGAGCGGTTGGCGATGTAGCGCACGGGGTCGATCGGTTCATGGGTCGGCCCGGATGTCACAACGATGCGGCGTCCCGCAAGCGGTCTATGCGGTACAGAGAACGCCGTCTCGATGGCAGCCACGATCTCCATGGGTTCTGCCATGCGGCCCATGCCGTACTCATTGCATGCCATGCTGCCTTCGTTCGGGCCGACGAGGGTAACGCCATCGCGTTCGATCTGGTTCACATTGCGTTGTGTGGCGGGATGCTGCCACATGCGCACGTTCATTGCCGGCGCCGCAAGCACGGGTGTGTCGGTCGCCAGCAAGACGGTCGATGCAAGATCGTCGGCGCGTCCCGTGGCCATCTTGGCGATCAGATCCGCCGTGGCGGGCGCCAGGACAAGCAGGTCCGCGTCCCGCGACAATTGGATATGTCCCATTTCCGCTTCGTCCGTCAGGTCGAACAGGTCGGAATAGACCTTGTCCTCGGTCAGCGCCGAGACCGAAAGCGGCGTCACGAACTCTGACCCGGCGCGGGTGAGGACAGCACGCACGGCCGCACCCCGTTCTCGTAGTCGCCGGATCAGATCGAGGCATTTATAGGCCGCGATCCCGCCGCCGATAAGCAGGAGGATGCGTTTGCCGGAAAGGGGAGAAACGGTCATGGCGGATGTCCCGGCCGTCAGGCGGCGCGACGGGCACCAGGCCGGTCCGTTCGACCGCACCGGGCGCGCGGCTGGATCATATCAGCTGCCCGAGAAATTGCGTCGGGCCGGACCGACAACACGGGCCGATCCCGTACCGACTTCATAAACGGCAAGGCCGCGCTCGTTGGTGCCGTTGCGGCGGAATCGGAACACGCCGTCGACGCCAAGGAAACCGTCCGGATTGGTCAGCACGTTGGTGGAGAAACGCCGCTGACCGGCGCTGCGCACCAGGCCGAGCGCGAGCGTAACGGCATCATAGGACAGGGTGGCATTGCGCGGTGGGCTTGAACCGAACGAATTCTGGTACTTCGGCACAAAGGAATTGAAGCCGTCGCGGGACGGTGCCGGGAACCAGGCGCCGGTAAGTGCTGATTCGCCAAAAACGGCAGGATTGTCCCATTGACCGCTGCCCATGAACTTCACGCGGTTCCGGTCGACACCGTTGGCTGTGAGGGTTTGTGCGATGAAGATCGCGGCCTGTGGATCGCCGGGAAAGAACACCGAATCGATCCGGTTCGAAAACTTGGCGATTTCCTGGGCTTTGGCCGTGATGTCGTCGGGGTTGTTTGTGTATTTCTGGATCGAGATGATCCGCAGATTGCGGCGGGCGGCCTCCTGTCGGAAGGCTGCTTCGACCACCGCGCCGTAATCGGTCTGCGGGAACATGGCTGCAACCGAGGTCCGACCTTGCGTCGCCGCAAAGGACACCATGCGGGCCACGTCGTCCTGCGGCAGGAAGCTCAGGAGGTAGACCCCCCGGCCCGCAACACTGGCATCGCTTGAGAAGCCGATGACGGGAACGCCGGCCGGTCGAGCCACGCCGGCCGCGGCGGTTACCGAATGTGAAAACACAGGGCCAAGGATCAGTTCCGCGCCTTCCGACAGCGCCTGCTGGGCCGCTGCCGTCGCGCCGGCCGCCGTGCCGCCCGTGTCTTTGACGAGCAGCCGCACATCGCCGCCGGGAAATTCACGCAGGCCCAGCGTGGCGGCGTTCTTGAAGACGTTGGCGACGCTGCCGCCATTGCCCTGTGCGGATTGCGGCAGCAGGAGCGCAACACGAACCGCGCCCGCGCCGATGACTTCACCGGTCGGCTGGCCGATCGGGCCGGTCTGAGATCCCGGGCCCTGCAGGCGGCTTGTCGGCAGGCAGGCGGCAACGGACAGTCCCAGTGCCAGCGCGGCGCCGAAACGCAAAAAGCTTCTCATGGTCAACAGGTTGCGCGGCGAAGATCTCTCACTCTCGCCTCCCCCATTTTCGTACTGTGTTTGCGTCTGTGTAACAAATTCTGTCGGATGCTGCATCCCTGTGTAAAAAAAACATGGTTCGCGCGGCGCTCTCAATGTGAAGAACAGATCGTCCGATTGGCTGCCGTCACGAACCGGATACGGGATGGGAGGCAAGACATGAGCCGACAGGATGCTGGCCGCAGACGCGCCGCTTTCCATCTCGGTTTGCGGGCGGAAACCCTTGCTGCCTGGTATCTGCGGCTATGCGGCTATCGCATTCTTAACCGGCGCTACCGCACGCCAGCGGGCGAGATCGACATCATCGCGCGCCGCGGCGACGCCCTGTGTTTCGTGGGAGTCAAGGCGCGGACAAGCGTAGCGGCGGCGCTCGACGCCGTGACGCTGGCGGCCCAGCGGCGCATCGGTCGTGCGGCGCGCATCTGGCTCGCCGGTCATCCGGGTCACGAACGATGCGCCTGGCGCTTCGACATCATCGCTATCCGGCCCTGGGCCTGGCCGGTTCATATCCCGGCGGCATTTCAGGAACCGTGACGGTTCGCTGAGGCCCGCGCCATTCCATCATGGACAATGGGCCGCATGCCGGCCCATATACGCACCGCCCTGATCGAAGTGAGGAATTCGGACATGCCGCTCTCCGTTGCCGTCCAGATGGACCATATCGCCGACGTCAAGATCGCCGGCGATTCGACCTTTGCATTGATGCTCGAAGCGGCACGGCGCGGCCATGACCTGTTTCACTATACGACCGACCGGATGGCCATGGTGGACGGCACAGTGTTCGCCCGCGTCGAGCCGGTCAGCGTGCGCGATCAGGTCGGCGATCATTACACGCTCGGCCAAGCGGAACGCCGTCCCCTGTCGGATTTCGACACGATCCTGATGCGCCAGGATCCCCCTTTCGACATGGCCTACATCTCTGCGACCCACCTGTTGGAGCGTATTCATCCGCAGACCTTCGTCGTCAACGACCCGGCGCATGTCCGCAACGCGCCGGAAAAGGTCTTCGTGACGGAATTCCCGGACCTAATGCCGCCCACCCTGATTACCCGCGACGAGACTGAAATCCGGGCGTTCCGCGACGAATATCGCGACATCGTCGTCAAGCCGCTCTACGGCAATGGGGGCGCTGCGGTCTTTCGTCTGCGTCCTGAGGATTCCAATTTCGGATCGCTGCTCGATCTGTTTTCGACGACATTCCGCGAGCCCTGGGTCGTCCAGCAGTTCCGCCCGGAAGTGCGCGACGGCGACAAGCGCATCATATTGGTCGACGGCGTGTTCGCCGGGGCCGTCAATCGCATCCCGGCGGCCGACGATCTGCGCTCCAACATGGTCAGGGGCGGCCAGGCCGAGACCACGCAGATCAGCGAGCGCGAACGCGAGATCTGCGACCGCATCGGCCCCGCGTTGAAGGAACGCGGGCTCCTGTTTGTCGGGATCGACGTGATCGGCGGTTATCTGACCGAGATCAACGTGACGTCGCCGACCGGCATTCGCGCGATCAGCAATCTCGGCGGTCCGGACATTGCAGCCATGATCTGGGATCGTATCGAGGAACAATGCGGGTAAAACCCGGTGCAATAAGGGCGCAATTACACCCGTAAAAGGCGATATATTTCCCGAAATTTCATTTTTTGTTCCTATAATGTTCTTGAATGGATAGCCTCTGACGTGTAGCCTGCACGAACTGGAGGGGTTCATGGTCAGTCGCGTATCCACAATTGCGTTCCGGGGAATCGAAGCGGTCCCCGTCGATGTGCAGGTCCACATCGGCCCGGGTGCCGTCCGGTTCAATATTGTCGGCCTGCCGGACAAGGCCGTCGGCGAAAGCCGGGAACGCGTGGAAGCAGCGCTTATCGCATCCGGTCTGGCCCTGCCGCACAAGCGCATCACGGTCAATCTGGCACCCGCGGACCTGCCCAAGGAGGGCAGCCATTACGACCTTCCGATCGCGCTCGCCCTGATGGCGGCGCTGGGCGTCCTGCCCGCCGATCAGATGGCGCAATACGTCGTGCTCGGAGAATTGTCGCTGGACGGCACGATCGCACCGGTGGCCGGCGCCCTGCCGGCGGCGATCGGCGCCAACACGGCTGGCAAGGGTCTGATCTGCCCGCATGCGTCGGGTCCGGAAGCGGCCTGGGCCGGCCAGGATCTCGACATTCTTGCACCCCGAAGCCTGATTGCGGTCGCCAATCATTTCAAGGGCACCCAGGTTCTCTCCCGTCCGGAACCGGGGATTCGTGTCGACAGCGCTGCAGCTGGCGATTTCAGCGAGATCAGGGGACAGGAAACTGCCAAGCGGGCTTTGGAGATCGCCGCAGCCGGTGGCCACAATGTGCTGATGGTCGGCCCGCCGGGTTCCGGCAAGTCCATGCTGGCGAGCCGCCTGCCATCCCTGTTGCCGCCGCTTTCGCCGCGCGAATTGCTCGAAGTCTCCATGATCGCCTCGATCGCCGGGGAACTGGCGGAGGGAAAACTTTCCGCTGCGCGGCCGTTTCGCGCACCGCATCACTCGGCCTCCATGGCGGCATTGGTCGGGGGCGGATTGCGCGCCCGTCCAGGTGAGGTCTCGCTCGCCCATAACGGCATCCTGTTTCTCGATGAATTGCCGGAATTCTCGCCCCAGGTCCTGGATTCCCTGCGCCAGCCCCTGGAGACTGGCGAAACGGTGATTGCACGGGCCAATCACCGCATCTCCTATCCGTCCCGCGTGCAACTGGTAGCGGCGATGAACCCGTGCCGCTGTGGTCATGCCGGCGAACCGGGCATGACCTGCCGGCGCGGTGCTCGGTGCGCGGCGGATTATCAGGCGCGGGTGTCCGGACCGTTTCTGGACAGGATCGATTTACGGATCGAGGTACCGGCCGTCTCCGCGGTCGACCTGATCCGGCCGGGCGAGAGCGAGAGTTCGGCATCGATCCGCTCCCGCGTCGAAACGGCGCGCCAGCGCCAGGAAACCCGTTTTCTCGAGGCCGGCGAGGCAGTCATGACCAACGCCCAGGCGGGCGCGCGTCTCATCGAAACCCTGGCGCGCCCGGACAAGGCCGCTCAGACGCTGTTGCGCGAGGCGGCTGAGAGTTTCCGCCTGTCGGCGCGCGGCTATCATCGCGTTTTGAAGGTCGCGCGCACGATCGCCGATCTGGACGGGGCCGATACGATTGGACGAGTGCATCTGGCCGAAGCGCTGGCTTACCGCGCGAACACGGGCCTGTCCGCCCTTGCGGCCTGACACTGCCCGACACGTCAAGGGTTTCGAAATCCCTGTTGCCTATTCTGCCTGGCGATCAAAGCGGCCGCCCCGATGCCGACGGCATTGCGAACCGGACAGGGTTCGCGCGGCGCGACAACCGGTACAGGCACGAGATGGCACGCCCGGCCACCAGAACATCCAGCGACATATCGCACCGAATGCACCCGGACGCCGGCGCAACGACGCCGGGCCCGGGTATGGAAAGCATACCTGTCGAAGAGGCTGTGCGGTCGCAGACCCGACCAAATTCTCGACGCCTGTCGGTCAACGCCCGCCCGCTTGCCGTCGCGTTGCTTGTCGCGGCCTTCTCCCTGGGCGGTGCGATGCTCCTGGGGAATCAGGGTGCGGAAACCGCCGCTCTTTTTCTGGTCCTGGCCGGTGGGATATTGGCCGGCGGCATCGCCGTCCGGCACGGCATCCGGGGCCGTGGCGGGAGCGGCACGGCAACCGGCCATTCGGCTGCACCGGCGCCGGACGAGGCGACACTTGCCGCGCGGGTCGAGGTTCAGGCCGATCAGATCTGGCAATTGGAGGAAATCGCCAATCATTACCGCAGCGTCGTCGATTCGCTCGGTGATGTGGTGATCCGGCGCGATGCCGCCGGAAAGGTGATCTTTGTCAACGAATGTTATGAACTGGTGTTCGGTGTGCCGGGCGCGGATGTGCTTGGCCGCGAATTGGCCCTGCCCGGCCTCGACGTCGAGCCCCAACAGCCGTCCCGGGATCCGATCCTCCTGCCCACGCGGAGCGGCGAACGCTGGTTTGCGCTGTCGCGGGACACGATCCTCTTCGACGGATCGGAGGCGCCTGTCTATCAGACGGTGCTGCGCGATGTGACGGACCAGCGCGCCACCGAACGCGCCCTGATTGCCACCAAGGACGCGGCTGAAGCGGCCAGCGATGCCAAATCCCGGTTCCTTGCAACTGTCAGCCACGAAATCCGGACCCCGCTGAACGGCATTCTCGGCATGTCCGGTCTGCTGCTCGATACGGAACTGAGTTCCGAACAGGCCACCTACGCCCGGGCGATCGGCACCTCGGGTCGCGCTTTGCTGTCGCTGATCGAGGACATGCTCGATTTTTCCAAGATCGAAGCCGGGCGCATCGACCTCGCCCCCCAACCGACCCGCCTGGAACCGCTGATCGAGGATCTGGTCGAGTTGCTGGCACCGCGGGCCCAGGCCAAGGACATCGTGATCGGCGCTTATGTTGCGCCGGGCGTGCCCGCCGATATCGTGGTCGATCCGCACCGGTTGCGTCAGGTTCTGCTCAATCTTGCCGGCAACGCCATCAAGTTCACCGAAACCGGCGGCGTGGCGATCGATTGCACGGCGACGCCCGTCGAAGCCGGTCGGGCGACGATCCGGTTCGCCGTCTCCGATACGGGGATCGGCATTGATGACGCGGACCGGGAGCGCATTTTCACCGAATTCGAACAGGCCGAGCACGGCCCGACCCGGCGTTTCGACGGGACCGGCCTCGGTCTGGCAATCTCGCGCCGCATCGTTCGGCACATGGGCGGCGACATCGCCGTCGCCGGCCGCAAGGGCGCGGGCACGACCTTTTCCTTTGAACTGCCGGTCGATGTGCGGAGTGCGGATCGCCCGTCCGAGCCGGATCTGAGCGGCAAGCGGGTCGCGGTTCTGTCCGGGTCGACGATGGAAGCTGTCCGCTGGAAGACCTGCCTGGAAGAAGCCGGCGCGGAGGTCGTCCTGACAGGATCCGAGACGGATCTTGCCGAGCCGTACGACATCGTTCTGATCGACGTGGAGACGGATCCGCCGGCAGTCGAGCGTTTGGCGTTGCTGCGTGATGAGCGCGCGTTTGAAATGCCGGCGGCGATCATCCTGCGGCCGGCCGACCGCAGCCGATTGGACATTTTCCGCGAAGCCGGGTTCGACGGCTATCTCGTGAAACCCGTACGCCGCGCCTCGCTTCTGACAGTGACGGCGCGGCTCACCGGCCTCCAGGTCGAAGACGCCGCATTCGAACCGCATACGCTTCCGTCGCGCGATTCAGTTTCGCGGCAGGACCGGTCCTTGTCCGTTCTTCTCGTTGAGGACAATCCGATCAATGCCATGCTAGCCCGCGCGTTGCTCGAAAAGATGGGGCATGCCGTGCGCCACGTGACCGATGGCGGCGCCGCGATCGATGCGGTTGGCGAGGCTGCCGCGTCGGACGGTCCGGAAATCGACTGCATTTTGATGGATCTTCACATGCCGGGTATCGACGGCCGCCAGGCGATTCGCGAGATCCGTCGCCTTGAGCACTCCGGGCAAAGGGCGCGTGTGCCGATCATAGCGCTGACGGCCGACACGATGGCGGATACGCGCGACGAGACGCTGGCACTCGGCGCGGACGCGCTTTTGACCAAACCGGTCGAGGAGGAAGATCTGCGGACGCATCTCGAAAGAGCCGCACCGTCGCCCGATTGTGGGGAATAGGCGCTTACGCGTCGACGACCTTTTCCGGTGATTTGCAGAGATCGACGATCACGCAGCGATGACATTCCGGCTTGCGCGCCTTGCAGACATAGCGGCCGTGCAGGATCAGCCAGTGATGGGCATGCAGGAGGAACGGCTCGGGCACGATCTTTTCCAGCGCCTTTTCTACGTCCAGAGGCGTTTTGCCGGGCGCAAGGCCGACCCGGTTGCCGATCCGGAACAAGTGCGTGTCGACCGCAATGGTCGGTTGGCCGAAGGCGATGTTGAGCACCACATTGGCCGTCTTGCGCCCAACGCCGGGCAGCTTTTCCAACGCCTCGCGGGTCTGCGGCACCGCGCCGCCATACTCCTCGATCAGGGTACGTGACAGGGCAATCACGTTCTTGGCCTTGTTGCGGTAAAGGCCAATCGATTTGATGTAGTCCCGGACCGTATCCTCACCGAGCGCCAGCATCTTTTCCGGCGTGTCGGCGACCGCGAACAGCGGTCCCGTCGCCTTGTTGACCCCGACATCGGTGGCCTGGGCCGACAACACGACCGCAACCAACAGCGTGAATGCATTGACGTAATCGAGTTCGCCCTTCGGTTCCGGAAGCGCTTCCTGGAAGCGTTCGAAAATCCGATGGATTTCTTCTTTCGTATAGCGAGGGCGGCGGGGTGTGCGTTTCTTCGCCGCGGTTCGCTTGGCCGGGACGCGTGCTGGAGCAGGTTTCGGTTTTTTCATCGCACGTCTATACTCGGTCGGCATGGCAGACGACAATCCGCCTGGAGGGGCAAACTCACCGATTTTCAGTGCCGTCCTGACGCCCTACCGGTCGTTGGGACGCCAGGGTTTTTTTGTCCTGATGCTGTGTATCGGCCTGATCTGTTTTGCATCCGGCCTGCCGTTCCTGCTCTTGGGCGCCTGGCCGGTCTTCCTGTTTTTCGGGCTCGATGTCATCCTCGTATGGCTGGCGTTTCGCATGAATTACCGGGCGGCACGGGCTTTCGAGGAAGTCGAGGTGTTTCCCGAAACCGTGACGATCCGCCAGGTCTCGGCGGCCGGCAAGGTCCGGACGCACGAATTCAATCCCTATTGGGCACGGCTTTCGGTGCACCGCATCGAGGACGAGGGCGTCGTGCGGATCACGTTGACCTCACATGGCCGATCCCTCGATGTCGGCGCGTTTCTCAATCCGCCGGACAAGGAAAGTTTCGCCCATGCCTTCGCGCGGGCGTTGAGCGAGGCGCGGGGCGCACCGGTCCCGGCCTGACCGGTCGTCATGCGTTGAAAGGCCCCCGGCGGCAGCAGCCAGTTAGACCGACGGTCTGACAAAAGTTCAGGTCTTCCTCAAGAGTGCAAGAATCGGGTGGTTCGGCCCTCTTACCCTTCGTATTTTAGCGACGAACAAGGGAGACCGACATGGATGCTCTGGTGAACATGACTGAGGGACACATTCCGGCCGACGGCGATCCGCGGGACCTGGCAGGCGATTATGCCATCGTGCGCGAGACCATCGAATACCTGACCGAGAATTGGCGGGATCACCCGGGCCTGGATACGCTCGCCCGCCATGTCGGCCTCGCGCCTCTGCAATTGCAGCGTTTGTTTACGCGGTGGGCAGGCCTGACGCCGAAGGCGTTCGTTCAGGCGATCACGCTGGACAATGCAAGGGGCCTATTGCGGGAATCCGCGAGCGTGCTCGACACCGCCTACGAAGTCGGCCTGTCCGGCCCGGCCCGGCTGCACGACCTTTTTGTGACCCACGAGGCGATGACGCCCGGTGCCTACAAGGCACGGGGTGCCGGTCTCGTCATCCGGTACGTCTTTCACCCCTCGCCGTTCGGCCAGGCGCTCTTGATGGTGACCGATCAGGGTCTTGCCGGCCTTGCTTTTGCCGATCCGGGCAAGGAGGACACTGCACTGGCCGATATGAAGGGTCGCTGGCCGCTGGCCGACTATCGGGCGGACCGCACGGCAACGGATCCCTATGCCGCCAGAATCTTCGACCGCGACCGTTGGGCCGACGAGACGCCGCTCCGTATTTCCATGATCGGATCCGATTTCGAAATCCGGGTCTGGGAGACGCTCCTAAAGATCCCGATGGGCAAGTTGACAACCTATTCCGATATCGCGGCGCATATCGGCAAACCCTCGGCCGCGCGCGCCGTTGGGACCGCAGTCGGCAAGAACCCGCTTTCCTTCGTCGTGCCGTGTCATCGAGTGATCGGTAAGACCGGGTCGCTGTGCGGCTACCATTGGGGCCTCACCCGCAAGCGCGCGATCATCGGTTGGGAGACGGGTGCGCTTCAGGCGGCCTGATCCGGGCCAGTCCGGATCAATTCAGCAGGTGTCAGATCTTGCGCAGGGCGACGGTCTCAATCAGGTGATCGTCGCCCTTTGTCATGATCAGGTCCGCGCGGGGACGCGTAGGCAGGATATTTTCAAGCAGGTTGCGCCGGTTGATGTCGTTCCACAATCCCTGGCCGAGCGCCAGCGCCTCGTCGTCGCCCACTGTCGAGTACTTATGGAAATAGGATCGAGGGTCGGTAAACCGGGTCTTGCGCAGATCCATGAAGCGCTCGATGTACCATTGGCTGATCGCCGCTTCGTTGGCATCGAGATAGATCGAGAAGTCGAAAAAGTCCGACACGAAGGGCACGGCTTTGCCGTCTTTCGGCAGTCGGCTCGTCTGCAAGACGTTCAGCCCTTCCACGATCAGGATATCCGGGCGGTCGATGACGTCGAACTTGCCGGGCACGATGTCATAGACGAGGTGCGAATAGACCGGCGCTTCGACCTGTGACATGCCCGCCTTCACGTCGGACAGGAACTGCAGGAGAAGCGGCAGGTCGTAGCTTTCCGGAAAGCCTTTTTTGCCCATCAGGCCTTCGGCTTCCAGGACAGCGTTCGGGTAGAGGAACCCGTCCGTCGTGATCAGTTCCACTTTCGGGCTCGATGGCCAGCGCTCCAGGAGGGTCTGCAGCACCCGCGCAGTGGTCGATTTGCCGACCGCAACCGAGCCGGCAATGCCGATCACGAAGGGGATGGTGGCATCCGACGGCCCGAGAAACGTCTCCGATGCATCATGCAGCGACTGGATGGCTTCGACATAAAGCGTCAACAGCCGGGACATCGGCAGGTAGATCTCTTCCACATCGACCAGCGAGAGCCGGTCGTTGAGGCTGCGCAGTTTCGACAATTCCGCTTCACTGAGGGTAAGCGGCGTATCGGCACGCAGTTTCGACCAGTCGGCGCGTTCAAACGTCCGATAGGGAGAAGGCGCGCCTTTTCGCAACTGATCCATCATCATGCCCAATCCAGGCTCGCACGGGCCGGCAGGTCAGGATTTTCGTGCCGCTTTTTCCGCCAGTCCCGATTGCGCGGTTCGTCTTGCCAATTCGGCCACCACTTCGTCAAGGCTGACGTCCTGCGCCTTTAGCAGCACAAGCAAGTGAAAGAGCAGGTCGGCCGCCTCATTGCGCAACGCCTCGCGATCTTCGCCAAGCGCGGCGATCACCGTTTCCACGGCCTCCTCGCCGACCTTCTGGGCGCAGGCCGCAACACCCTTCTCAAGAAGCCGCGCCGTGTATGATGTCCCGGCATCGCCGCCGGCGCGTTCCGCAATGCGTTCGGCCAGATCATGAAGCGTGAATTCAGAGGTCATCGCGGCAATCCGTCAAGGCGCATGGCAATGCCGGCAGAGGCCATGTGGGCCTTGGCTTCGCCGATCGTAAAGGTTCCGAAATGGAAGATCGAGGCAGCGAGCACGGCCGTCGCGCCGCCTTCGGCGACACCCTCCACCAGATGATCGAGCGTTCCTACGCCGCCGGACGCGATGACCGGGACACGGACGCGGTCCGCGATCGTTCGTGTAAGGGCGATGTCGTATCCGATTTTTGTGCCGTCCCGGTCCATGGACGTCAGAAGGATTTCGCCGGCGCCGAGACTGACCACCTGTTCGGCGAATTCAACCGCGTCGATTCCCGTCGGTTCACGCCCGCCATGGGTGAATATCTGCCATTTTTCAGGGTTCGTTTCGGAATCGACTCGTTTGGCGTCGATCGCAACCACGATGCACTGATTGCCGAATTTGTCTGCGGCACGGCGAACGAAATCCGGGTCGCGGACCGCAGCGCTGTTGATCGACACCTTGTCGGCTCCGGCGACCAGAAGCGCCCGGATGTCCTCGATCGTCCGCACGCCGCCGCCGACCGTCAGGGGCATGAAACATTCATCGGCGGTCCGGCCGACGACGTCGAGCAGGATGCCACGGTTCTCATGTGTTGCCGTAATGTCGAGAAAGCACAATTCATCGGCCCCGGCCGCGTCGTAGGCGCGGGCGGCCTCGACCGGATCGCCGGCATCGACGAGATCGACGAAGTTGACGCCCTTGACCACACGGCCGTCCTTGACGTCGAGGCACGGAATGACGCGCGCTTTCAGCATGACCGGGAGCTTTCACCGACGAAGTGCATGATGCCGGGAGGACATAGCGACTTTGCACGACAGGGTAAACTGCAGGCCTGAAAGGCGAAAGTCATTGAAAAGGCTTGGGATCGCTCTTGCATGGACGGACCTTACTATCAGGTCGAGGGGCGCCGGGCGGCGATCAGGCTGAGTGCTTCGGCGGCGTCAAGCCGACCGTCGTAAAGCGCGCGACCTGAAATCGCGCCGTTCAGAATGGCGGCGTCGGGCTGCAGCAACCGTTCGACATCGGTGATCGACGCAAGCCCGCCGGATGCGATCACCGGAATGGTCACCGAGTTTGCGAGATCCAGCGTGGACTCGATGTTGAGGCCGGCAAGCACGCCGTCGCGATCGATATCGGTATAGATCACGGCGGCAACGCCGGCATCTTCGAAGCGGCGCGCCAGTGTCGTTGCGGCAAGGTCCGAGGTTTCCGCCCAGCCTTCGACGGCAACCCGTCCGCCGCGGGCATCGATGCCGACCGCGATCTTGTGGGGAAAAGCCCGGCACGCATTGTGGACAAGCTGGGGATCGCGCACGGCCGCCGTACCCAGGATCACCCGGGCAATGCCCTTGTCGAGCCAGGCGTCGATTCCGGCCATATCCCTCAGGCCACCGCCCAATTGTATCGGAATCGATACGGAATTCAGGATCGCATCGACGGCGTCGCCGTTCACGCTTTGCCCCGCAAAGGCACCGTTCAGGTCGACAACATGCAGATATTCGAAGCCCTGGCGTTCGAATTGGGCCGCCTGATCGGCGGGGCTCGCATTGAACACGGTCGCCGCATCCATGTCGCCTTTGATCAGGCGGACGCATTCCCCGTCCTTGAGGTCGATGGCTGGGTAGAGAATCATGACGGGTCAGGGCTTCCAGGCAAGGAAGTTGGCGATCAGGCCAAGGCCCAGCGTCTGGCTCTTTTCGGGATGGAACTGGGTTCCGATCAGCGTGTCGCGGCCGACGATTGCCGTGACCGGACCGCCATAGCCGGTTTCCGCCAGCACCTGTTCGCGATCGGTGGCCTGCAGATGGTAGGAGTGCACGAAATAGGCGTGCAGGCCGTCCGGTCCGGTTTGCAATCCGTCAAGCAGGGCATGTGTCCCTCGGACCTCGATCGTGTTCCAGCCCATATGCGGGATCTTCAAATTGATGTCCTCAGGGCGGATTTCGACAACGTCGCCTGGAATCCACGAAAAGCCGTCCGTGACGGTCTTTTCGAGACCGCGAGACGCCATCAATTGCATGCCGACACAGATGCCGAAAAACGGCTGCCCCCGGTCGATGACAGCTTCGATCAGCGCGTCTTCCATGCCGTCAACCGCCATAAGACCGGATCGGCAATCGGCAAACGCACCGACACCCGGCAGCACGACACGGTCGGCACGCGAGACCACATCCGGGTCGCTGGTCACAAGAATGTCGGATACCAGTCCGATATCCCGCGCCGCGCGCTGGAAGGCCTTTTGTGCGGATCGCAGATTGCCGGATCCGTAATCGATGATTGCGGTTGTCACCGGGCGCCCTCGGGTCGCGGGAACAGGCCGGTTACGGGGCGTTCGGACGACGGCCGCCCGGTTTGGCCCGTCGATCCTGCCGACATGCCCGGGAAGATGGGGGCCGAGCGCGGCGCAGCATCGCTCCAGGTTTCGAAGAACCGCTGTTCGGCGTCGGAGAGCGACCGGCCGCTGGCCAGGCCGGCCATGTGATAGCCCTTGCCCTCGATCGTCCAGCGGCGCAGGGCATTGGCTTCGAAGGCGAACCAGACGGTCGCGACCAGAAGAAAGACGCCCGGAATGATGTGCCCGAAGAAACTTGCCCCGTATTCGAGAAATCCGGTGACGACGAGGAAGGTCAACAGGACCAGCCACATCCGATTGACCAGCATCCACGGAATGGGCAACAGGAGGGCAAAGAGAGAGAAGCCTTCGGGAATGAACACCGCATCGAGGGCATCCTGCGTCCGATCGCCCGACGGCGCTTTCATGTGAACCGTATAGATCTTCACGGCGCGTCTCCGAGCGTGCCCTTGGTGGACGGGATACGGTCTGCCTGCCGCGGATCGACTGCAAGCGCGGCACGCAGCGCGCGGGCAAGCGCCTTGAAACAGGATTCCGCGATGTGATGGTTGTTGCTGCCGGTGAGGGTCGCGATATGCAGCGTGATGCCGGCATTCATGGCAAATGCCTGGAAGAATTCCTGCACCAGTTCGGTATCGAATGTCCCGATCTTGTCGCTGGAAAATGCGACGTCGAAGACCAGAAACGGCCGGCCGGACACATCGATGGCGCAGCGCGTCAGCGTTTCGTCCATCGGCAGGTGCACGTCCGCATAGCGGGTAATGCCTCTCCGGTCCCCCAGCGCCGAGCGCACAGCCTGGCCGAGCGCGATCCCGACATCTTCCGTCGTGTGGTGGTCGTCGATGTGACGGTCGCCTTCGGCTCGCACCGTGAGGTCGATCAGCGCGTGCCGTGCCACCTGGTCGAGCATATGATCGAAGAAGCCGACACCTGTGCTGGTATCCGCCTGGCCGGTTCCATCGAGATCGACAGAGACCTCGATCCGGGTCTCGTTGGTCTGGCGCGCGATCGTCGCTTTCCGCATGAGGCGATCCTGTTCTTATCCTTACCTGCCCGCGTGTTGCCGATCGGCCAAGGCCCTTTTCAGGAGACCATCCGTGGACAGGGGCCTGTACATATCAAGCCTGCCTCGACGTGGAAAGGGTGCTGGGCTAGTGAGGGCGCACCGCCTTCGCCCTGCCCCGCCCCATTTCGCATGAGGATGTCGCATGTCCGCAATCCAGCCGCCGCGCCCGCAACAACCTGCCGACCGCATCATTGCCGCCCTCGATGTGCCGGACGTCGACCGCGCCCGGGTATTGGTCGAAAAGACCCGCCATGTCGTGTCCTTCTACAAGATCGGCATGCAATTGCAGTTCGCCGGCGGGCTGGATTTCGCCCGCGTCCTGGTTGGCGAGGGATTGAACGTGTTCCTGGATGTCAAATTGCTCGATATCGACAACACGGTCGAAAAGGGCGTGGAGAACATCGCCGCCATGGGCGTCACCTTCGCGACCATCCACGCCTATCCGAAAGCGATGCGCGCAGCGGTTCAGGGGCGCGGAACCGCCCCTCTCGGTCTGTTGGCCGTTACTGTCCTGACATCGATGGACGATGCCGATCTGAACGCGGCCGGGTATGGCAGCACTGCGGAGGACCTGGTGGAGCAGCGGGCACGCGATGCCGAGGCGGCGGGCATGACCGGCATCGTCTGTTCCGCGCAGGAGGTCGAACGCCTACGAAAAGTGCTCCGGCCGGAAACCCTGCTCGTGACACCCGGCATCCGGCCGGCCGGATCCGATGTCGGCGATCAGCGGCGCGTTATGACGCCTGCTGATGCCGTGCGCGCGGGGTCGGACTATCTTGTAATCGGGCGCCCGATCGCCGCCGCGCCAGATCCGGGCGCCGCGGCTGAGACGATTGCCGCCGAGATTGCCGCCGCCGGTTGAGCGCGCTGGTCTCTTCTGGTCAGGTCACTTCATAGGCGGCGATCGCCGCCATGTTGACGATGTCGGAATCGCTGGCGCCGAGCGGCACGATCTGCACCGGCTTGTCGAGCCCGACAAGCAACGGTCCGAGCACGGTAGCGCCACCCAGTTCCTGGAGCATCTTGGTCGAGATCGACGCCGAATGGAACGCCGGCATGACCAGTACGTTGGCCGGTCCCGAAAGGCGACAGAACGGGTATTGCGCCATGATGTCCATGTTCAGCGCCACATCGGCCGCCATTTCGCCGTCATATTCGAAGTCGACCCGGCGACCGTCGAGAATGCGCACCGCTTCCTGCACCCGCTCCGCCCGTTCGCCGGGCGGGTGCCCGAACGTGGCGTAGGCAAGCATGGCAACCCGCGGCTCGAAACCGAGTTTGCGCGCCACATGCGCGGCCTCGACGGCGATGTTGGCGAGTTCCTGGGAAGTCGGCATATCGTGCACCGCCGTATCGGCGACCAGCACTGTGCGGCCCGGTGCCAGCGCCATGGAGACGCCAATCACTTCGTGCCCGGGTTTCGGGTCGATCACCCGCTGCACATCCTGCAGCACGACCGAATAATTCCGCGTGACGCCGGACACCATCGCATCCGCATCGCCGACGGCGACCATGGTTGCGCCGAAATGGTTCCGGTCTGTATTGATCAGGCGCTGACAGTCGCGCAACAAAAAGCCCTTGCGCTGCAGGCGGGCAAACAGGAATTGCGCATATTCGACGGTCTTGTCAGACAGCCGCGCGTTCAGGATCGTCATGCCGTCGCGAATCTCGAT
>JANQQB010000188.1 GCA_028285165.1 Rhodobiaceae bacterium
GCCCCGGAGACCACAAGGGTCAGTACGTCTGCGACTGGCGGCTGGAAATCAACGCCGATTGCAAACTCGATGCGATCCGCGATCCGTTCGGCAATCAGACCCACAGTTTCTCCGTCGACGGACCGATCGACACGCTCGTCATTTCCGCGGTCGGTGAAGTCGAAACCAACGACACCAACGGGCTGATTTCCGGCACGCGGGAACGGCTGCCATTGGCGCTCTACCTGCGCGAAACCGGGCTGACCGAACCGGACGAGCACATCAAGACGTTTGCCGCCGACTACATGTCCGGCCATGCAACCGACCGCCTGGAAAAACTGCACCTCCTGAACACCGCCGTTCACAAGACGATTCGCTTCGACACCCGCGCAACCGAATCGACAACCACGGCAGTCGAGGCCTTCGCCCACAAACACGGTGTCTGCCAGGACCTCGCCCATGTGTTCATCGCCGCCTGTCGGCACCTGGAAGTTCCGGCGCGCTATGTCGGCGGCTACATGTTTCGCAGCGACGGCGAAAACGAACAGGAAGCCGGCCATGCCTGGGCGGAAGCCTGGGTCGAAGGGCTCGGTTGGGTCGGTTTCGACCCGGCACACGGCTTGGCGCCGACCGATGCCTATGTCAGGGTCGCGGTCGGTCTCGATTCGCTCGATGCCACGCCGATCCGCGGAACGCGATATGGTGGTTTGGGAGAAGATATGAGCGTGGTCGTGTCGATCGAAGACCTCAACGCCGAACGCGTGGAATCGTGACGGGCGGGCGGAGCTCAATGCGCGGCGCCGGTTCGGGGGCCATGCGCACGTCCCGTATTTTCGCCGACCCGCCGTCAAGCACAGTTTGGAATCCCATGACCTATTGCGTTGGAATTCTCGTCAAGGACGGCCTCGTCATGATTGCCGATACCCGGACCAATGCCGGGCTCGACAACGTGGCCACCTTCAAGAAGCTGCACATTTTCAACGAACCGGGTGAGCGGGTCGTGGCGCTGGCGACCGCCGGAAATCTGGCAATCAGCCAGTCTGTGATGAGCCTGGTGACGGAGGGGATCGAAAACCCGGAGACCGGCGAGGTCGAAACCCTTGAAACCATGCCGTCCATGTTCAAGACGGCCCAGTTCGTCGGCCGGGCGATTCGCGAGGTCTATCGCACGGACGGCGAATCAATGCAGAGCCAGGGCGCGAGTTTCGAGGTGCAGATGCTGCTCGGCGGCCAGATCGCCGGCGGCCGATTGCGCCTGTTCATGCTGTATTCGGCCGGAAACTTCATCGAAGCGACATCGGAAACGCCTTATCTGCAGATCGGCGAGCATAAATACGGCAAGCCGATCCTGGACCGATCGGTCACGGATGCCACCACGTTGTCCGACGCGCTCAAACTCGGCCTGATCTCGATGGATTCCACCATGCGGTCCAATCTCGGGGTCGGCATGCCGATCGACATCCTGGTATGCCGGCGTGACGCGATGGACCTGGAATTGCAGCGCCGCATCGAGGTCGGCGAACCCTATTTCCATGATTTGCGGGAACGCTGGTCGGCGGCGCTGAGGGCAGCCCATGTCGCCATCCCGAGCCCGCCCTACGGGGTCAAGGATTGACGCGTCTCTGAAACACTCTAGGTTGTTTGCATGTCCAAGCTGCACCGCTTTCTGCTCACCCACGCCCTGATCGGCTTCGGGATCGCCGTCGTCTTTGTCGGCCTGATCTTCGCCTTGGACCTCGCCGGTCTTGGTTCGCTGATCCTGCGCTCCGATGTGGAAGTGCTGGCGATCTTCATGCTGATCTATTTTATGGGCCTGACCTTCGCGAGCGTGCAGATGGCGTTCGCCCTGCTGCTTGCCAGCAAGGATGTGGCGGACGACGGGCGCGGCGGCGGCGGTGGTCGCTTGCGGGCGATCCTGCAGGCGCTGGCCTACCCGGGCCGTGAACCGGCACCGGTGCGCTCTACCGCGCGATAAGATCGCCGTTTCAATCGCAGGTCGGCCGGAACTACCGGGACAATATCTCCAGCGCCACGCGCACCATGTCCGCATTGCTCGACGCAGGTGATCCGTCGGGCAAGTGAAGACCGTCCTCGAACCCGACCCGGGTGTCGTGCCCCTGACGGTGAGCGAGCGTTATCATCGGCCAGACGCTGCCTTCCTCTCCGTGCAGCAGGATCGGCACCGCAAGATGGGCCCGATCCAGCACGGCACGGATGGCGTGACAGTCGGCCGCCGCCTTGTCGGCATCATCGGTAATCATCTCGATCATCAGACGCAGGCAAGACCGCGCTTCCCCGATT
>JANQQB010000201.1 GCA_028285165.1 Rhodobiaceae bacterium
GCCACGACAAGCGCGATCGCCAAGCCCTGGCCGCGCAGGCGCCAGACATCGCGAAAGAGTTTGCGGTTCAGAGCGCCCATGACATCCGCCTACCAGTGCAGGTCGCGGGCATGCCGGCGCTCTTCGTTAACGGCGACATCGGCGATCAAACCGTCGGAAAACGACACCACCCGATCCGCCATGTCGGCAATCGTCGTGTTGTGGGTGATCAATGCCGTCGTCGTGCCGACCTCGCGGTTGACATATTCGATCGCCTCCAGGACCTGGATCCCGGTCTCGCTGTCGAGCGCTCCGGTCGGTTCGTCGCACAACAGGATTTCCGGCCGCTTGGCGACGGCCCTTGCAATCGCCACACGCTGCTGTTCGCCGCCCGACAATTGCGCCGGGAAATGGTCCATGCGTTCGGCCAGACCGACAAGCGCCAGCGCATCGTCCGGTGTCATCGGATCGCGGGCGATCTCGGTAACGAGCGCAACGTTTTCCTTGGCCGTGAGGCTCGGGATCAGATTGTAGAACTGGAACACGAACCCGACATGGTCGCGCCGATAGCGAGTCAGGGCGTCCGGTGTCATCGCCGCCAGATCGGTGCCGCGAAACCGGACATCGCCTTCGGTCGGCACATCCAGGCCGCCAAGAATGTTCAACAGGGTCGACTTCCCGCTGCCGGACGGTCCGAGCAGGACCACGAGCTCGGATTCGAACAGATCAAGGTCGACGCCGCGCAGGGCATGCACCACGACTTCCCCGGTCCGATAGACCTTGGTCACGCCGCGTGTTGTCAGTGTGGCCTGATCGCTTTTGTCGGCCGGCTGCTTTTTCGCCGCCTCGGCCATCGCGCTATCCTTTCACGCCGCCTCGGCGAAATGAATCAGCGCTTGGTGAGTAGACGGCCGATGGTCCGGTGGCTTTGATCCGGATCAAGCCAGACGGCTCAGGAGACTACGCGTCAGCTGACGATTGTTCGGGCTAAGGCCGTCAGGTCTTGTTGACCTGGCTCCACGCGGCATAGCCCCCGGCAAGCGATGCGACATCCTGGAAGCCCATGTCCTGCAGCGTCTTGGCCGCCAATGCGGAGCGCCCGCCGCTGCCGCAATACAGAACGAGCCGCTTTTGCGGATCGAGCGCGTCCAGATGGGCCGGGCTTTCCGGGTCGGCGTGGAATTCCAGCATGCCGCGGGACGCCCGGACAGCGCCGGGAATTGTGCCGGTCGCCTCCCATTCGTTCGCATCGCGCACGTCGACGAGAACGACATCCGGATCGTCCAAGAGGTACGGCAGATCCTGAACCGAAACCGTCTCGATGACCGCATTGGCCTGGGCAAGCAGATCCTTGAAACCGGTTTTCAACATCTTCGGGTCCTTTACGCTGGATTGGCCGACACACTTGTTTCAGGCGCCGAATTGCAATCGGCGCCGGGGTCGATCCCTGGGTCACACTACACCGTCGACCAGTCCTGACAAGCCGATTGCGCACCGCCGCGTCCCGGCGTCACAAATTTGCAATCTAAGCGCGTCAAGGCATCGATACGGGCCGCCCTCCGCCCTGCCCCGCGATCCGGACAAGCCATGGCATCGATACAAAAATCTCCCTCCCATAACCCGGCTCCGATGAAGACACTGACCCCCGAACCGACGCTCGGCGACGGTGCGTCCGCCATTGCCTGCACAATCGGGGAATGGACGGAAATCGGTGCCCGCACGACGCTCCTTGAATCGTCGCTCGGCGACTATTCCTACATCATGCAAGACGGCCAGGTTGTCTGGACCACAATCGGCAAGTTCTGCTCGATCGCCAGCGACGTCCGGATCAATCCCGGCAATCATCCGGTTTGGCGCGCGAGCCAGCACCATTGGACCTACCGCGCCGCCGCCTACGGCCTCGGCGAAGACGATGCGGACCTGTTCCAATGGCGCAAGGACAATGCGGTCACGATCGGCCATGACGTATGGATCGGCCACGGTGTCACCATCCTGCCCGGCGTGACGGTCGGAACCGGCGCCATCATCGGCGCCGGCGCCGTGGTCTCCAAGGATGTACCGAATTACACGATCGTCGGCGGCGTGCCGGCCAAACCGATCCGGCGGCGGTTCACGCCGGAACAGGAGGCCGCCCTTCTGACAATCGCAACCTGGGACTGGCCGCGCGACAAGCTGCGCACGAGCCTGAACGACTTTCAGACACTCGACATCAATGCCTTCATCGCAAAACACCTGTCGGAATCATAAATCGGCCAATCGGATCCAGGCCGCGTTCGCAGCGGAAGAGCGAATGCAGGCCTCGACGAATTGCATGCCCTTCAACCCGTCCCGAGCGGTCGGCAGGACGAACCCGTCGGGCAGTGCACCGCCGGCTTCGAGCGTCTGGATCGCGTCGGCCGCCTCGGTATAGAGCGTCGCAAAGCCTTCCAGATAGCCTTCCGGGTGGCCGGCGGGGACGCGGGTAACGTGGGCCGCTTCCTCGCCCGAGCCGGCGCCGCCCCGCGTGATCAATCGCTTTTCGGCGCCGAACGGCGTGACCCAGAGATGATTGGGATGCTCCTGCTCCCACTCCAGGCCGCCCTTGGTGCCGTAGACCCGCAATCGCAGGCCGTTTTCGTTGCCGGGCGCTACTTGCGAGGCCCAGACCATGCCCTTCGCGCCTCCGGCAAATCGCAGGAGGATGTGGGCGTTGTCGTCCAATTGCCGGCCGTCGACAAAGGCGGTCAGATCAGCCGCGAGTTCCTGGATCTCCAGGCCGGACACAAAACCGGCGAGGTTGACGGCATGGGTTCCAATATCGCCGATGCAGCCGCCGCCGCCCGAGCGCGTCGGATCGGTTCGCCATTCCGCCTGTTTCTGACCCGTCGCCTCCAGCCGTTCCGTCAGCCAGTCCTGGGCGTATTCGGCCTGAACCACACGGATGGTGCCGAGCTCACCCGCTGCCACCATGGCCCGCGCGTGGCGCATCATCGGATAGCCGGTGTAATTGTGCGTGAGCGCGAAGAGCCGGCCGGCCCCTTCCGCCAGGTCCACCAGCGCCTTAGCGTCTTTCAGGGTCGCCGTCAGAGGCTTGTCGCAGATCACGTGGATGCCGGCCTCCAGAAAGACGCGCGCCACCGGATAGTGCAAGTGATTGGGCGTGACGATGGCCACCGCCTCGATGCCGTCCGCCCGCTCCGCCTCCGCCTGCGCCATGTCTGCGTAATCCGCATAACTGCGCTCCGGTGCGATGCCGAGTTCCCGCGCGGAGGCATGTGCACGGTCGGGATCGGAGGCAAGCGCACCCGCGACCAGTCTGTACCGGTTATCGAGCCGGGCGGCGATGCGGTGGACCGCGCCGATGAACGCACCCTGTCCGCCGCCGACCATGCCGAGACGGATCGGCGCGACACTCTCGGACCCGCTCATCGCCCCTCTCCCGCCAGGCCGAGCATCGTCCGGATCGCGTCCGTGTCGGTTTCCCCACCGGCGAAGTCGTCGAATGCCTTTTCCGTGACCCGGATGATGTGATCGCGAATGAACGGCGCACCCTCGGCCGCGCCCTGTTCAGGATGTTTCAGGCAGCATTCCCATTCGAGCACCGCCCAGGACGTGTAGTCGTATTGTGCGAGCTTGGAGAAGATGCCGGCAAAGTCGACCTGGCCGTCGCCGAGCGAACGGAACCGGCCGGCTCGTTCCGTCCACGGCAGATAGCCGGAATAGACACCCTGGCGCCCGTCCGGATTGAACTCGGCATCCTTCACATGAAAGGCGGAGATGCGTTCGTGGTAGATGTCGATGAACGCCAGGTAGTCGAGCTGCTGCAGCACGAAGTGCGATGGATCGTAATTGATTGTGCAGCGCGGGTGTCCGCCGAGTTCTTCAAGAAAGCGCTCGAACGTGGCTCCGTCGAAGACGTCCTCGCCCGGATGGATCTCGTAACCGATATCGACACCTTGCTGCTCATAGGCATCGAGGATCGGCTTCCAGCGCCGCGCCAGTTCGCGAAACGCTTCCTCGATCAGGCCCGGCGGACGCTGCGGCCAGGGATAGAGGTAGGGAAAGGCGAGCGCACCGGTAAAGGACACAGAGACGTCGAGGCCGAGATTGCGGGAGGCTTTTGCGGCCATCAGCATCTGCGATACCGCCCATTCCTGGCGGGCCTTCGGGTTGCCGTGCACGGCCTCCGGCGCAAACGCGTCGAATTGCAGGTCGTAGGCGGGGTGCACCGCGACGAGCTGACCTTGCAGGTGAGTGGACAATTCGGTGATCTCGACACCGGCATCGGCGCACATGCCCTTGACCTCGTCGCAATAGGTTTGCGAGGTCGCGGCCTTTTCAAGGTCAAAGAGCGACCCGATGAATGTCGGGATCTGGATGCCCTTGTAGCCAAGCCCGGCGGCCCAGCGGGCCATGTTATCAAGCGTGTCGAACGGCGCCGTGTCGCCCGCGAATTGCGCCAGAAACAGCGCGGGCCCTTTTATCGTGCCGGCCATGCGGTCGGTCCTCCCTGTTTGCCCGCAATGCCCTTTTGGCGTACGCGGCGTTTGCAGCGATGCAGTATTGTGGCTATCCGGCGAGGAACGAGACCGTCGCCTTCCCCGGCCGGCACTGCCGCTTGAAGAGGACCAAACCTCAATGATCGAGATCCGGGACGCAAGCAAGAACGACACACCCTGGATCGCAACGGCGTCGGAATCGATCGGCGGCCCGCTGATCGTCACCAACAGTCAATTGGTCGACATTTCGGACCATCCCGCACTTGTCGCGGTGGCAAATGCCGAACGCGTCGGGTTTCTGGTCTACCGATCTCTGGCGCCGGACATTGTGGAGGTGATTGCGCTCAAGGCCCTTCATCGACGCATCGGGATCGGGTCGGCGCTCCTGAACGCACTTCCCGCCCGTGTCGGGGCGGACACGGGACACCGGATCGAACTCGATACAACGAACGACAGTGCAGGCGCCCTGGCCTTCTACAAGCAACACGGCTTTTCCGTCGTAAAGCACCGGCGCGGGGCGTTTGCCGAGGTGCTTGCGCTGAAGGGCTACGCCGTCGACGGACCCGTGATCGGCTGCGGCGGACGAGAGATCACGGATGTGATCCGCCTGAGGAAGATCCTTGCCGATATCGACGTCAGAGGCGGGAGCGATCGCGCCTGACGGTGCAAAAGAGCGGTGTCATGGCGCATTTCGAACGGACGATGTGTTGGCAATCGCCGCGGAGATCCTTACCGGCTCACTAAAGGCAAAGGTCGAAGAAAGCGAAGCATTTCAACATGATCCGGACACGCCCAAAGCGTGCAACAGGGACGGAACCACAACGTTTACCCCCTTTACGGCCCCCGGAAAGCTCTCCTATGGTATCGGGAGGATCTCGCCGCTGGATCCGACAACGCCACACAACGCCCTTTCAAAACAATTCCGGCCGCAATGGCCGGCAGGAGGAAACATGGTCTCAAAATTGCTCCAAACCGCTGCAGCACTCGCCCTTTCTACCGGGCTCGCCTTTGCCGGCGATTATCCGGAACGCGAGGTGCTCGGCGTCGTGATGTGGGGCGCCGGCGGCGCCACCGATACCGTGGCTCGGGCCGTCAATCCGGCCGCCGAAGCAGCGCTCGGCAAGCCCATCGTCGTGCTCAACAAATCCGGCGGCGCCGGGGCGATCTCGACCGCCTTCGTAAATGCCGCGCCGGCCGATGGTTACACCTTCCTCTACGGCGCGGAAAACCCGCAACTGCACCCGATCATGGGCGTGTCGAAACTGGATTATTCCAGCTTCTACCCGGTCAACATTCTCGGCCGCGGCGTCGCTGTCATCGTCGTGCCGGAGGGTTCGAAATACGGCTCGATGGAAGACCTGTTGGCCGACATCAAGGCCAATCCGGGCCAAGTGAAAATGGGGTCGACCGGTCCGGGCGGCCTGCCGAGCACGGTCGGCGCACTGGTCAAGAATTCGGTCGATTTCGACGTCACCGCCATTCCGTTTGACGGCGAAGGCCCCGGCCTGACCGCCATGCTCGGCGGCGAAGTCGACTTCATGCCGTCGGGCATTTCGGCCGCAGCCGAACAGATCAAAGCCGGCAAGATGCGTGCGCTCGCGGTTGTGAACACGGAAAAGGTCGACACGCTGCCCGACGTGCCCGCGATCACGGACGCCATTCCCGACATGGCGAAATTCCTGCCGTGGGGTCCGTTCTACGGCGTGTTCACCAAGGGCGATGTGCCTGACGATGTGAAGGCGACGCTGGTCGCGGCGTTCAAGACGGCCGCCGAAAGCGAGGAATTCACGACGCTGATGGCCAATCGCGGCAATGTCGTGATGAACATTTCCGGCGACGAGGCCGCCGCCTTCCTGACAAAATGGCAGCAGGTCACGGCCTGGGTCCTGCAGGACACCGGCGCGGCCAAGGTCAACCCGGAAACGCTCGGCATTCCGCGACCCTGATCGACCTCGGCATCGGTCCCGCACCTTAACCGGACGGGACCGATGCCGGACACACAGACCGGGCCCGTTGCATGTCCGACAAACCGTCGCAGCGGCCGGGAGAACGCTTGTTCAGCGTCGTCCTGGTCGGTTTCAGCCTCGCCGCGCTCTGGCAGGCTTACCAGATTTCCGGCTTCACCGGTCTGTCGACACCCGGCATCTTTCCCATGCTGGCGACAGCGACCATGGTCGTGTCTGCGCTGGTCATCCTGCGGCGCGCCTTTATCCAACCGTCGAGCGGAGAAGCCGCTGGCCAAACACTCCGTCGGTTCTTTCGAGAAATCGTGCCGCCACGCCACGTGGTGGTCGTCGCGCTTATCGCGGCCTATCTCGCCGTCATGCCGTGGCTCGGCTTTCTGACGGCGTCGGCCGTGTTTTTGTTCGTCACGACAAAGCTTTTGTGGCGCCGGTCGCTGCTGGCGACCCTGATCCTGACGGCGGGGACCACGGCCGCGATCTATGTCGTGTTCCGCATCGTCTTCCAGGTGGTGCTGCCTCAGGGCACGCTGCTGCGTGGCCTCTTCTGATATGGCGGAGGTCTTCGCACAGCTTTCGCTTTCCTGGTTCGATCCCTGGCTCCTGTTCCTGACCGGCGCGGGTACGCTCGCCGGCATCTATGTCGGCGCGATTCCCGGCCTGTCGGTCACGATGGCGGTCTCGATCCTGATCTCCTTCACGTTCAAATGGGAGGTCAACGACGCGCTCGCCCTGATCGCGGGCATTTTTGTGGGCGGCGTCTATGGCGGCTCGCGCACCGCCATCCTCCTGAACATTCCTGGCGCGCCGAGCGCGATTGCCAGTGCGCTCGACGGGTATCCGATGGCCAAGCGCGGCGAGGCCGGCGAGGCGATCGGCCTGACGACCGTCATGTCGGTGTTCGGCGGGCTTGTCGGCATCCTTGCGCTGGCGCTGTTCGCGCCGGCGATCTCCAGCTTTGCGATCCAATTCCAGTCGCGGGATTACCTGCTGCTCGGCCTGATCGGCATCCTGCTCGTCGGCACGCTTTCCGGCGAAAGTTTTGCCAAGGGTGCGTTTGCCGGCGCACTGGGCGTGCTGATCGGCATGGTCGGGCTTGACCCGATGACCGCAGAAGGCCGGTTCACCTTCGGCTCCATCAACCTGATGGGCGGCATCCATTACGTGGTGGCGATGATCGGGTTCTTCGGTGTCGCCGAGGCGCTGGTGCAATTGCACACGCTAGACCTGCCGGCGATCAAGCAGAAGATCGACCGGATCGTGCCGCGCTGGTCCGACGTGAAACGCTACTTCTCGCTGGCGCTGAGGGCGTCCGGCATCGGCACCGTCATCGGCGCCCTGCCCGGCACCGGCGGCGATATCGCGGCGCTGCTCGCCTACGACCATGCGCGCCGTTCGACGAAGAATCCCGACCCGCCCTTCGGCGAGGGCAACAAGGAAGGTCTCGTCGCGCCCGAAGCCGCCAACAACGCGGCCGTCGGCGGCGCCTTCGTGCCCATGTTGACCCTTGGCATTCCCGGCGACGCGGTAACGGCCGTCATCATCGGCGCCCTGTTCATCCACGGCCTGAAACCGGGCCCGCTGCTCCTGACGGACACGCCGCACCTGTTCTGGTTCACCGTCGGCAACCTGACGCTTGCGAATGTCTTCCTGCTGATCTTCGGCCTGACCGGGATCCGCATCTTCACCAAGGTCGTGGAATGTCCGAAGGGCGTCCTGATCCCGCTGATCATCGTGCTGTCCGCGGTCGGCGCCTATGCCATCCAGAACAATCCGGTCGACATCGTCTGGATGCTCGCCTTCGGCGTCGTCGGGTATTTTCTCAAGATCTACGGTTTCCAGGTCGGTCCGGTGATCCTCGGCGTCATTCTCGGTCCGATGATGGATGCGAACTTCCGCCGGGCCATGATCGGCGCGCGCGGCGACCCGCTGGTTTTTGCCTGGGACTTTGTCTCGCACCCGATCTCGCTGGTGCTGACAATCGCGTTTTTCATCATGCTGGTGTCGCAGACGCCGTTGTGGCGGCGTGCGGTCGGACGGTTCCGATCGCCCTGACAATGGATTATCGGGGCCTCGACGCGCTAATCGGCCCCTGAATTGTGCCCGCGCCGCTATCTGTCTGCGCTCGGACTTGTCGTGCGATCAATCCGCCCCGAGACGCCTGCGTCGGGCAAGCTCACGATACAAGGCCTCCGGGCTCGCTCCGATCTGGGCGGCAATGCCGTGCCATGTGCCCTTTTCGGGAAACCTGCCACCGTGGTCGTCAAGCCAGGCATCCAGCCGCTCCGAGACAGTGCGCAAGGTCAGGAGTTCGGCCCGAGACCGGGCGGCCTGCAGATTGCGCGACAGATACATCATCCATGCCTCGGCAAAATCGGGCTTCTCCGCCAAAGCCGTTCGCAGGCTGTTTTTGTCGAAGATTGCGACCTGTGTCTTCAGCACGGCCTCGCCGTCGCAATGATAGCGATCCGAGAACAAAGACGCTTCGGCAAGTACTGTGTCTGCGCCTGCCTGCTGCAGGACGAGACGCGTTCCGGTTTTCTGGTGCCGCACGAGGCAGACAGACCCCGTTCGGACAACGAACAGGCTCCGGACACGATCGTCCCGGCGAAACAAGAAGGTTCCCCGATCATAGGTCCGTTCGACCGATGACAGGGCGGAGAAAAGGAAGGAGAGCGGGCCTGACATGATCGTAATCATGTTCATGATATCTCCGGCGCGGCAAGGTGGGACACGACCTCAATCGGACCCTCCCTATGCACCGACCGTTTGCCTTTCTTGTCGTACTGATCATCGGCTTGGCCTCTATCGCATCGTCCCAAGCGGAACCGGCAGCCGGATCCGCATCTTATGCGGGGCAGGACAACCGAGGCATCGCGAGCCTTTCAGAGGCGGATATCAGGACCCTGGAAACCGGGGGCGGTTGGGGGTTGGCGAAACCGGCAGAGCTCAATGGATATCCCGGCCCGCTGCATCTTCTTGAACTGAAAGACAGGCTTCCGCTAAGCAAGCATCAGTTCGAGGCCGTCCGGGCCGTCTATGACGCCATGCGGACCGATGCAATCGCGGCAGGCGCCCGGTTCCTGAAGGCCGAACGCGCGCTCGACAGGGCATTCGAAAGCGGCGAGATCGACACCGCCGGCCTACGACGCCTTATCGACCGCGCTGCCGAGAGCCGAGCCCGGTTGCGCGAGATCCACCTTGCCGCCCATCTTGAAGTGTTTCCGCTTCTGCAACCGGAACAGATCGCGCGCTACAATGCCCTCAGGGGCTACGCGACGTCGCACGACGGAGCCGCGGATCACACGCACGAGCACCGGCACCGGCACGGGCACGGGCACGGGCACGGACATGCGTCGCCAGCCGAAACGGATTGACCGCAGGACGGTCCCCGGATTTCCGGCCGGTGTGATCCGCCACGACCTGCAAGACGGGTATCAGAGAACCTCGAACCACGTGTTCATGCCTGCGGCGGCGTGCTCGAGCATGTGGCAATGCAGCAGCCACTTACCCGGATTGTCGGCGACAAAGCCGATACGGGCGCTCTGTCGGGGGTCGATCAGGACCGTATCGCGCCAGGGTCCGCCCTCACCGGTCAGCACCCGGAAATGGTGGCCATGCGTATGGATCGCATGCGGCCATGCAGTGTCGTTCTCCATCTCGACGATCACGCTCTGCCCGCGCTGGACGCTGAACAGCGGCGTCTCGGTGCGGTTGGCAACGCCGTTGAAGGCCCAGACCTGGCCGGTGCGGCGAAAGTCCTCGCGCTCCTGTTTGCGTCCTTCGTAGACGATATCGTCGAGACGGCCCATTGCGCCCCCGGTCATGACGAGTTGCACCGTCTGCGCCGTTTCAAGATCGGGTTCGGGCAGATCGTTCGACGGCAGGGTGGGGATCGTCCCCGCTCGGGTGCCACTCTCTTTCACGGAGAACCGGGCAAACGGAAGCGGCTGATCCTGGGACATTTCCTCAAGCACGAAGTCTGCGCCCGCCTCCGGCATGACAACCAGATCGACCCGTTGTGCCGGACCGATCGGCAGAGACCGTCCGTTCACCGTCAGCGGATTCCGCAAGGGTTGCCCATCATAGGCGAGCACACGCGCGCCAATCCGGTTCGGATCGATTTCCAGGATCCGGGCATTCGATGCGTTGATGAGCCGTATCCGGCCCGGTTCGCCGCCACGGAGCGAGAAATCCGGACGGCTTCGGCCATTGACCGTCAGCCAATTGCCGAGCCGGCCGGCATGGCTCCAATCTCTCAACGAGCCAATACTGGCGACGTCCAGCACATCGTTTTCATCCAGCCGCCAATCATCCAGAACCAGTGTGACATCGTTCCGGCGATCGAAGGGATTGGCCATTTCCTCGACAATCAGCGGACCATAGAGGCCGCGCGCGACCTGGTTCCAGCTGCGCGTATGCGCGTGATACCAATAGGTCCCCGCATCCGGAGCGATAAAGTCGTACTCAAACGTCTCGCCCGGCGGGACCGGCTCCTGGGTCAGACCGGTCACGCCGTCCATGGCATTGGCAATGCGAATGCCGTGCCAATGGATCGATGTCGGCACGTCCAGGTCGTTGACGAGCCTGACGCGGACCCACTCGCCTCGGCGGACACGGATTTCCGGTCCGGGAAGGCCGGCATTGTAGGTCCACACTTCCGATTGTGCGTCGCTTTCACCCAGTGCGTGACGTGACCGGCCGGCCGTGAGCACGAGGAACCCGTCCTCCGCCCGCGCGGCCGTAAACATCGACGGCAATGCCAACCCGGCGGCGCTGCCGCCGACCAGACCGAAAAACGATCGCCGCGTTGTGTTCATGGCTCGCTTCCTCCTTGCATTCTCAGGGCATAGAGATCCCTGCTGTCGCGTCCCGAAACCGGTCGCCCTCAATTCTTCTTCAGTCGGAACGCATCATGGCAGGACGAGCAGGACTGGGTCAGCATCGTGAACACCTGGTTTGCCGGCAGCAAAGCCAGCGTCTCCACATCCGGTTCGGCGGGCGATGTCGATGCCGCTGCGATCCCGTTATCGGCCGCCCGTTCGAGACCTTCCGCAAGCACAGCCAGACGGCCTGCCATCGCCTCGAAACGCGGCCAGTCCTGCCAGATTGCCGGCAAGGCTTCTGAAGGCGTGTGATTGGAGCCGGCCGGAAACAGCCCGGTCATTTCCTGTCCCGCATGGGATTGCACAACGATTGCCGCCTGTTTCACCGCACCGGCGTCATACTCGGCCTGGCCCCGCATCATGACGGTGAGGGATTTCATCGCCTTGCCGATCGCCTTCATGGCGTCCATGCGCTCCTTCACGACGCCGGTGGCGCCGCTGTGTGCGAGAACCACCGATGAAAGCGCCAGCGCCATACCGACAAAGACAACACCGACCATGCCAGCGCGGACCGGCGTTCTGCCGCGCCGTTCTGACATCAAACGGACCTCAGCTCGATTCATCCCGTATTCCTTCAATTGATTCCGTTGGCACGCTGGACCTCTCGCACAAACGCGACGATTTTCGCGACATCCTCACGCGACAAACCGTCCACGGGCGGCATGTCACCGAACGGCCAATGGTGGGCTCGCACGCCACGGGCAACCGCAATCTGAAACGATTCGTCGCCGTGATGGCTCGGCTCGTAGATCTTGTGGATCAGCGGCGGCGCCACGCCGTCGCGGCCGGCCGCTTCAGCGCCATGACACGACGCACAAGACCGATCGAAGAGGATCGCGCCTTTTTCCGCCGTCGCACTCAGCACGGGCATGGTTATGTCGGCAAGCGGTGTGCCATCGCCCGTCGATTCCGATGGAGGAAATGTCAAAAGCGCGATCGCGGCGGCAGCAAGGGCGAAACAAGCGGACCAGACAAAGACTCTCATCCGTCGTGCCGTCCCGCCAGGTCATCGATGATCGGGCAGTCCGGGCGATCGTCGCCGTGGCAATCTCTGGCCAGCGTCGTCAGCGTGGCCTCCAGGGATTTCAGTTCCTTGATCTTGCGGTCGATCTCGCCGATCTTGTCGAGCGCCAGCGACTTGACGTCGGCACTCGCGCGGTGCTCGTCCTCGTAGAGCGAAAGCAACAGGCGGCATTCCTCGATGGAAAAGCCGAGGCTGCGAGACCGCTGCAGGAAGCGCAGGCGGTGCACGTCTTTTTCCGAATAATCGCGATAGCCGTTGGCCGCCCGGGCCGGCTTGATGAGATCGATATCCTCGTAGTAGCGGATCGTCTTGGATGGCAGACCGGCCAGGCCCGCCGCTTCGCCGATGTTCATCGCTTCTGCCTTTCCACCTTCACGCCGGATCCCGCGTCTATTCTGTTCCGGTCCGGCTCTAGAGCATTGTGTGATTAGATTGACTCATTTGATGTGCCAGATCAGGACGTTCGGCGAGGCAAACAGCGCAGCGCGATCGCAACGGCGATGTTTCGCCGTTGCCCTTTGCCTGGCAAATCGGAAACATCCGATTTGCTCTACATCGG
>JANQQB010000211.1 GCA_028285165.1 Rhodobiaceae bacterium
ATCCTGGCGTCGGTCTTCATGAAGAGGCCTGATCTGTTCGACCGGGTCGGGCTGCTGCATCCGCTCGTAACGTGGGAAGCCGTGCCGGACCCGGCGCTCAAGGACCGCAAGGTGCTGATCACGGCCGGTGAACGGGATCCGATCACCCCGTGGCCGATGAGCGAGCGTCTGATTGGCTGGTTCGAAGCAGCTGGCGCCGATGTGACCACCGAGGTCCATCATGGCGGGCACGAATTGCGCAATACCGAGATCACGGCCTTGACGCAATTCCTGTCGAACTGAGCGGTGCGTTCAGGCGGCAGTGCAAAGGGCGTTCAATGTCGTGAGCACTGCCGCTTCCTGCCTTGCCCAGGCAAGAAAATCCGAAATTTGCGGCTCGGTCTCGCGGCCTTCCTGGCAACAGACGAAATAGGTCAGGCCGGACTCGATAACCGGGCCAAACGGGCAGGTCAGTCTTCCATCGGCGAGCGCGCCGTAAACGAGGAAAGACCGCCCCAGAGCAATCCCGCTGCCGGCAGCCGCGGCATCCACCACCTGGTCGGCTGCATGCCGCTGAAAGGTGATGACGTCCCGTCGTCGCGACTGATCTTCCAGACCAACCGCCTTGCTCCAACAGGCCCACCCCGGCTGGAGTCCGGAATCCGCCAGGCTGGAATCATACAGAAGCGGCGCGTTGACGATGTCCTGTGCCGTTTCAATCTGCCGCGCCACGAGCAGGTTCGGGCTGGCGACCGGGATCAACAGTTCACGATGAAGTTCTTCACAGTAGAGCCCGGACGGTGCGTCCTTGCAGCAACGGATCACGATGTCCGAACCGTTGTCCTTTATACTGTTGACATCCAATTCCGTTTCTATGTGCAACTGGATATCCGGTGCCCGCGCCGTGTACTTGTGGAGGCGTGGCAATAGCCACTTGCTGATGATCGGTCCGCTGGAATTGATCCGAAGTTCCACCTTGGACAATTGCGGGCGAACCCGGTCGACGGCCTGGCGGATCTGCAGGAAGGCATCGCTCACCGTGGGTTGCAGGGCCTGGCCTGCCGACGTCAGGCGGACCGATCGCACCTTGCGCTCGAACAGGGCGACACCGAGTTCGGCTTCCAGGCCCTTGATCTGCTGGCTGACGGCGCCCGGTGTGACGAACAGCTCGGTCGCGGCTTCCTTGAAAGAGCCCCGTCTCGCGGCAGCTTCAAACGCTCGCAGAGCGGACAGTGATGGCAACCGTTTCAGCGGCATTTCTGCTCCGATTTCATAAAATAGTTTGGCTAAACTATAGCGGTAGAAAGTCTCGTTTGTCGAGTTTCAAAGCTCCCCCATTTAGCAAGACAAGCCCTATCGGTTTCTGGTGCCATCCCGTCGGATCGCACCTGCTCAACCAGAAGACCTGAAACGCAAGGAACGGAAACCCCAATGTCGAAACTTGACGTCCTCACCCCGGAAAACAGCCAGCTGATCTTTATCGATCACCAACCCCAAATGGCCTTCGGCGTGCAGTCGATCGACCGTCAGACACTGAAGAACAACACAGTGGCGCTGGCGAAGTCGGCCAAGATTTTTGATGTGCCCACCATCATCACCACGGTCGAAACAGAAGCCTTTTCGGGGCACACCTATCCCGAGTTGCTGGATGTGTTTCCCGATGCACCTCTGCTTGAACGCACGTCGATGAATTCCTGGGATGACCAGAAGGTGCGCGATGTCCTGGCAGCAAACGCCGCAGAGGGTCGCAAGAAAGTGGTCGTCTCCGGATTGTGGACGGAAGTCTGCAATCTCACATTCGCCCTGTCCGCCATGGCCGACACCGACTACGAGATCTACATGGTCGCCGACGCCTCGGGCGGCACAAGCGAGGATGCGCACAAATACGCGATGGACCGGATGGTGCAGGCAGGCGTCGTGCCCGTGACCTGGCAACAGGTGCTTCTGGAATGGCAACGCGACTGGGCGCGCCGCGACACCTATGATGCGGTCATCAACCTGGTGCAGGAGCATTCGGGTGCCTACGGAATGGGCGTCGATTACGCCTATACGATGGTGCACAAATCGCCCCAGCGCACCTCGCACAATGGTCCGCGACACGACGCCGTGCCCGCTGCCATAGCGGCTGAATAATCCACGCCATCATTGCAAGGCACAGGGCTCCGCCTGGTGACCCGGTCGTCCCGGGTACCTCCCGGCATGCGGCTGTTCGAACACCGTGCAATGTGACCACAGAAGGAATCGACGCATGTCATCCCCAGACAAGATCCTGTTCAACGGCAAGATCACGACGATGGATCCCGATCAACCGGAAGCCAGTGCTGTTGCCATCTCGGGCGACCGGATCGTTGCCGTCGGACAGGACGAAGATGTCGTTGCCCTGAAGACGGATGACACCGAGGTGATCGACCTGGGCGGTCAGCGCGTCATTCCGGGCCTGATCGACAGCCACACCCACATCATCCGCCAGGGCAACAATTTTGCCATGGAGCTGCGATGGGATCATGTTCCCTCGCTGGCCGACGGCCTCGCCATGCTGAAAGCCCAGGCCCAGCGCACGCCTGCCGGGCAATGGATCCGCGTCGTCGGCGGCTGGTCCGCCGATCAGTTCGCCGAAAAGCGCTTGCCGACTCTCGACGAAATCAATGCCGTTTCGCCGGACGTGCCCGTTTATGTGCTCCACCTTTATGATCGGGCCTGGCTCAACAAGGCCGCGCTCCGCGCCCTTGGCATCGACCGGCATTTCTACGAGCCGTTTGTATCGGGGCGGCTGGAGCGCGACGATGACGGCAATCCAACGGGGCTCGCGCTCGCCCGCCCGAACGCGCAGCCGCTCTATGCCCTTCTGGACATGGCACCGAAGCTCGATTTCGAGCAGCAGATCACATCGACCAAACACTATTTCCGGGCGCTCAACGGCCTGGGCCTGACATCGGCGCTCGATTGCGCGGGCGGTTTTCTGAACTACCCCGACGATTACGGCGTGCTCTCCGAGCTCAACCGTCGCGGTGAGCAGACGGTGCGCATCGGCTATCAGCTTTTCGCCCAGCGTCCGCTCTTCGAACTTGATGATTTCAGACGCTGGAACGACATCGTCAAACCGGACCAGGGCGACGATTACCTAAAATGCGTCGGCGCCGGCGAGATGCTGGTCGCCTCGGCCTATGATTTCGAGGATTTTTCCTATCCGCGGCCTGAATTGCCGAAGCGCATGGAAGGCGATCTGCGTCCGGTGCTGGAATTCCTGTTCGAGAACCGCTGGCCGATCCGCTTCCATTGCACCTACGAGGAAAGCGCGCATCGACTGCTCAAGGTGGTCGAGGACGTGGGACGCGACAAAGGGCTTGAGGAGTTGAACTGGATCTTTGATCACGGCGAAACCGTCAGCGAAGCCACCATGGAATGGGTTGCGCGTCTCGGCGGCGGGATTTCCTACCAGAACCGCATCGCCTTCCAGGTGAACGCCTATAAGGAGCGCTACGGCGAGGCCGCTTTGCGCGATGTCATGCCCGTGCGGAAAATGATCGCGTCCGGCGCGCCGCTTGCCGCCGGAACGGATGCAACGCGGGTGTCCTCCTACAATCCCTGGCTTGCCATCCATTGGGCCGTTTCGGGGAGGGGCCGCGGCGGCGAGGTGATCTGGACGCCGGAAAACCGGTTGAGCCGGAACGAGGCACTCCGACACTGGACGGCCGCCGGCGCCTGGTTCAGCCGGGAGGAAGGCGTGAAGGGTCAGATCAAGGTCGGACAATTCGCCGATCTGGCCGTGCTTGATCGGGACTATTTCTCGATTGCCGAAGAGGAAATTCCTGAAATCACAGCCGATCTCACCCTGAGCGGCGGTGCAATCGTCTACGCCAAGAACGGTTTCGCCGAGCACGCGCCGGACCCTCTGCCGGAGCTGCCGGACTGGTCGCCCGTGCCCGCCTTTGGGGCGCCCGGTGCCCCGGCGCTGACGGTCTGAGGGAGCCCTTTCATGGATTGGAAACCGTATGCCATTTCGCTGGCCGTGGGTTTGCTTGTCGGCGGCCTCTATGCCGTCCTCAACACCCGCTCGCCCGCGCCGCCGATCATTGCGCTCCTCGGGCTCTTGGGCATGCTGGCCGGCGAGGCCGCAATCTCCTGGGTCAAGAACAAGATGACCCTGGCCGATGCCGCCGAACATTGCCTTCACAAAAAGGACTTTGCGCAGGGACCGGCGAAAACCGAAAGGTCTGAGGCATGAAAGCCATTCTCGTCGTCGCGCTGTCGCTCCTTGCCGCAGGATCGGCGCTTGCAGACACGTTGCGGTTCGAGGGGCGCGTCGAAGCGGTCCGGCTGGCGGAACTGTCCAGCCAGCTCAACGGCATCGTCGCCGAAATCCTCTTCTCAGGCGGCGAGTATGTCGAAGCCGGCCGTCCCATGATCCGGCTTGATCGTGCGGATGCCGACGTAGCGCTTGCCGTCGCCGACGCCCATGTCGCCCAGGCCGAAGCCGAACTTGATGGCGCGGCCCGCGAGGCAAACCGCCAGGAAACCCTTTTCCGGCGCGGGATATCGCCCGATGCGGTGGTCGGGCCGGTACGGACGGCCAAGGCCGCGGCCGAGGCCGCGCTCGCCCTTGCCAAGGCGGAACGCCGGCGCGCATTGCTCGACCGGGACCGGACAATCATCCGCGCGCCCATCAGCGGGTTTGTCGGGCAACCGCTGACACGCATCGGCGCCTTTCTCGAAGCCGAATCGCAGGCACCGCTCGCGGAAATCGTTGCGCTCGATGAGGTTGTCGTCGCCTATCGGGTTCCCTATGCGACCCGACTGGAAACGCTCCAGAACTCCGGCGCCGAAAGCCTGGATGCGCTCCTGGAGCGCGTCGAGTTGTTGTTCGAATTGCCGGACGGCTCCGAGTTCCCGCACCGTGCGACGCCAAGCCATGCCTCGGCCACGGTCGATCCTGCAGACGGAACGGTCACGGTCCGGGCCAATGTCCGCAATCCGGACGCGCGCCTCAGACCCGGCATGTCCGTTACGGTTCATGTGACCATCTTGCTGCCGGAAACGCAGTGATGACCGAGAACAAAGCAACGCCTGAACCGGGCAGCCCTTTCGCGCCCTTCGGGCATCGGGCCTTCCTGCTTTTGTGGATCGCCACGGTCGCCTCCAACATCGGCACATGGATGCACGATGTAGGGGCCGGCTGGCTGATGACCGAACTCGCCCCATCCCCGCTGATGGTCGCGGCTGTGCAATCCGCAACAACGCTTCCGATCTTCCTGTTCGCTCTCCTGGCCGGTGCGGTTGCCGATATCGTCGATCGCCGCAAGCTCCTGCTCGGCATCAATGCGGCCATGGGCTTGGCAGCGCTCGCGATGACGGCTTTCGTTCATTTCGGGCTGATGTCGCCTCTGTTGTTGCTGCTTTTCACGTTCATCTTCGGGACTGGAGCGGCCTTCATGGCGCCGGCCTGGCAGGCAATCGTTCCCAAGCTCGTCCCGCGCGGCGACCTGTCCGCCGCCATTGCCTTGAACTCCATGGGCATCAATGTGAGCCGGGCCATCGGCCCCGCGCTTGCGGGCTTCCTGATCGTGGCAGCCGGGCTCGCGTCGCCCTTTCTGGTCAATGCCCTCAGCTTCGTCGGGATCATTGCGGTCCTGTTGTGGTGGAAGCCGAAGGCGGAACCGGCTTCGAGCCTTCCCTCCGAGACCATCGGCGGCGCCATTGTCTCCGGCCTGCGCTACGCCTGGAACAGTCCGGCACTGACGGCAACGCTTATCCGCGCGGCGTCCTTCTTCGTTTTCGCCAGCGCGTTTTGGGCAATGCTGCCACTGATCGCGCGCGACGTGCTGTCGGGCGGACCGACCCTTTACGGCATTCTCCTGGCCTCGGTCGGGGCAGGGGCCGTGGGCGGCGCGTTCTTGCTGCCTAAAATCAAGAAACGGCTCGGCTCGGACGGAACCGTCGCGTTTGGCACCGTCGGAACGGCGCTCGTCATGGTCTCGATGGCCTTGGTGCCGAACCAGGTCGTCGCCGTAGCGGCTGCCGCGCTCGCCGGGCTGTCCTGGATCGCCGTCCTGTCGAGCCTCAACGTGTCGGCCCAGACCGCGCTGCCGGACTGGGTTCGGGCGCGCGGCCTGTCGGTGTTTCTCACCGTTTTCTTCGGGTCGATGTCGCTGGGCAGCCTCGTCTGGGGGCAGGTGGCGTCGATCTGGGGAATACCGGTGGCCCTCATCGCGGCATCTGTCGGCGCGATCGCGCTTATCCCGCTCACACGCACGTCACACCTTCAGCAAGGGGCGAGCCAGGACTTGTCGCCTTCGATGCATTGGCCGGAACCGGTGCTTGCCGAAGACGAGGATCCTGACGGCCCGGTGATGATCCAGATCACCTACCAGGTGGAAGAACGGCATGCGGAAGAGTTCCTGACCCGGATGAAGCAACTCGCTGCCAGCCGCCGGCGCGGCGGCGGATATCGCTGGTCGATCATGCGCGATGCGGCGGACACACGTGTCTACATCGAGACATGGTGGGAAAGTTCGTGGCTCAACCATAAACGTCAGCACCTTCATGTGACCAAAGAGGATAAAAAGGTGCAGGAGGAAATCCGAGCGCTAACGATCGGAAACGAAAGGCCTATCGTGCGACATCTCATCCAGCCTGCAAAGGAGATCGACAGGTTCACGACGCAGAAGGAATAGCGTTGGAACGCGACACCGGTCGGCTTGCCTGCAATCGGGTTGAGCGCGGGCAAACCCGGCGCAGAACGCATCGACATCCGCATTTCCGCACAAAGACCCTCCTGTTGGCCGAAACTGTCAGGACCTTGTCCGGGCACGACATGTCGATCCGGCGCGTTCTCCGGCAACTTGGATGCATATCCTGAGCGGTTTTGGCTTGGGACCGAGACATCAAAGCCAGCTCAGGAGGGCCCGTCATGAATGCACACACCGTAGTCAGCGACCTCGAAGGTCGGATCAGTGGCATCGTCCAAGGCCAGCGCGACTGCTTCCGCACCAAGATCACACTCCCCGTCGAGTTTCGCCTGGAGCAACTCAGGAAGTTAGAGGGTTTGCTACGCGCTCACGAGGAAGACCTCTACAAAGCGATCTACAACGATTTCGGTAAATCCAAGCATCAAACCCAATTGACCGAGCTGTTCCCGCTGTTTGAAGAGCTGGAACTGGCGATCAAGCACCTCAAGCATTGGGCAAAGCCCCGCAAGGTTGCCACCAACCTGCTTAACCAGCCCGGCAAGAGCTACATCGTGGCCGAGCCGCTCGGGACGACGCTTGTCATCGGCGCTTGGAATTTCCCCTACAACTTGTCTTTGGTCCCCGTCGTCGGTTCGATGATGGCAGGCAACACCACGGTGCTGAAACCGTCCGAACTCGCCGGCGAGACAAGCCGGATCATGGCGAAGATCATCAACGAGAACTTCGATCGGGGCTATCTGCACGTCATCGAAGGAGCGATCCCGGAAACCACCGCGCTGTTGAAGCAACGTTGGGACAAAATCTTCTTCACGGGCAGCCCGCAGGTGGGTCGGATCGTCAACCAAGCGGCGGCACCGCACCTGACCGACGTGACCCTGGAACTTGGCGGCAAGAACCCCGCCATTATCGCCGAGGACGCCTCGGTCGATGTCAGCGTGAAGCGCCTGATCTGGGCCAAGTTCATCAACTCCGGCCAGCTCTGCCTGACACCGGACTATGTGCTGGTGCACAAGAGCATCAAGGACAAGGTCCTGAAGCGGATGGTTTTTGAGATCGAAAAACACGACTATTCGGTCGAGCGTGGCAATTTCACCCGGATCATCAATGAGCGGAACTTCGACCGCGTTGCCAGGCTGATCGATCCGGACAAGGTGTTCTATGGCGGCGGCAGCAATCGCGACGAGCGGGTCATCCAGCCGACCATTGTTCACAATGTCAGCCTCGACGACCCCATCATGCAGGACGAGATTTTCGGCCCTGTCATCGCCGTCTTGGACTACGAGACGCTCGATGAAGCCTTCGACATCGTGCGGCAAATGGAAAAGCCGCTGGCCGGGTATCTGTTCTCCCACGATCGCGAGACCAAGGAGCGTTTTCTGGCCGAGATCCCGTTCGGCAGCGGCGCAATCAACGATGCGGTGATGCAAACCACCAACGCGAACCTGCCCTTCGGCGGCGTGGGTAACAGCGGCATGGGCCGCTATCACGGCGAGTACAGCTTCGAATGCTTCTCACACATGAAACCGGTCCTCGAAAAGCCCTACGATTTTGAGCCCGACCTCAAATATTACGGTCACACCGACCGCCAGATGAAGTGGATCAAGATGCTGGGTTGATCCCCGGCCTAGATCGACGATGCGGTTGCCCAGGCGGCGGCCGCACAAATCGCACACAAACCCAATCGCTCTTTCCTTGGTGCTTCGTCAGAGCTGCCGAAACGACATGAAAGGATAGTCCTTTGATCCGCTTGCCAGTGGCCTTCGCACTTCGTGCAATGAACCGCCTCTATGCCCCCGAAAAACCGCTGACCTTCTCAGGCACCGGCGCCATGATCAAACTCGCCGATTTTATGGTGCAAAGCGGCTCGAAACGCCCGCTCGTCGTCACCGACAGCTTCCTTCTCAAAAACCGAATGCTCGACGGTCTCCTGGACTTCCTGAAACAGGAAGGCTGCGAGGTCACCGTGTTCGACGGTATTGTTCCCAACCCGACCTTTGCTGTTGTCGAAGACGGTGTCACAGCCATTCGCGCAGGCAAGTGCGACAGCGTCTTCGCCGTGGGCGGTGGCTCTGCCATCGACGCCGCAAAGGTAATGGCCGCGGCCAGCACCAGCAAAAGGTCCGTCCAAAAGCTGGCGGGAATCCTGAAGGTCGATCGACCCTTGCTGCCCTTCTACGTCGTCGCGACGACATCCGGCACCGGGTCCGAAGTGACGACCGCAGCCGTGATATCGGACACCGAAACCCACAAGAAGAAGTTTTTCGTAGACCCAAAATACCTGCCCATCGCCGCGGCGTTCGACACCGAATTGCTGGTATCCCTGCCTGGTCCGATGACAGCGGGCACAGGTATGGATGCGTTGACCCACGCCATTGAGGCCTTCACCTCGCGTGCCCGCACGCCGGAGACGGATCGTGACGCCGCAACGGGCATTCGTCTGATCATGGAGTTCCTGCCGATCGCATATGCCAATCCGGGCGACGGGCGCGCTCGTGAAATGGTGGCTCTGGGGTCGTTTCTGGCGGGGAACGCCTTCACCCGGACCTCGCTTGGCTATGTCCACGCGATCTCGCACCAGATCAGCGCGCACTACAACACGCCCCACGGTCTAGCCAATGCGATCCTTCTGCCGCGGGTTCTCCGGTTCAACAAGGACGCCTGTTCTGAACGTTTCGCCGAGCTGGAGCGCATGCTCCAGGGCAACACCGATCAGCCTTATGCGCCGGACCAGGCACAGCAGTTCATCGACCGCGTGGATGCCCTGGCGAAAGCCGTCCATATCCCCGTGACGCTTGATGATGTTCAGCAGAAAGACTTCGCATCCATCGCCAAGGACGCTCTCGCCGAGGCCCGGTCATCCTATGCCGTGCCCAAGGTCATGCGCAAAGCCGACGTGATGAAGATATTGCACTCGGTCTCCACCGGCAGCAGGTCGGTCATCTTCGCGTAACCCGGTCCATGAACTGATGACAAAGGAGCAGGCCCATGATCCCCGTCATGTGCATCGTTCAGGAAGGGCAAATCCCCACCGAAACCGAATGCGAGCTGAAGGCCGAGATCGATGATTTCACGCAGAGCGCCTTCTTAGCACCTGCGGACATTGATTGGATCGTGGTTCCGGAAGGCAGCGGATTCAGGGCTGCTGAACCGTCGACCACCCTAATCGCGTCACTTCACGGGAACCGTCCTCTTCCTGAAATGGAACGCATCTCTCTGCTCAGAGAACTGGGTGAGATTTGTATGTCCAAGACAGGCTTGTCCGCCAATGAAGTCGTCACCTCGATCCGCAATCCAAGGCACGAATGACTATGGCGCTTTACATGTGCAATGTCGTCAAGGGTCTGTTCCCCGAAGAAGCCAAGCAAAAGATCGCCGCGGACATAACCGATATCCATTGCGAGATGACCGGCGCACCGCGCACTTGCGTCCATGTGTTTTTCTTCGAGGACGCCCCGCAACTTCCAATAAACGGCAAGAGCGTGTTCCTGTTTGGTAGCATTCGCGCCGGACGCACGGATGTGCGGAAATCCGACCTCGTCAACCGGATCAAAGCCTCGATCTGCACCCATGCTGGCGTTCCACGGAAGCAGATCATCGCCGATACCACCGATGTGCCCGCGAGCTGGGTCATGGAGGGCGGCGACTTTCTTGCCGAGCCCGGCAAATAGGAAATCTGACTCGTGACACGCGGCTCGGAACCGCTTTAGCGTTGCGTCTGGCTTGCTGGCGCCGGTCCCGACCGTCTTGGATTGACGTCTTTGGAAAGATCGCCATCTTGTCCTCGATGATCGTTCATTCACACAGCCGTCCGTCAACCAGCCTGCGCCTCCTCTGCGACGAGGCGGCCAAGTATGGTATCGCGGCGGAAGCGTGCCTCGAACATACATCGGTGTCGGTCGAAGAATTGGACGATCCCAGTGCATTGCACAGCACGACCGACGAAATCCGAGCGATTGAGAACCTGGTGCGCCTCGCCCCGGAAAATGTCGGACTTGGCTTCGCGGTCGGACGCGCCACGCATGTTCATGCCTTCGGTATCTGGGGCTTCGCGATTCTGACGAGCCCCACTCTCAGGGCCGCAATCGAAACTGCCATCAATTATGAAAAGCTCTCGTTTCTGATCGCGCAGATGTCGCTGGTGGTGGAAGACGGCGAAGCGCGACTGGAGTTCGATACTTCTGGCATCCCAATTTCCGCGCATCGTTACATCCTCGAACGGCACACCGTCGTCTCCGTGAAGTTTATCCGCGACTTGCTGCAACAGCCCGACCTGGATGACTTTGAGGCGCGGCTTGTGGATGATGACACCGAGTACCGCGCGAAGATGGCCAAGGTCACACCCCTGCCGATCAAAGTGGGTCAGCCCGTCAATGCCCTGGCCTTTCCGGCTGAAATTCTGGACACGCCGCTGCCTAAATCAGACCCGGTCTCTCTGCAGTTCTGCCTCGACCAGTGCAAGGCGCTGCTTGAAAAGCAGACCGGAGCGCTCCCGCGCTGGTCGCAGCAAGTGCGCGACGCCATCATCGACAACATTGGCTCCGACCAACAGATTGACGTTGTCGCGTCTAAACTGGCCGTGACCGAACGCACCCTGCGACGTCGATTGGCCGACGAAGGTACAAGCTTTCGACAGCTCTACATCGATGCGCGTATGGCGATTGCCTATGAACTTCTGGCTTCCGCTGGTTTGAATGTCGAAACGGTTTCGTGGCGGGTGGGCTACGCCGAGCCTGCCAGTTTCGCGCGAGCCTTCGCAAAGAAGTACGGCAGGACGCCCGGTGAAGTGCGCAAAGAAAACGCATCCCCGTCGGGAATGGGCTAACCCGGAACCGCTCTAACGCGGAACCGGGCTGCCCCGTTCCTCCATCGAGATTGGGAGCTGATCGAGCATTGCCGATACCTTGCCACACGATATGAAAATCGAGCCGCGAACTTCCCGGCATTCGTCAAGCTGGTCGCTATCAGGTTTTTGATTTGTCAGTCCATGACCTGGGCGCCGCTCTGTGCCTCGTCCTGCCGGTTGAAGGCAGCCTCGCGGCCTGGAGCGGCGGCGAGCAAGGCCTGGGTATAGGGGTGCTGCGGGTCGGAATAGACCTTGGCGGTCGGGCCTTGTTCGACGACGACGCCGTGCTGCATGACCATGATCCTGTCGCAGACCTGGGCGGCAACGCGCAGATCGTGCGTGATGAACAGCATGGCGAGGTCGAACCGTTGCCGGACATCGTCCAAAAGGTCGAGCACCTGCGCCTGGACCGACACGTCGAGGGCCGAGACCGCCTCGTCAGCGATCAGCACTTTCGGTTCCATGGCAAGCGCTCGGGCAATGCAGATGCGCTGACGCTGGCCGCCGGAGAATTGATGCGGAAAGCGGTCGAGCGCGTCCGGCGACAGGCCGACGATTTTCATCAGGTCGCGCGCCCGCGTGATTGCCTCGTCATGGCTGATGCCGAAATTCATCGGGCCTTCGACGATCGACTGGCCGACCGTGCGGCGCGGGTTGAGCGAGCGGTAGGGGTCCTGAAACACGATCTGAACGTCGCGGCGGAACGGCCGGAGACCGGATTCCGACAGCGTCGCAATGTCCTTGCCGTCGATGGTGATGGCGCCGGACGTCGGGTCAACTAGCCGCACGATGCACCGGGCGACCGTCGACTTTCCGGATCCGGATTCGCCGACCACGCCGAGCGTTTCGCCGCGCTGCACGGTGAGTTCGACTTCCTTGGCCGCGTGCACAACGCGGCCCTTCTGGAAGAAGCCGCTCGAATCGTAGATTTTTTCCAGCACCCGTGTCGCAAGCGCCGGCTCTGCCTTCGGAACCGGATCCCGGTGCGGCGGTACCAGGCTCGGCACCGACCCGATCAGCATTTGTGTGTAGGGATCCGCCGGTGCGGAAAGCACGGTCTCCGCCGGACCCTGTTCGACGACCCGGCCATGCTGCATGACGACGACCCGGTCGGCGATCTCCGCCACCACCCCGAAATCGTGAGTGATGAACATAACGCCGGTGCCGTGCGTCTCCTGGATCGTCTTGATGAGATCGAGGATCTGCGCCTGCGTTGTAACGTCGAGCGCGGTCGTCGGCTCGTCGGCGATCAACAGCCCCGGTTCGAGCGCCAGCGCCATGGCGATCATGATCCGCTGGCGCTGCCCGCCGGACAATTGGTGCGGATAGGAATGCGCCATTTCCTCCGGCTTCGGCAGGTTGACGTCGCGCATCACGTCGAGGACCTTGGCGTCGCGCTCGGCCGCGGACAGCTCGGTATGGATCTCCAGCATTTCCGCAATCTGGTCGCCGACCTTCATCAGCGGATTGAGCGCCGTCATCGGCTCCTGGAAGATCATTGCCATGCGTTCGCCGCGTAGCCGGCGCAGTACCTTTTCCGGCTGCTTCAGCACGTCCTGGCCTTCCAGCAGGATCTCGCCGGCGACCGGCTTCAATTGCTTGCGCGGAATGAGACCCATGACGGTATGGGCCGTCACGGATTTGCCGGACCCCGATTCCCCGACGACACAGACGATCTCACCCGGTCCGACCGAAAACGAGACGTTTTCGACGGCATATTTCCGGTCGGCGTTTTTCGGCAGTTCGACGCTGAGGCCGCGAACGTCGAGCACCGTATCCGAAGCACCGTTCGTGCGTGCCATGGCTCTACATCTTCCTTGCAATGCGGGGATCGAGCGTGTCGCGCAATCCGTCGCCGACGATGTTGACGGCAAGCACGGTCAGGGCCAGCGCGATGCCGGGATAGAAGATGATCCACGGGGAAATCTGGAAGTAGGTCCGTCCCTCGGACATGATGTTGCCCCAGCTCGGGATTTCCGGTGGGATGCCGGCGCCCAGGAAGCCGAGGATCGCCTCCGTCAGCATGGCCGAGCCGCAGATATAGGTTGCCTGCACGATCAGCGGCGCCACCGTGTTGGGCAGGATATGCCGGATCAGGATCAGCGGCAGGCGGGTCCCGGACGCGATCGCCGCCTCGACATAGGGTTCTTCGCGCACCGACAGGACAACGGACCGGACGAGGCGTACGACCCGTGGGATTTCCGGGATGACGATTGCGATGACCACCGTGCCGAGCGTGGCGCCGGACAGCGAGATCAGGGCGATTGCCAGGAGGATGGCCGGAATGGCCATAAGGCCGTCCATGACCCGCATGATGATCGCGTCGAGTGCGCGGATGTAGCCGGCGATCAGGCCGAGGAACAGGCCGATCGACACTGCGATGACCGCGACCGCGAGCCCGATCACGAGCGAGATCTGCGCCCCGTGGATGACGCGCGCGAACGTATCCCGTCCGAGGTAATCCGTGCCGAACCAGATTTCCGCCGAGGGCGGCTTCAGCCGGAGGATCGGGTTGATGGCCACCGGATCGAGCGTGAAGATCGGTCCGATCGTGGCAACAGCGATCATGACCAGGAGCAGGGCCCCGCCGAACAGGATCGACGGATGCCGCAGGACGAGTGACAGGACAGTCGGGTTGCCGCTGCCGGCTGTCTTGGGTGCAGGTTCGACCTCAAGGGCCGGTCTGGTTTCCGCGGGAACGCTCATCAGTACCGGATCCTCGGATCGAAGAACGTATAGGACAGGTCGATCAACAGGTTGATCAGGATATAGATGAAGCTGAAGAACAGGATCAGCCCCTGGATGATCGGATAGTCACGCGCCAGCACGGCATCCAGCACCAGCCTGCCGAGGCCTGGAATGTTGTAGACGCTCTCCGTTACCACGACGCCGCCGATCAGGAGCGCGATGCCGATACCGATGACCGTGACGATGGGTACGGCGGCATTGCGCAGCGCATGCCGCATCAGGATCTTGAATTCGCTTTGCCCCTTGGCGCGCGCCGTGCGCACATAGTCTTCCTGCAGCACCTCCATCACCGAGGCTCGGGTCATGCGTGCGATCAGCGCGATGAAAATCACCGACAGGGTGAGGGTGGGCAGGATCATGTGTTTGATGAACTCGATGAACCCGTGTTCCCACATGCTTTTATAGCCTTGAACGGGCAGCCACCTGAGTTCAATGGCGAGGAAGTAGACAAGGATGTAACCCAGCACGAAGACCGGGATCGAAAAGCCGGCGACCGAGAAAACCATGACGAATCGGTCGATCAGGCTGCCCGCCTTCCAGGCGGCGAGCGTTCCGAGCGGCACGGCCACGAAGATGGTGAACAGGATCGTGGTCAGCGCCAGCATCAGCGTCGGCTCCAGCCGTTGCCCGATCAGGGTGGTGACCGGCAGGCGGTTGAAGATGGACACGCCGAGATCGCCCTGCACGAGGCTGCCGATCCAGGTCATGAACTGGATGTGGATCGGTTCGTTCAGTCCGAGCCGCTCCCGGATTCGGGCAATGTCTTCAGCCGTTGCATAATCCCCGGCAATGACCGCTGCCGGATCGCCCGGTGCGAGCCGCAACATAAGGAAGACGAACAGCGCCACGACGAACATGACCGGAATGGTTTCCAGTATGCGCCTGAGCACGTAGACATACATGGTCGGCTCCCCCTATCGGCCGGGCTGCAAAAAAGACCGCCCGCACGATGGTGCGGGCGGTCCTGTGCGGTCTATTCGACGGACATGTTCCAGAAGAACTGGACCGGCGATTTGATGAGGCCCTTGACGTTGCTGCGATAGGCAACCGGTACGAAGAACTGGCCAAGGTGACCGGAAGACCCGATCGCCCAGAGGCGCTCCTGGACCTTCTTGCCGATAGCCTGCTTTTCTTCGGCAGTTTCAGCGACGGTAAAGGCCTTGCGTGCCTCTTCCAGTTCCGCGTCGTCCGGCCAGCCGAACCAGCCCGCTTCCGGATTGCCGGAAAACGCGATCGACATCGGATCGATCACGTCCGCGCCGATCCACCAGGTGTGGAACATGTTCCAGCCGCCGTCGGCAACCGGATCGCGCTTGGCGCGGCGCGAGGTCAGCGTCGACCAGTCCATGGCCTGCAGGTCCACCGTCATGCCGATTTCCCGCAGCTTTTGCGCGGTCACCAGCGAGAACGCGGAAAGCACCGGAATGTCGGTCGGCTGCATGATGACGACCGGCGTGCCGTCATAGCCGGCGGCTTCCAGGGCGGCCTTGGCCTTTGCCGTATCGCCTGCTGAGATCACGTCGCTGCCGACGTCGTTTTCCAGCGGCGTGTCGCACGGGAACACCGAATAGCAGGTCTTCCAGAACTGCTGATCACCGACCGCGGTGGCCAGGTAGTCTTCCTGTTTCATGGCCATCAGCGCGGCGCGACGCACGTCCGCATTGTCGAACGGCGGCAGCAGGTGGTTGAACCGCGCAAACCCGATATTGCCGAGCGGGTCGTTGACTTCCACGACGATGTCGGAATTGGCCGACAGGATCGGCACGAGGTCGACGGCCGGCGATTCGAAATAGTCGACTTCACCGGAGATCAGGGCGTTCATCGCCGTATTCTGGTCGGGGAAATAGGTCCACTCGACCCGATCCACTTTGGCGATCTTGCCGCCCGAGGCAGCCGAAGGCGGTTCCGAGCGCGGTACGTAGTTCGGGTTCTTGACGTAGACGACCTTGGAACCGGGTACCCATTCGTCTTCCTTGAACATGAATGGACCGGAGCCGATGTGTTCGGAAACCTGTTCGAACGGATCGGTTTCGGCCATGCGCTTCGGCATCATGAACGGCACGTTCGACGAGATCTTGCCGATCGATTCCAGCACCAGCCCATACGGTGATTGCAGCTTCATCACGATGGTCTTGGCATCCGGCGCGGAGAGTTCTTCGATAACACCGAACAATTGTTGGCCCATGCCGTCGCGCGCGCCCCAGCGTTTCAGCGAGGCGATGCAGTCTTCCGCGGTCACGTCTGCGCCGTCATGCCATTTCAGGCCGTCGCGCAGGACGAAGGTCCATGTGAGCTTGTCATCCGAAACCGTGTAGGTGTCGACCATTTGCGGTTGCGGCTTGAAATCTTCATCCATCGCAAACAGCGTATCGTAGATCAGATAGCCGTGGTTGCGCGATATGTACGCCGTGGTCCAGATCGGATCGAGGTTCTTCAAATCCGCGTGCGGGATGACCCTGAGCACGGTTTCGGCGGATGCGTCCGAAACCCCCGCCGTTGTGCCGAGTGCGAGCGGTGCGATGATCGCGGCGGCAGCGAGCATCGAACGTCTTGTCCATTGAAGCATATATCTTTCTCCCCTTTTTGGCCGCGCGAACGAACGGATTTCATGCACGCGACACGGGCCGGTCGGGCCGGCGAGGCCCATACTAGGGACGCACACGGGCGTCGTGTCAATCGGGGGTCGTGCTGAAATATCGGGTAACGTGATGAATTTATGGGCGGATAATTTCCGGGCTTGAGCTTGCCCGATGGCCCGCCTAGGCTTGCGTGACGGCCGATCCGGCCCGGGATGAACCAGCCCAGGCGGGTCCGACGGCGGGCGTGTGCCGGTCGATCCCCTGTCCAATCGAAATGCATCTGGGGCAACGCGCCACATCATGTCCGACGCCGTTCACGTCTTTCGCGCCCGCAAGGTCCTGACAATGGATGTCAACAGACCCGAGGCGACCCATGTGGCTGTGCGCGACGGCCGCATCCTGGCCGTCGGGTCGGCGACAGAAGCCGAGGCTTGGGGGGCCGCATCGATCGACGACCGCTTTCGCGACCACGTCCTGATGCCGGGCTTTGTCGAAGGCCATGCCCATGTCCTGGCCGGTGGGATCTGGCGGTACGTCTATGCGGGCTATCACACGCGGATCGATCCGGCGGGGAAGACCTGGCCGGCCCTGACCGATATCGACGCGGTGATCGATCGTTTGCGGCAGGCCGAAGCGGATCTCGCCCCTGACGAACCGCTGGTGGCATGGGGCTTCGACCCGATTTTCCTGTCTTCTCAGCGCCTCAACCGCCATCACCTGGATACCGTCTCGTCGACCAGGCCGATTGCGGTCATCCACTCGAACTTTCATCTCCTGACCGCCAACTCCGCGGCCCTTGCCCTGGCGCATTACGATGCGGGAACGAACATCGAGGGCGTTGACAAGGGCCCCGACGGAGAGCCGACCGGCGAACTCCAGGAAATGGCGGCCATGTTCCCTGTGTTGCGCCGGATGAAGGTCGACTTTGCCGGCCTGTCGCGCGGCGAGGCCGGTATTCGCGATTATGGCGCGGTCGCCCGCCAATGCGGTGTCACGACCGTGACGGATCTGTTTGCCGAACTGACCGACGCCGACATCGACGAATTGACGGCGCTGACAGGGGAGGCGGGCTTTCCGGTCCGCATGGTGCCTGCGCTCAACGCCATGACGGGATCTCCGGACGCGATTGCCGAAAGGGCCCTGGCGCTGCGTGCGCGGTCCACCGACAAACTGCGGCTTGGCGCTGTGAAGATCATGACCGACGGGTCGATCCAGGGTTTCACGGCACAGCTGAAATGGCCGCATTATTATAATGGCCCGGACAATGCGATCTGGAACATAGCACCGGATCAATTGCGCAGCCTGACCGATATCCTGCACCGCGCCGGGCTTCAGATGCATATTCATGTCAACGGCGATCTGGCGTCTGAAGTGGCGATCGACGCTTTGGAAAACACGCTGTCGCATCTGCCGCGCGGCGACCACCGTCACGTCCTGCAACATTGCCAGATGGCGGATGCCGCCCAGTTCCGCCGCATGGCCGGCCTCGGCCTGTGCGTCAATCTGTTCGCCAATCACATCCACTATTTCGGCGACAAACACGCCGACACGACGATTGGGCCCGACCGGGCCGCGCGCATGAACGCAGCGCGCACCGCGCTTGATCTCGGCGTGCCGCTGGCCATCCATTCCGATGCGCCGGTTACCCCGATGGGTCCCTTGTTCACGGCCTGGTGCGCCGTCAACCGGCTGACCGGAAGCGGCGCGGTTCTCGGGCCGAACCAGAAAATCTCGGTGGCCGAGGCGCTCAACGCAATCACGCTCGGCGCGGCCTATTCGCTGAAACTCGATCACGAAATCGGGTCGATCGAATGCGGCAAGCGCGCGGACTTTGCCGTGCTGGAAGACGATCCAGTAGAGGTTCCCGCCGCGGCGCTGAAGGATGTTGTCGTTGCCGCAACAATTCTCGACGGACGGCCGACGGCATGACGCGCGCCCCGGAAGACCGATTGCCGGTGACGATCCTTGCCGGGTTTCTAGGTGCCGGAAAGACGACGCTTGTGAATCGGCTCCTGACCCGGGCCGACCGGCGCCGCCTCATGGTGCTCGTGAACGATTTCGGCGAGATCGCCATCGATGCCGATCTCATCACGGCCCGCGACGAGACGACGATCGCGCTGTCCAATGGCTGCGTCTGCTGCTCCATGGGCGGCGATCTGTTCGCCGCCTTCGACCGCGTGCTGGACGCCGATCCGCGGCCCGATCATCTTGTGATCGAAGCAAGCGGCGTCGCCGAGCCGGATCGGCTTGCCGACTTTGCCCGCGCCGAGCCTGATATGCAGCTCGATCAGATCGTCACGCTGGTCGACACCGTCAACTTCGCCGACCAGATCGCCGACCCGTTGCTTACCCGGACGATGACGGTCCAGGTGGCGGCCGCCCATACTCTCTGGCTGACAAAGACGGATGTTGCCAATCCGGCCTTGCTGGCGGATCTGCGCCAGGCCCTTGCGGACCTGAACCCGACGGCACCGGTTTTGGTGGATCCGAACGAGGCCACCCTCTTCGATTTGCTTCTGGGGCCGCAAGACCCCGACCGACCGGCCCCCGCCGTCACCCTGAAGGGCACCGATAAGCGCCATGGCGACACTTTTTCCAGTTGGAGTTTCAGCGATCCGGGTTTTCCGGATGAAGCCGCCTTGTCCCGAATCCTCGATGGATTGCCGAGCGCCATCCTGCGCCTGAAGGGCATTGTGTATTGTCCCGGGGAACCGACCGCGATCGCTTTTCACAAGGCCGGCCGGCAGATCGGATTGACGGAAACCGTGCCGCCGCGCAACCGCCAGGGTGGCATGCGTGTTGTCGCGATTGCGGCAGCCGGGCAAATCGACTTCGCCAGCGTCCAGTCCCTGTTTGAAAAAACCATCCAATGCGCCGGCGATGCGGCTGAGCCGGACGTGATCCCTGTAGCGAAAGAGAGCCCTGTCAGAGCATGAGCGCGCGCGTTGCGATTGCCGGGTTTCAGCATGAAACCAATACCTTTGTTCCGATGCCGACGACCTACGACGATTTCGTGCGTGCCGGAGCCTGGCCCGCCATGACCGTCGGCCAGGCCATGCTGGATGCGTTTCGTGGCGCGAACTTTCCGACCGCCGGCTTCATCGATGCGGCGGGTGACTGGGATCTCGTCCCGATCCTGTGGGCCGGTTCGGAACCGGCCGGGCCGGTAGACCAGTCGGCGTTCGATCGCATCGCTGCAGAGATCTGTAGCGGGGTGCAGCAGGCAATGCCGGTGGACGGCGTCTATCTCGACCTGCATGGCGCCATGGTGACGGAATACCTGCAGGATCCGGAAGGCGAATTGGTACGCCGCCTGCGCAGCGTTGTCGGGTCGGACATGCCGATC